>RFTU01000001.1 GCA_009923315.1 Betaproteobacteria bacterium
CGAAAGCGCTTCATCAGGTCCTTGCGGCCGCACACCACGCCGACGGGGAAACCACCGCCCAGCGTCTTGCCGTAGGTGACCATGTCGGCCTTGACGCCGAAGTATTCCTGTGCGCCACCCGCGGCGAGTCGGAAGCCGAGAAACACCTCGTCGAAGATCAGCACGATGCCGCGTTCCGTGCACACCTCGCGCACCTGCTGCAACCATTGCGTGTAGCCAGCGCGGTCGTAGGATGCGCGACGGGTGCTGTCCACCAGGCTGGAATCTCCAGGCGCGGAGCTGTTGGGGTGCAACGCCTGCAGCGGGTTGATGAGCACGCAGGCGATGTCGCCGTGGCTTCGCAGCACATTCAGACTGCGCGCGCTCATGTCCTGAAGCGTAAAGGTTTCGCGCGGCGGAAGTGGATTGCCCGGACCAGGTTGCACATCCTCCCACCATCCATGGTAAGCGCCGCAGAACCTCACGAGATGGCGCTTGCCCGTGTGATAGCGCGCCAGGCGCACGGCCTGCATCACCGCCTCGGTTCCGGACATGTGGAAACTCACCTGATCCAGACCCGAAATGCGGGCCAGTCGCTGGGCGTTTTCAAGCACCACCGGGTGGTAGGCGCCCAGAACCGGGCCGAGTTCACCAGCACGCAAGACCGCTTCCTCGATGCAGGCCTTGTAGACGTCGTAACCCAACACATTGACGCCGTAGGAGCCCGACACGTCGAGATAGGCATTGCCGTCCACATCTTCGATGACGGAGCCCTGCGTGCGGATCACGAAACTGCTTGTGGACAGCGCCTGACCGATCGCCTCGGTGAACTGAAAGGGAACGCGATAGCGACCAGTGAAATCAAGGTCCGCAAGAAAGGCTTTCGCCTCTTGCGTCATCGCCGAGCCCCTGGGAACCGTTTCGCTGAAGTGAGCCGACAGCCTCTGGAGCGCCTGTCGCCGCTGCAGCTGAAGCGCTGCATCGGCGCCATCGGCGCCGAAAAAGGCGTCTTCTTTCAGGCAATAGCCGGGCAGCCAGGACGCCAGTCGCTTGGCCATGCGCGAGTGCCCGGTCAGCGAGCGGTGCTTGGCACGAGACAACTGAAGACGACGCCTCGCCTTGGGTGCCAACCATGCGGCCAGTGCAGCCGAAATCGACAGGGACAGCACGGTAATAGGCAGGGATTGATCCATTTTGGAACTGGGGCAAGGCCTCTCTAGGTTGGAAACATGACAGGTGTATCGCCATTCGTTGACAAACCCGTGAAGGCCTCATGGCTGGCTCGGCTGGGGGCACAGGAAGACCTGAACTTCTTGCTCACCAACCGGATACCCCGCATTGCCGTCACTCAGTTGATGGGCCATATCAGCCGTATCCGAAGCCGGCGCTTTACCGCCATGGCGATCTGGGTTTGGCAGCGGTTCACTGACCTTGACCTGAGTGAGGCGCAGTCCACGAGGTTCGAGTCCATCCACGATTGCTTCACCCGTGCCCTCAAGCCAGGCTCGCGTCACATCGATCCGCAACCGGCTGTCTGGTGCAGCCCCAGTGATGCGATCCAGGGTGCCAGCGGTTCGATCAAGGACGGGATGGTGCTGCAGGCAAAGGGAATGCCATACGCCCTGTCTGAACTGGTAGGGCCAACGGTTGACCTGAATCCCTTTCTCGGGGGGCACTACACCACGCTGCGCCTGACCTCGGCGATGTACCACCGCTTCCATGCGCCCTGCGACCTGCAACTGGAGCATGTGACCTACATCAGCGGCGACACCTGGAACGTTAACCCGATCGCCTTGGCGCGTGTGGAGCGATTGTTCTGCCGCAACGAGCGGGCGGTCCTGCGGGCGCGGTCAGCTGACGGCATACCGTTTCTGATCATCCCCGTGGCCGCGGTGTTGGTGGCCAGCCTTCGATTGCATGCAGTGGATGTGCGCCTACACCTGCGCTACCGCGGGCCTAACGAGATCCCCATCGCGGCACCCTATTCAAAGGGGCAGGAGATGGGCTGGTTCGAGCATGGCTCGACCATCATCGTGATCACGCCACCTGGCGTGGCTCTCTTGGATTCGTGCCAGTCGGGGCAGGTGCTTCGCATGGGGCAAGGGAAATGGCGTACCGATGACCCGGCCAGCGGTCGATAAGCCTTCATTCAATCGACTTGCAGGGCCCATAAGCTGAGGGCGCACTTCCAGGAGCTTGCCATGTGTGCAGTCGATCGCCGTCGATTTATTCAACGCTCGCTGAGCGTGTCGGCCTTGGCCGTCACAGGGGTGAGCCTCTCGGCCTGCGGGTCAGCAGGCGAC
Source organism: Betaproteobacteria bacterium (assembly GCA_009923315.1). Lineage (GTDB taxonomy): Bacteria > Pseudomonadota > Gammaproteobacteria > Burkholderiales > Burkholderiaceae_C > RFTU01. The sequence goes on from RFTU01000001.1 coordinate 2,283, forward strand.
GATTTTGCTCTTGAGTTCCTCTACGGTGTGGCCAGTGGTGATCCACTCGCTGATCGCATCATCCTATGGACTCATACCAAGATCCGCGACAGGGCAGAACCCGTCGAGGTGGATTGGGAGGTCTCGCTGGACAACACCTTCGGTACCATAGTGTCGCGCGGCACGGCCCTTTCTTCGGCCGACACGGGGTTCACCGTCAAGGTGGACGCCGCGGGCTTGCAGCCGGGAACCGACTACTTCTTCCGCTTCCGCCGGGGTTCCTCGGTCTCGCCCGTGGGGCGTACACGTACCCTGCCGACGAGTACTCCTTCCGCGGTTCGTTTTGCGGTGTTTTCATGCTCGAACTACCCTGCGGGCTACTTCAATGTGTATGGTGCGGCGGCTGCCAGCGATGCCCAGTACGCGCTGCATCTGGGCGACTACATCTATGAGTACGCGGCCAGCGGCTATGCATCGGCAACCGCCGCAGCCCTGGGTCGCGTCTCGGTGCCGGCCACTGAAATTCTGTCGCTTCAGGACTATCGGACCCGCTACGCTCAGTACCGCTCCGACCCTGATGCAAAGAACCTCCATGCACGCATGCCGATGATCGCCGTCTGGGACGATCACGAGGTGGCCAACAACGCCTGGCGCGATGGCGCGGAGAACCACACCCCGGCCACGGAAGGCTCCTATGCGACGCGGCGAAGCGCAGCACAGCAGGCTTACCACGAGTGGATGCCCATTCGTACCGGCAGCGACCGTTCCCTGATCTACCGCAGCTTCAACTTCGGCAACCTGCTCACGCTGCACATGCTCGACACCCGGATGGTTGGCCGTGACCAGCAAATCGACGTCACCGCGCTGATCAATCCAGCCACGGCTGCGGCCGCGCAGGCGGCTTTCGCGTCGCCCACACGCCAATTGTTGGGCAACACACAACAACAATGGCTGCAGGCCGGGATGGCCCAATCCACCGCCACCTGGCAGGTTCTGGGGCAGCAGGTGCTGATGAGCCGCATGGAGTTTCCGGCCTCCGTCCTTCAGGCGCTCAACCCCGGCAACACCTCACCCGAAGCGCAGGCGGCCGGTCAGTTGGCCATCAACGCCTACCTCACGGCCAAGGGCAAGCGGGCCGCAGGCGCGCCCCTGACAGCCCAAGAATCGGCCCTGCTCGACCTTCGCCTGAACCCAAAGCTTGGCTACAACCTCGACGCCTGGGATGGTTACCCTGCGGCCCGTGAAACCGTGCTGGCCAGCGCCCTTCAATTGCGCAAGAAGTTGGTGGTGTTGGCCGGAGATACCCATAACGGCTGGCACAGCAACATCACGCTCAAGGGCCTGATTCCCGGTGGGCCGCCCGAGGGTACCAAGGTCGGTGAGGAGTTCGCCACGCCATCGGTCTCATCCCCAGGCTTTGAGGAGGCCCTTAGCCTGCCAGCAGCCCAGGTGGAGGCCATCTTCAAGGGCGTGGTGGATGACCTTCGTTGGGTCGACGCTTCGCGGCGCGGGTATCTGAAGATGACCTTTACGCCGACCGAAGCCAAGGGTGAATGGGTCTTCGTGAGCTCGGTCAAGAGCCAGACCTATACCGTCTCCACGGGCTACACCGCCACCTTTGCCGCTTGATCAGCGGCTCGGGGATTCAGTCGAAAACGGGCCGATCGGATTCAAGGCTGCGACGGGCCATCATCACTCTGGCGCCGTGCGGCCCGGCGCGGACGAAGAATCCATCGGCCTGTGGCAGCTGAAACTCTTCGCAGGCGTATCGAATCTCGGACCCCCAATGACTTCCGATCACAGCCTCGCCATCGATCACCACCCCGAATGCCGACTGGGTCATGGGACGGCCTGCCATCTCTGAGGGATTGAGTTTCAGTTCTTCGACCATGTCAAATCCAAACTCGGCCGCTTTGAGTTGGAAGTGACGCACGAACTCTTCCATCGACAATATCGGGTGGTGCATATTGGTCTCCTCGCGCACTCGCACATTGACGGTCTTCAGTGTTTCCTGGATCGATGGCAGGTGGATGAAGGGCCGCAGCCTTTCATCCCCCTCCAATCGATGCTGCTAAAGTCAATCCCATGCAAGTGACCGCGGTCCCCGACCTGTTGGATCTCTTTTCATCCAAAGGCGCCATGCAATACGGCGAAGACGTGACCCAATTGCAGCACGCGCTTCAATGCGGTGCACTGGCGCTAGCCGAAGGCGCCTGCGACGCGTTGGTGCTGGCAGCGGTGCTGCATGATGTGGGGCACATGCTGCATCGTGACGCCGCCGCAGCAGTTGAGCAAGGCGACGATGATCGGCACGAAGTCCTGGGCGCAAAGTGGCTGTCTCGGTGGTTCGGTCCCGAGGTGACGGATCCAATCCGGCTGCATGTGCAAGCCAAGCGCTTTCTGTGCGCGCGAGATCCTCAGTACCACGATCGCCTCTCGGCGCTTTCGAGGCGAACCTTGCAGCTTCAGGGCGGGCCCATGGCGGATGACGAAGCTTTGGCGTTCGAGCGCCTGCCCTTTGCGCTGGATGCCGTTGCCCTACGCCAATGGGACGACATCGGCAAGGTGCAGGATGCCAGCTCCCCGGCCCTCAGTGACTTCATGCTACTCGTTCCCCGTTTGTCACAGGCCTGACACGGCGCCAGCGTAGCGTCTGGGGGTGCTTCAGAACGTCTCTACCTCTCCAGACGCCATTGTGGTGGATCAGGCGAGCAAGTCCTTCGGGAACCGTGCTGCTCTGCGATCGATCGGCCTTCGAATCCGGTCAGGTGAAAGGGTGGCTTTGCTCGGCGCGTCCGGATCTGGAAAGTCCACCCTCATCCGTCTTTTGTGCGGTCTAGAGCGGATGGATGCGGGTTCGGGGCGCATCGAGGTGTTGGGGCGTCCACTGCAGGACGGCCGTGGCTTGACACCCAACCCTCGCCTCATCCGGCAAGACGTGGGTGTGATCTTTCAGCAGTTCAATCTGGTGGGGCGACTGCCGGTGCTGACCAATGTGCTCACAGGTCTGAGTGCACGCGTACCGCTGTGGCGCCTGCTGTCAGTTCAGTTCAGCATTGAAGACAAGGCTCGCGCCTTGGATGCCCTACGAACCCTGGGCCTGCTGGAGCAGGCCTTTCAGCGCGCCTCCACTCTGTCCGGCGGGCAACAGCAGCGCGCGGCGATTGCCCGTGTGCTCTTGCAGGGTGCACGCGTGGTGCTGGCCGATGAGCCAGTGGCCTCCCTGGACCCTGAGTCCACCTTACGCGTCATGGACCATCTGGCAGAGCTGAATGTTCGGCAAGGTATGACCCTGGTTGTGAGCCTGCACCATGTCGAACTTGCTCGCCGCTATTGCGACCGGGTGATCGCCTTGAGGGATGGTTCGATCATCTTCGACGGCCCAACGTCCGCCTTGGACGGGGACTTGCTCAACAGGCTGTACGGCGCCGGTGCCCGTGAATTACTGGAGCCCGCGACACTCACACAGCCACTGTCTCGGGGCGCCGACAGAGCTTCTACCGGGTGGGCCGGATCGCTGGCCTGACTTCAATTCCTTTCACTCTAGGAGAATTCGCATGAAGATCGTACGTTGGATTGCGGCTGCGGCCGCCTCACTGTTGACCCTTTCGGCTTGGGCGCAGGAAATCAATTTCGGCATCATTGCCACCGACTCGGCCTCGGCCCAGCGCGAGCGCTGGGAGCCCTTCTTCCGCGACATGGAGAAGAAGACGGGCCTGAAGATCAAGAGCTTCTACGCTCCCGATTACGCTGGCGTCATCGAGGCCATGCGTTTCAATAAGGTGCAGGTTGCCTGGTACGGGAACAAGGCGGCTATGGAGGCGGTGGATCGCGCCAACGGCGAGATCTTTGCACAGCTCATGTACGCCGACGGCACTTTTGGCTATCACGGTTTGTTGATTACGCACAGGGACAGCCCTTACCAATCGGTCGAGGACGTATTCCGCAACGGCAAGAACATCAACTTCGGCATCGGTGACCCGAACTCCACATCGGGTTTCCTGGTGCCCACCTTCTACCTGTTCGCCAAGAACAATATCGACCATCGCACCGCCTTCAAGACCGTTCGCAATGCCAGCCATGGCGCCAACATCCAGGCAGTGTTGGCAAAGCAGATCGACGTGGCCACTAACAATACCGAGGACATGGGCAAGCTGGAGACTACGCGTCCCGAGCTGGCCAGCCAGATCCGCATCCTGTGGCGCAGCCCGCTGATCCCGAGCGATCCCCTGGTGTGGCGCAAGGACCTCGATCCTGCGGTCAGGGAGCGCATCCGTACCTTTGTACTGGGCTATGCCAAGAACGACGCTGCTGAGCGAGAGATTCTCAAAAACATCTACAACTACGCAGGGTTCCGGGCATCGACGAACGACCAGTTGATCCCCATCCGAGAACTCGAGTTGGCGCGCGATCGTGCAAAGGTCGTCAATGACGAAAAGTTGTCGTCCGCCGACAAGGCCAAGGTCTTGGCTGACATCGACGCCCGTCTGGCTGCTCTGCGCAAGTGAGCTCGGCCTTGGCTGCCACGCAAGCCAGTGCCGAGTCGATACGGGCGATGCAGGCCCGGGAGCGTGCGCAGCGCCACGGGCTTCTGTGGTATCTCTCCTGGGGGTTGGCGCTGGGTGGGCTTGCCTGGGCCTGGAATGGCGCGGAGATCCGGCCGCTAGACCTTTGGCGGGACTCCGGCAACATCGCAGTCTATGGGCGAGACTTCTTCCCGCCTGACTTCAGGGACTGGCGGCTTTACCTCAGGGAGATGGTGGTCACGCTGCAGATCGCGGTGTGGGGGACGCTGTTGGCCATCGTGTTGGCCGTTCCGATGGCCCTGCTGAGTTCGGCCAACATCGCGCCGCCCTGGGTGCACCAGCCGGTGCGCCGGCTGATGGATGCCTGCCGTGCCATCAATGAAATGGTGTTCGCGATGCTCTTCATCGTGGCGGTGGGATTGGGGCCGTTTGCTGGCGTGCTGGCGCTGATGGTGCACACGACCGGTACCCTGGCCAAGCTTTACTCCGAGGCCGTGGAGGCCATCGATCCCCAGCCCGTGTTGGGTATTCGCGCCACGGGCGCCCATCGGCTGGTGGAGATTCTCTACGGCGTGATTCCGCAGGTGTTGCCACTATGGTTGAGCTTCTCGCTCTATCGCTTTGAGTCGAATGTGCGCTCGGCCTCGGTGGTGGGTATGGTGGGCGCCGGTGGTATAGGGGTGGTGCTGTTCGAGGTGATCCGAGGCTTCCAGTACGCACAGACCTGCGCGGTGCTGATCATTCTGATCGTCACGGTATCCCTGATCGACATGTTATCGGCATGGATGCGTCGTCTGCTCATCTGATGAAGCCCTACGGCTGGAATTTGCCTGTAGCCCTTCAGTTCGGATTGGGTATTGCCGAACGCGCGGCGCAGTCGCTCCAGGGGCGGCGGGTGGTCGTGGTCGCCTATGCCGGCGCCACTGGACATGAATGCGCTGCGCGCCTATCCCGTGAGCTTTGCGACAGCCTCATCGACTGGATCGAAGTCCCCAACGGCCTGAGCACGATGGCCTTGGGGCGAACCTTGGCGCTGCGGGTGTGGCCCGCGCTCGCGCGCGATCCGCAGTCGGTGCTGCTGGGCCTGGGTGGGGGCAGTGTGATGGATGTGGCCAAGTGGCTGCGGTTTCGCCCTGAAGATGGTGACCCTAAGGGGCTCGACTTGCTGCTGGAATCCAGCATTCAGCCGGTGGGCTGGAGGAAACACGAGCTTTGGTTGCTGCCCACCACGGCCGGCACCGGCAGTGAGGTGACGCGCTGGTCGACCCTGTGGGATACCGATACCGTTCCGGCGTCCAAGCGCTCATTCGACCAGCCCTATGCCTACGCTGACCACGCGGTGGTGGATCCACTGCTAAGCCTGACCTGCCCGCAATCGGTACTGCTTCACAGCGCGCTGGATGCATTCGGTCACTGCCTGGAAGTCTTGTGGAACCGACACCGTAACCCCACCAGCGTGATGCTGGCCGTCGATTCGGCCCGAAGGATCGTGCGGACCTTGCCGGAGGCCTTGCGGCAACCGCAAGACCTCCGCTGCAGAACTGACTTGAGCCACGCGGCCTTGCAGGCGGGCATGGCCTTCAGCCAAACCCGCACAGCCATTGCCCATGCCCTGTCCTATTCGCTCACGCTGGACCATGACCTTGCGCACGGTGCCGCCGTGGCCGTTTGGCTGCCCCTTGCTTGGCGCATGGCGATGGGGCGAAGCGTCGAAGTCGATACCTCATTGCAAGCGGTCTGGGGGCTACCGCCGCTAGCGGGCCTTGATCGGATGCAGGGGTGGTTCCACGACATCGGATTCGACCTGAGCCTGGGGCACCTGGGCGTGACGGATGTGCGGCAGCGCGTGCAGGCAGCTCTGTCCCATGAGCGGGGCCGAAACTTTGAGGGTGCTTGGGTCGATGGATAAGGTTGATCTGCTGGTGGTGGGCTCGGGAATCGTGGGGTTGGCCATGGCCTGGACAGGTGCCCGTCGGGGGCTCAAGGTTGCGGTGGTCGAGCGCGACCATCGATGTGTGGGGGCCTCCATCCGAAACTTCGGCTTCATCACCGTCACTGGGCAGCGCGAGGGCCACACCTGGCGACGCGCCATGCGGTCTCGCGACCTGTGGAACGAGGTGGCGCCACAGGTCGGCATCGATGTGCTGCATCGGGGATTGTGGGTGCTGGCACGCCGGCCATTGGCCGCTGATGTCCTGCAGGCGTTCTCGCAGACCGACATGGGACGAGATTGCCGATTCATGCAGGCAGACGACGCTGCGATTGAGGCACCCGAACTGAGAACCGAGGGTGCCACGGCCGCCCTCTATTCCCCTCATGAACTCAGGGTGGAGTCCCGTACGGCCATCCCACTGCTGGCCCACTGGCTCAGTTGCCGTCATGGAGTCCAGTTTCATTGGGGACACACTGTGCTGGGTATTGAAGAGGGCCGAGTCCATACCGGTGCTGGTGAATTCACAGCCGACCGGGTGGCCCTTTGCCCTGGAACCGAACTGACCGGACCTGCCTTGCCTTGGCTGGCTGACCTGAATCTGAGTCTTACCCGGCTGCAGATGATGCGCATTCGCCCTGAGGCCGGGTTCCGTCTTTCTGCAGCGGTGATGGCCGACCTCAGCCTTGTCCGGTATGCGGGATATGCCGCCTTGCCGCAGGCAGCCCCCCTGCTCAATCAGTTGCAACAGGAGGTGCCGGCTTCACTGGAAGCTGGCATCCACCTGATTGCGGTGCAGTCGGCTGACGGGAGTATTGTCGTCGGCGACTCGCACCATGACGACCGCACGCCAGAGCCATTTGCGCAGGAAGCAGTCGATCGACTCATCCTAGGGCATCTGCAGGAAGCGGTGCGGCTGAAGTCCTGCGAAGTGGTGGAACGATGGACTGGGGTGTATCCGACCGGTCACTCGGAAGACGCCGTGATTCGCGCACCAAGCCCCGATCTTCGTGCGGTGGTCGTCACCAGCGGCACGGGGGCCAGCACCGCTTTCGGATTGGCCGAAGACGTCTTCATGGATTGGTAAAGCATGATCGAAACACATACGTCAGTACCCTGCCGGCTTCAGGCCGTGGTCTTCGATTGGGCCGGTACCCTGGTGGACTTCGGGAGCTTGGCACCCATGGGTGCCTTCGTGACACTGTTCAAGTCCTACGGCGTGGACATTTCGGTGGACGAGGCACGCGTGCCCATGGGTTTGCCCAAGTGGCATCACATCCAGGCGCTCGGACTCATGCCTCGTATTGCGCAGGCTTGGCAGTCTGCCCACGGCCGCCCTTTCAGTCGGAGGGATGTCGACGCCTTGTACGAAGACTTCACGCCGATGAGTGCCCAGGCAGCCGCTGAGCATGCCCAGTGCATACCCGGGTCCTTAGACACTATTCGCCAGCTGCGTGAACTGGGGCTCAAGATCGGCTCTACGACTGGCTATACAAGGGCCATCATGGCCAAGGTCGAGCCGGTGGCCCTGGCGCAAGGCCTGAGGGTAGACAACCTCGTGTGTGCAGACGATTTGGTGCAGGGCCGCCCGGGTCCGATGGGCATGTACCGCTGTTTCCTCGACCTCCAGGTGTGGCCCGCCTCATCCGTCATCAAGGTTGACGACACCGTGCCCGGCCTGATGGAGGGCCGACACGCAGGGTGCTGGACCGTCGCGGTCGCCGCGTCCGGCAATGCGACCGGCTTGAGCTGGGAGCACTGGACGGCGTTGGGCGCTGCCGAACGCCATGAAGTCCTTCAGCGCGCCCATCTCTCGCTTGACGCCGCACAGCCGGACTTCATCATCGACAGCGTGGCCGATCTGCCAGCTGTGATCCCCCACATCGAAGCCCTGATGCGAGAGGGCGCGGGACCTCGCCCGGTGTTCAGCGCAGTCGCCGCAAGTAGTCCAGCGTGACCAGGGCGGCGTCGGCGGTCATCTGACCCGATAGAGCCAAGCGCAAGGCGCTGGCTGCGTCGAGCTGTTGGAATGCTTGCACTTCGCCATCCCAGTTGGTCGGCGCGAAGTCGGCTGGCAACTCGGCATCCACCACGTGGAGCGACTCACGTTGCCATCCTTGCTCCACCTCACGGTCGATCTTGAGCGTTGGGCCGATGTGCATCTGCTTGGCCCACGCCAGGTCCAGTCCTGCCTCTTCGAGGGCCTCACGACGGAGGCCCGCCAGTGGACTTTCATCCACGCCCAGGCCACCGGCGACCAGGTTGTCCCAAAGTCCGGGGTCGGTGGACTTGCTTGCCGCGCGCTTGGCCACCCACACCAGTGCTTCTGCCTCGGCGTCCGTTCGAACCCAGGCGTTCAGGTGAACGGCCCGCGTGTGACTGCCCCAGAACCGCGCTGCTGCCCGTTCCATGCGACCCATGCACAGCACGCCAGACCAATCCAGCACTTCGATCCATTCGTCGCGCCAATCCTGCAGCACGCCTTGCGCGGCAAGGGTAAGGTGAATCTCATGAAGCCCATCGTCGACGTCTGGCACGTGCAGGCTGATTCCATGACCCGATGCCCGTACCGCGGCAATTCCCTGCGTCAGCAGCCCGTCGGCGCGCTGCTGCGAAACCCAGCCAAAGCGGTGCCCGTTGAGCGTAACGGGCACAAACATGGACGAATTCGTGACGTGTACGGCCACTTGGGCGTCAGGCGCCCACCATGCCGCCGTCGCGGCGTCGAATCGCCACGGTGGCCGAACGAGGCCGCGTGGCCGCCCCTTTTTCAGGCCAATTCGAATATCGGGTGGGGTTGGCCGGATCACTGCGCTCGCTGGGGCTTTCACCAGGATGCTGGATGTTGATGAACATCGTGCGGCCATCTGGTGTGCCGGTGGCGCCTGTGATCTCGCATCCCACAGGACCCACCAGGAAGCGTCTGACTTCCCCGGTGATTGGGTCGGCTGCCAACATCGCGTTGTTGCCCATCACCGCCAACTCACCCTTGCCCATGGCCGAAGTGGACATGTCGGTCTGGATCCACAGCACGCCGCGCCCGTCCACCCACAAACCGTCGGGGCAGGCGAAGGTGTCGCCCTTGACATTGCCCTTGGCTTGCTCACGCTCATTGATCGGGTCGCCGGCCAGCACGAAGTGGTTCCATTGGAACTTCAGTCCATCATGGTCGCCATCCTCTTTCCAACGGATGATGTGGCCCATGGAGTTATTGGCGCGTGGGTTGGCCACATCGGTTGAGGGATGGTCCTTGCCGCCTCGGTTGCTGTTGTTGGTCAGGGTGCAGTAGACCCAGCCCTGCTTGTCCACCTCGATCCATTCAGGCCGGTCCATTTTCGTGCCGCCGAGCAAGTCGCTGGCCTGGCGCGACTTGATCACGACCTCGCCTTGATCGGCAAAACCGTTGGCTGCGGTGAGCACGCCCTGACCATGCACAAGGGGAAGCCAGGTTCCGCGCCCGTTTTCATCGAAGCGGGCCACATACAAAGTGCCGTGGTCCAGCAGTTCGCTGTTGGCCGCATAGCCGCCAGGCTTGACCGCGTCGCGGCTGACGAACTTGTAGATGTACTCGAAGCGCGCGTCTTCACCCATGTACACCACGGCTCGACCGCTCTTGGTCATCGCCACAGTGGCTCCTTCGTGGGCAGCGCGGCCCATGGCTGTGCGCTTGACCGGCGTATGGCTGGGATTCTGGGGGTCGATTTCCACCACCCAGCCGAAGCGGTTGATCTCGTTGGGGTGCTTGGTGGCGTCGAAGCGCTCATCATGCTGGTGCCAGCGATAGCCGACCGGGTCGCCCTTGCGCAATCCCCAGCGGCGCTGATGGCTGTCCGGCTGTTCAGGCCCATTGAAGTAGAAGATGAAGTTCTCTTCGCAGGTGAGGTAGGTTCCCCAAGGGGTCTTTCCGCTGCCGCAGTTGTTGATCGTGCCCAGCACGCGCCGTCCTGTGCGGTCGGCAGCCGTCCTCATCAGGGTATGGCCCGCAGCAGGCCCGCTCACCACCATCGGGGTTCTGGCGGTGATGCGACGCGCCCATGGCGATGGGGTCACCACCGACCATTGGCCGTTCTTCATTTCCACTTCGCAGATGCTTACGCCGTGGGCGGCCTGCGCCTTTCGAACCTTTTCGGCACTCCAGTTCGACAGTCCGTCACGGTGCAGAAGGCCGTCGTCCACATACTCGTGGTTCATCACCAACAAGCCTGAATTGGATCCGTTGATCGGGTAGTAGTGGATTCCGTCGTGGTGCATGCCGAACTGCGCTTCCTGTTCGGCGGCGGTGTTGCTGGCATCAGGCTTGAAGAGTGGGTTTTCTCCTGATAGGCCCACCGGGTCGCCCCAGCGCGCCATCACCTGAACGACATAGCCCTCGGGTACGCGTACCGTGTCATCGGTGCCGGCGGGGATGCCCTTGAAACCCAGCAGCGGGCCTTTCGCAGCAGAGCCGACCGTCGTGGCACATCCGGTCATCGCAACGGTGGCGGCGCTGATGGCGCCCATGGTTGCCAGAGGTGAGAGAAACGTCGAGGCTGCCATTCCGCGCAACAGTACTCGACGCTCCGGCTTGGAGACCTCGTGAATGGACGGATTGGAAGAGCGGTTGCTGTCTTCCATCAGGGAGTGGTCTTTGGCCATGAAATGCTCCAGTCAATGCTTCAGTCAAGGCGTTTGAGAAGATGGTCAATCGCAAACGTGACGATTCCGTGAATAACCGTTGACAAGTAGGCCCATTTCGAGCGATGGCCGGACACGAAGGCTGAACCATACGGAGGCGCCCGCATGCGCTGGAGATGGGCCACTGGTTCGCTGGATCCATCACCCCGCAAGTCATGAAATTGCAACTGAGTCGACACGGCGTTGAAATCCAAGACCTTCACCATGCCCCTGTTCCACACAACAGGGGATCCGCATGAAGGTCAGCGTGTTTGGTGCCGGCTATGTCGGTCTGGTGACGGCCGCTTGCCTGGCTGAGATGGGCAACAGCGTGTGCTGTGTAGATGTCGATGCAGACCGTGTGCAATATTTGCGCCAAGGCATCATCCCCATCCATGAGCCGGGCCTGGACCAACTGGTGCAGCGAAATGTCGCGTCAGGCCGGCTGAGCTTCAGCAGCGCGGCGGCCGAGGCCGTGGCCCATGGCACGATCCTGTTCATCGCCGTGGGGACGCCTGCCGATGAAGACGGTTCCGCCGACATCAGCCATGTCATGGCGGCTGCCCGATCGATCGGTCAATACATGTCCGAGTACAAAGTCGTGGTGAACAAGAGCACGGTGCCAGTGGGCACGGCCGATGCGGTTGACTCGGTGCTGCGCGATGCGCTCCACGAGCGCGGCGTCATCGTGCCCTTCAGTGTGGTGTCAAACCCCGAATTCCTCAAGGAGGGCGCCGCCATCGGCGACTTCATGCGGCCCGACCGAGTGGTGCTGGGCTGCAGCAGCGAACAGGCCGAATTCATCATGCGCGGGCTGTACGCTCCATTTCTTCGAAACCGTGAACGGATCCAGGTGATGGATGTGCGAAGTGCCGAGCTCACCAAGTATGTGGCCAATGCCATGCTGGCGCAACGCATCAGCTTCATGAATGAGATGGCCGGACTGGCCGAACGACTCGGTGCCGACATCGAAAAAGTTCGCATCGGTGTTGGAAGCGATGAGCGCATCGGCCCCCACTTTCTATATGCGGGCTGCGGATGGGGTGGATCCTGCTTCCCCAAGGATGTGCGAGCCCTGGTCTCCATGGGTGCTGACAAGGGCCTTGAGATGGGTATGGTGCAGGCTTCGATCGCCGTCAACGAGCGTCAAAAGCATCGTCTGATAGAGATGCTCCGCGAAGCCCTGGGCCCGAGCCTGAAGGGCATGACGGTGGCCGTTTGGGGCTTGGCCTTCAAGCCTGAAACGGACGACATGCGCGAGGCACCCAGCCGGGTCTTGATTGACCAACTGTTGGCTGAAGGTGCGATGGTGCGGGCGTATGACCCGGTGGCCATCAATAACGCGGCACGAATCTGGGATGGCCACAGCGGCCTTCAGCTCTTGCCCACGGCCCTCAAAGCCTGTGAGGGTGCCGATGCCTTGGTGGTGGTGACTGAATGGCGGGAATTCCGTAGCCCGGTGTTTGAGGACTTGGCACAGACCCTGACCCAGAGGGTGGTGATCGACGGGCGCAATCTGTACCGCAGCGAAGAGCTGGCCGCCGCTGGCCTGCGCCACTGGAGCATCGGTCGGCCGGCCAGCACCGCCGGCCATTCTGCACCGGCGGCACAGGTGCAATGGCCAGCGGCTGCTTGAAGACCCCGGCGCAGCTGCAGGCGGGCGCAGGATGGGCCGATGGTCGCCTCCGGGCCTCTGGCTCTAGACCCTAGGTCGTTGCGCCTCAAGCCTTAAGCAGGCTCCACCGACTCCAGCGGTAACTCGGCCTGGGCGGCGCCCCATGCTTTTCGGCACGCGCTACGGTCGATGATCTCGAGCCGGCCATCGGGATGCTCCACCAGAGCCGTCAGGCTCTCCACCCAATCGCCATCGTTGCAGTACAGAACGCCGTCAATCATGCGCATCTCGGCATGGTGGATGTGCCCGCAGACAACGCCATCGACGCCACGCTTTCTTGCTTCGCGGGCCACAGCGCCTTCAAAGTCGCTGACATAAGACACCGCTCGCTTGACCTTGAGCTTTAGGTACTTGGACAAACTCCAATAAGGCAAACCCACCCGCGCCCGGAAGTGATTCAGGTGTCGGTTGATGCGGAGCATGAGTTCGTAGGCTGCATCACCCAAATAGGCCAGCCAACGTGCGCATTGGATCACGCCGTCGAATAGGTCGCCGTGCGTGATCCAAAGCCGCTTGCCGTCGGCCGTGGTGTGGATGCAGTCTTCCACCACATCCACCCCGCCGAAGTTGTGTTCGCGGTATCGACGGGCGAACTCATCGTGGTTGCCTGGGACAAACACCACGCGGGTTCCCTTTCGCGCCTTGCGCAGGATCTTCTGCACGACATCGTTGTGTGCCTGCGGCCAGTACCAGGTTCGGCGCAGCTGCCAGCCGTCGATGATGTCGCCCACCAGGTAGAGGGTTTCGCACTCCACATCTTTGAGGAACTCGAGCAGCGCCAGTGCTTGACAACCTGGTGTGCCCAGATGGATGTCGGATATCCAGACTGTCCGAACCCGCAAGGGCTGACCCTGATGATGGGCGTCGTTCCAGTGAGCGGGTGCAGACATATCCATGAATGAATCATGGCCAAGGCACGTGACGAACACATGACCCTGTGGCGCACCTGCATCTTCATGTGATCGTCATGATTTCGACGCAGTATTCGCGCCAACGTCCACTTTCCCTGCACAAATGCCATGAGTCCGCAACCCTCACGCCGCTCACCTATTCTGGTTTGGTCTTTGGCCTTGTTCGCCACTTTGGCCATCCTGGCTCTGACCGCTTGCGGTGGTGGTACCGAAGAAGAAATCACCCCTTCGTCGATCACCATGCAAAGGATCGGCGGCTTCGACGGCGGTGCCTTGGGGGCTGCCGAGATCACGGCATACGATTCCCAAAGCAAGCGCTTGTTCGTCGTCAACGGCGCCAACAACACGGTTGATGTGTTGGACATCAGCGATCCCACCAAGCCCGCCAAGGCGGGAAGCATCAGCGGAGCGCCTTTCGGGGCTGCCATCAACAGTGTGGCGGTTCATGATGGTCTCGTCGCATTGGCCGTTGAAGCTTCGCCCAAGACATCTCCAGGCCGTGTGGTCTTCTTTCGCGCTGCCAGCCTGGAGTTCTTGTCCAGTGTGGTGGTGGGCGCGCTGCCCGACATGATCACATTCACGCCCGATGGTCGCCGCTTGCTCGTGGCCAATGAGGGTGAGCCCAACAGCTATGGGCAACCGGATTCGGTGGATCCGGAAGGTTCCATCAGCATCATCACCATCAACGACGGTCGAAACCCCACCGTTGCCACGGCCGGCTTCACGGCCTTTAATGCGCGCGCGGATGAACTGCGCAGGCTGGGCGTTCGCATTTATGGGCCCAACGCGACCGTCGCGCAAGACCTGGAGCCTGAGTACATCACCGTCAGCGACGACAGCAAGACGGCCTATGTGACGCTTCAAGAGAACAACGCTGTGGCCATCGTGGACATTGAAGCGGCGCGCGTGACGGACATCCGCTCTCTGGGCTTCAAGGATCACATGGCGGCCGGTATGGGCCTGGACGCCAGCGATGAAGATGGCGGCGTGAACACCAATACCGGCACGCCGGCGGTCAAGATCGCCAACTATCCCGTCAAGGGCCTATACCTGCCTGACGCGATTGCCAGCTACACCGTCAACGGGGTCACCTACCTCGTCACCGCCAACGAGGGCGACGCTCGCGCCGACTGGCCCGGATTCAATGAGGAGACCCGCGTGCGAACCCATTGCGACAAGGGCCTGGACCCAACCGTCTTCCCAGACGCTGGCAATCTGATACTCGACTCCAACCTGGGCCGTTTGCGCATCACCGCCACACCCAACGGTGGCAGTGCGGGTAAGAATGCCGCAGGCCTGTGCACCGAACTCTACAGCTTTGGCGCCCGCTCTTTCAGCATCTGGGACACCTCTTTCAAGCGCATCTATGACTCTGGCGACGAATTCGAGCGCCGCACCCAGTCGATCCCACAAGCCGTCTTCAATGCCAGCCACGACAACAACACCCTTGACAACCGCAGCCCGTCCAAGGGCCCCGAGCCGGAAGGGGTTGTGGTGGGCAAGTTCGGTCGAAAGTCGATTGCCTTCATCGGGTTGGAGCGGGTTGGCGGCGTGATGGCCTACGACATCACCGATCCGGCCAGGCCGGTGTTCTTGACCTACTTCAACAGCCGCACCGGCACCACCGGTGATCGTGGACCTGAGGGTTTGACTCTGATCCCGGCGAGCAGATCCCCCAACGGCAAGCCCCTCCTGATCATCGGCAATGAAGTCAGCGGGACGACGGCGATTGTTCAAATTGATCTGGTGCCCTGAGGTCACGCTTCAGCCCTGCTTCATTCTGAAAGCGTCACGAATCCTTCACAGAGCATCACTACGCTCGCGGGATGGCAATCAGTCGCAGCTCCAAGGGGGAGGGTGGGCAGCCCCCCACGCCGGTGGCCTTGCCCGACTCGAGCCCGGTGTGGCTCAGCCGGGAGTCGTCCATCCTGGCCTTTAACCGGCGCATCCTGGCCCAGTCCCGCTACGCCGATGTGCCGGTGTTGGAGCGTCTGCGCTACGTCACCATAGTTTCGTCCAACCTGGACGAGTTTTTTGAGGTTCGTTTCGCTGACTTGCTGCAGCAGTCCCGCGAGTCGGGGTCGGGTCTGGGCATGGAAGAGCTTCGGGCGGTAGCGGCACAGGCGCACGCCTTGGTCGACGAGCAGTACGCCACGTTCAACGATCATGTCTGGCCTGATCTGCGAAGCGCAGGCATCGATATCCTCACCCACGCCGAACGCAACCCTGCGCAGCGCCAATGGGTGGCTCAATACTTCAATGAGCAGGTGCAACCCCTGTTGATGCCCATCGGCCTGGACCCGGTCCATCCCTTTCCGCAGGTGGCCAACAAGTCGCTGAACTTCATTGTGGAACTTCTGGAGGGCGCGCGTGCCCGTATCGCCATCGTGCGAGTTCCGCGTGCCCTGCCCCGAGTGATCCGGCTGCCCGATCAACTGCAGCCTGGGCGGCAGTCCTTCGTGTTGTTGTCCAGCGTGATTCGGTCTCATCTGCACGAACTTTTCCCCGGCGCAACCGTGGGCAACTTTTCTCAGTTCCGCGTCACGCGTGACTCCGATCTTGATGTCGACGAGGAGGGGGTGACGAATCTGCGACAGGCCCTGCGGTTTGAGCTCAGTCGGCGTCACTATGGTTTGGCCATTCGTCTGGAAGTCATCAACTCTTGCCCCAAGACCCTCTCCAATGTCCTGCAGCGGCAATTCAGGATCCCGGATGCTGCGCTGTTCAGGGTGAATGGACCCGTCAACTTGGTTCGCTTGAACCAACTGATTGACCAGGCGCAGGGTGCGGAACTGCGCTTTCCGCGTTTTGAACCCGCTTGGCCACATGCACTTGCGGCCCGCAGCCAGCCCCTGATGCCGCAGATTCGTGAGCGCGATCTGCTGCTGCATCACCCCTTCGAGACCTTTGAGCCGGTGCTGCAACTGCTGCGCGAGGCGGTTGCCGACCCCGACGTATTGGCCATCAAGCAGACGATCTATCGAACCGGTGGGCAATCGGAACTGATGGAGCTGCTCTTGGAGGCTGCGCGACGCGGCAAGGAAGTGCTGGCCGTAGTGGAACTCAAGGCGCGGTTTGATGAAGAGGCCAATATTGACTGGGCTGACCGGCTTGAAGCCGTCGGCGCGCAAGTGGTTTACGGCGTGGTGGGTTTGAAGACCCACGCCAAGATGCTTCTGATCACAAGACGAGAGCCGCACAACCCGCAAAGGGCGGCTCTGCGCCAGCCGCACCAGAAGGGGCAGGGCAGTGGGCTGCGCCACTACCTGCACCTGTCGACGGGCAATTACAACGCCGCCACCGCCAGGCTCTACACCGATTTGGCCTTCATGACCTGCAATCCATCCTTGACACAGGATGCGCAGGCCCTGTTCCGTCATCTTTCAAGTCATCTGGCCGAACTGCCGCCGATGAAGAAGTTGTGTGTGGCGCCATCGGGTCTGCATCCTCACCTGCTGCGCCTGCTGGATCGAACCGCCAAGGCGGCTCGCCTGGGTGTAGCAGCACGCGTCGTGGTGAAGTGCAATGCGCTGACCGATGCCGAGCTGATGAATGGACTGGTTCAGGCATCCCAGGCCGGTGTCCAGATCGATCTGATCATTCGCGGGGCGTGCATGCTGGCTCCCGGTGTAAGCGGCCTCACCGAGAACATCCGCATTCGCTCGGTGGTCGGCCGGTTCCTGGAGCACAGCCGAGTCTTCTATTTCCGCTGGGGACCAGACGAAGATGACGAGATGCTCTGGCTCTCCAGCGCGGACTGGATGACCCGCAATATGCTGCGTCGCATCGAGTTGGCTTGGCCCGTGGAAGACGCCGCCCTACGCCAGCGCGTCATCGATGAGGCCCTGGTGCCGTATCTGCATGATCAGCGCGGAGCTTGGGTACTGGACCACCAGGGGCAGTACCAGCCCCTGGACTCCAACGGTTTGCATGCTCAGGCTGAATTGATTCGCCGGTACGCCACGTGGACCTGATTCTCTGGCGGCACGCTGAAGCCCTTCCCGGCAGCGAAACGCTGGCCGACCTGGACCGCCCCCTCACCGCCAAGGGGCTGAAGCAGGCCAAGCGCATGGGCGAATGGCTCAACCGGGTGTTGCCCGAAAACGCCCGTATCCTGGTCAGTCCGGCCCTCAGGACGCAGGCCACGGCGGATGCCCTGGAGCGGCGCTACAAGACCATACCGGGGTTGGCGCCGGACGGCACGATCGAACACCTGTTGGCCGAAACCCGTTGGCCACAGGCAAAGGAGGTGACGGTCGTCGTGGGGCATCAGCCCACGCTGGGCTTGGCCGCCGCCTATCTGATGGGGGCTCAACACGTCACCGCCGACAACCCGTGGCGCCTCAAGAAGGGTGCGATCTGGTGGATCCGTTCCAAGTCCATGGACAGCGGTGAAGTGTGGGTGTCCACCGTGGCGGTGCGCACGCCGGAGTTACTCTGATCAGGCACGCTGCGCGGAGGTGCCGATCAAGCTCCGCTTGACCGGGTGAAGATTGATGGCCGTTGACCATCGCCCTGGCGCTGGTGAGGCGATCAGTCTGTCCAGTACAACACCAGCAATCCCGACTTCAACCACATCGACACTTCTTCACGCAGCAGGTGCTGGGTGCGTTGTTCAGCCGGCGTCAGGCCGCGCTCTTGGGTGTCGTACCCCCAGGACAGGCCCACGCCGCCCTGTCGATCTCGCTGGACGTGCAGCTTGACTTTGGCTCCGTGGTGCCGGCCATGGCAGCACAACACGGCCAGCCGAAGGCACAACAGCACCATCGCGAAGTCCTTGCGTGCAAACCCGGCTTCAACCTTGCGCAAGCCTCCACGCTGACCCAATACCAGCTCTCCGATCCGGCGTTGTTGGCTTTGCGAAAAGCCTGCTGCGTCCAGATGATCCAAGAGATAGGCGCTGTGACGGTGGTGGTCGTGGTGTGACACCATCAGACCGATTTCATGCAGGTCACAGGCCCAGGCCAGTTCCCGCACCTCCTCGTCCGCCAAGTCGGGCAGCATCTGGCGCTGCAGGTTCAGCGCCAGATGCTTGACGCGATTGGCTTGCTGCACATCCACTTCAAAGCGCTGCTGCAGTTGTGCCACCGTAGCGTCGCGCACATCTGAGGCGTCCACACCCAGCGACACCTTGCGCCGCTGGTGCAAGTCGAAGATGACGCCCTGGCGAAGGGCTGCTCGTGAGGGCTGAATTTCATCGATCCTGAACTGCACCATGAGGGTGTACAAGATGGCCAGACCGCCGGCCAAGACCGGTTTTCGCTCGTCCTTGAGCCCACGCAACTCAAGCCGATCGGTGTGACCGGCCTCCACACAACGCTCGATGCACCAGGCCAAGGCCGAGGGCGTCAACCGCCCGTCCGTCACACCCTGAGCCGCCAGCAGAGCCGAGACTGCGCCGGCCGTACCCGATGAGGCGAGGACTTCGCTCCACCGATCGGGCGTGAAGATCTTTTCGGCCTCCTCAAATTCAGCGCCCGCAGCCACCTGAGCAGCCCGGAACGCTTCTGCACTCAGGACTCCCTGCCCGAAATAGCGCTGAGTCATGGATTGACTGCCGATCCCGAACGATTCCGCAGCGCCGGGCTTGAGACCGTGGCCCATCACAAACTCGGTGGACCGTCCGCCAATGTCGATCACGAGTCGGGGCTTGTCGCTCGGATTGAGGTGGGCCACTCCGGCGAAGATCAGCCGTGCCTCTTCGCGACCAGATATGACTTCAATGGGAAGCCCAAGGACCGGCTCGGCCATGGTCAGAAACTGGTTGCGGTTGCGTGCTTCGCGCAAGGTCTGAGTGGCGACAGCTCGCACTTCACGCACCTCATGCAAGCGCAACAGCTCAGCCATGGCCGCCAAGGTGGCAAGCCCTCGGTCGACGGCGTCAGACCTTAGGTATCCGTTCTCATCTAGACCTGAACCCAGCCGAACCGGTTCCTTCAGATAGTCCAACCGTCGGTAGCGTCCATCGCGTATCCGCGCGATCTCGATCCTGAAACTGTTGGATCCCATGTCGATCGCCGCCAGAGGGGCGTCCAGAATGTGAGAAGCGTCGTCCATGGTGCTGAAACGCGAGCCTAACCCAGCCATTTGACGCTTTCATGACAACAGGGTGGGATCGGATGTCACGCCTTCACACGGGCCGATGAACCGGCGCAGACGCCCCGCACGCGATGAGGGTACCGCTTGACACCCGATCATAATAATTCTATAGTTGTAGAATTATGGATGAAATATCAGCGGTCGCCACTTTGGCTGCCCTCGCGCAGGGCGCCCGTCTGCGTGTGTTCCGGGCTCTCGTAGGCGCTGGCCCCCAGGGGATGAATCCAGGCGAGTTGTCGGCCATGCTCGACATCCCCGCCTCCACCTTGTCGTTTCACCTCAAGGAATTGACCCACGCAGGCCTTGTGAGTTGTGAGCGAGAAAGCCGCCACCTGCACTACCGCCCGGCCCTGAGTCACATGAACGAACTGCTGGCCTACCTGACCGACCACTGTTGCCAGGGCCGGGCCTGCGCACCCACGCGCAGCCGGCGTCGCGTGGCCTGCAGTCCATCCCATCCCGTATCGATATGACCACCCACGTTCTGATCCTGTGTACCCACAACTCCGCGCGCAGTGTGTTGGGCGAGGCCATGCTCAATCACCTGGCGAACCGACTGGGCCTAGAGGTGCAGGCCCATAGCGCCGGCAGTGCGCCCAAGGGCCGCATCAACCCGTACGCGTTGCGCGTCCTCGAAGAGGCCGGTATCGAAACCGGCGGCTTTCGCAGCAAGAGCTGGGATGAATTCACCACGCCCGATTCGCCCCCGCTGTCCATCGTGATCACCGTGTGCGACAGCGCCGCAGCCGAGGCGTGTCCGGTGTTCTTCGGGGGCCAAGGCCAGCCGGTCAAGGTGCATTGGGGCTACCCTGATCCTTCCAACGCTGAAGGCAGCGAAGAGGACCGGCGCCTGGCCTTCGAGCTCACGCGTCAGGCCATCGGCTACCGGATGCTGCAGCTGCTGCGTCTGCCTTTGAGCGGCATGCCCCGACAGGAACTGGCCGAGGCCCTGCAGGCCATCGGGCGCTCATGACCCTGGAGACGGCGCGCAAGGTGCTGGCCGAGTGCATCGGCACCATGCTGCTCTTGGCCGTGGTGATCGGCTCGGGCATCATGGGCGAGCAGCTGGCCGGTGGTAACGTGGCCATCGCGCTACTGGCCAACACCGCGGCCACCGTTGGTGCCCTGTATGTGCTGATCGAGGTCTTTGGCGGCATCAGCGGCGCCCATTTCAACCCGGTGGTCACGGCCGTGATGGCGTGGCGGCGCGAGTTGGCTGTGGGCCTGGTGCTGCCCTACGTTGCCGCGCAACTGATCGGCGCCTTCATGGGGGCCACCCTGGCGCATGCGATGTTCGACCTACCCCTCTTGCAGGCCTCCACCAAGCTGCGCGAAGGGCAGGGCCAGTGGATAGCCGAAGTGGTGGCCACCGCCGGCCTGCTGCTGACGATTCTGCGTGCGCCGGCGGGTAAGGCCTCGACGATGGTGGCGGCCTACATCGGTGCCGCCTACTGGTTCACCGCCTCCACGTCCTTCGCCAATCCCGCAGCCGTGTGGGGTCGCATGTTCAGCGACTCGTTTGCCGGCATCGCAGCCGCCAGCGCGCCCGCCTTCGTGGGGGCTCAATGCGTGGGGGCCGCATTGGGGGTGGCCATTGCGCGTGCGCTGCGGCAGCGCTGAGCACTGGCCATCCTGTGCCAGATCCCGTGGTGTATTGAAAGCGAGCCAGATGGTGGGCAAACAAGCCCGCTCTTGGCGATCTGTGCAGGCGGACACAGGCGGATCGACCCTCAGCCGCTCAGCGCCAGGTAGGCCAGCACCGCCAGCGCAGCAGCGCCGACCCACCACGCCGTGCTCGGCAGAGAGCGGCCACCCGCCTGGGGTGCTGCGGTATCGGCTGCTTGCGAGCCACCAGAGTCCGCACGGGCCTCAGTGCCCAGGCCAACGTCAGCTGCCGCCGGCACCGCCTCACCTGCTGCCGCGGCATCGGCCTGCACTCGGGCGTTGAAGGCGGCAAAAAAGTCGTTGGTGATCTTGGCGGCCGCCGCATCGACCAGGCGCGAACCCACCTGCGCCAATTTGCCGCCAACTTGTGCCGTGGCCGCATAGCTCAGTCGCGTGCCGCCTTCACCGGGGGTCAGTTCCACCTGGGCCGATCCCTTTCCAAAGCCGGCCATGCCGCCCTGGCCATCGAAGTGCATGGTGTAGCGGTTGGGCGCCTGCACATCGCTGAGCGTCAGCTTGCCTTTGAACTTGGCGCTGACCGGGCCGATGCGCAGTGCCATGGTGGCCGTGAAGCCACCGTCTTCGGTGCGCTCCAAGGTGTCGCACCCCGGTATGCAGCCCTTGAGCACCTCCGGGTCGTTCAAGGAGTCCCAGGTTCGCCGCTGCGAGGCCGGGATGAGTTGTTCGCCTTTGAGTTCCATGGTGGATCGTGTCGTGGATAGGGGTGGAGCTGAGTGTCTGGGAGGCCGGCATGGCCCAGCGGCTTACTTGGGCAGCCTCAAGGTCTTCGCGGCCCTTTTCACGGTGGCCTTGGCCTGCCCCTTGGGCGTCACCACCTGAGCCTCCACCCGCTCCAAGCGGCGAAATGCATCAAACAGCAGCAACTCCACCGTACGGAGTTGTGCCATCTGGGCGCACTCCAGCTGCACCGTCAGCGTTGCATCGGCATGGCCTTGTGCGGCGGCGGGCCGGGCAGGGCCCTCCAGCAAGGAAGGGTCAAGCTCGGAGCCGATCACCCGACACTGCGCCCCCGCATCGGGCTTGATCAGGGAGCTCGGTTCCCGCAGTCGGGCCAAGGCCGCGCGCGCGGATTCGCGTTCGGCCTCCGTTCGTGGCGCGCGTTCGAATCCCACCAACGTGTCCAAGGGCAATTCGAACTCAAGGCGCAGCTGCGTGGCCTCCACCGTCACGCTCAGGTGGGCAACGCCGTGGGTGTGGGCCCCACCGGCCAAGGCGCTGTGCGCCGGCATCAGGCTCAGCAGGGCCAAGCTGCTCAGGCCTGCAACGCGCCGCCAGTGCATCAGTCCGGTGAGGGTCATGGCCACCAGTGTACGGGCCTGGGCGCGCGTGCTCATGAGACGCCGGCAAGCGGGAGGCCTGGCACACGGGACACCCGATGCCTCCTCAAGTGGGGGCGATGTTCAGCCCGGATGTGCGCGCGCGCCAGCCCGTGCCGATCCCGCTGAGCCAGGGCGATCGACGCAAGCGACTCGTGTTCAGGCCAGCGCCCTCAACAGCACCGCAATCGAGAGTCCCGCCACGGCGAGGACCGTGCCGATGGAGCCATAGAACCGGCCGATGGATCGCCCCGCCGTGGCCGAGAGGCCTTGGGCATGCGCCAGGCGAGAGACGACCAGGAGGATGCCAAAGGCATGGACATGGTGGGGATCGGCGCCAGACTGCTCGAACAGGGCCAGCAGGAGCAGCGCGATCGGCACCGATTCGATGAAGTTGCCGTGTGCGCGGATTCGCCGCTCCAGATCAGCATCGCCCCCTGAGCCCAGACCGATCTTGGTGGCCAAGCGCCGCTGGCTGATGCGAAGGTACAGAAGGACCAGCAAAACGCCGCACAAGCCGGCGTAGATTCCGGTGATCATGATGGACTCCTCAAGATGGTGAACCGGGTCATGTCGTCGTCAGACGGCTTCCTGGGGTCGCGACGGGTCCATCGCGCCACCCCATTCGAGCGTCATGAACACACTGTGGGGGTCGGGCTGGTAGTCGCCAAACGGACCGGTGGGTACAAAGCCAACGCTTTCATAGAGCCGGTGGGCCGCGTTGAAGGATTGCGCCGTGCCGCCGGCGTTCGCATCGACTTGATCTCCCCGTGCGTGGGCGATAGTTGCTTGAGGGCGCCGCATCCCAGCAGTTGATCACCCTCACGGACCGACCAGAAGGTGATGTCAGGGCTCTTCAGACGCGACACATCCAGCGCATGGACGCTCTCGGGTGGCGAGAGTTCATGCATGTGGCGCAGATGCTCCTCGAGCAGGGCGTACACATCGGGGCGGGCGGGGTCGTCGATTTCGATCAGCATGGGCATCAGTCGGGTCGGCTGCCGGCGTGGTGATCAGCCGATGGGCGCCGATCCGCTGGATGGTTCACGCCATCGTTGACCGGCACATCAGGAATCAGGAACGGGTTCACCCCCTCCAGGCAGCCGACGTTGTAGCCGAACTGGTCAGGGAAGGAGCGCCGCCGGTGATGCGTGTAGATGCCGCATATGCCGCAGAAGTAGTGTTGGGCGACCTGGGTGTTGAACTGGTACAAGCGCAGGTGTTCCTGGCCCTGGAGGATGCGGATCGCCTCCAGCGTCACCGAGGCCACCACGGCCCCTTTGCGGCGACAGATCGAGCAGTCGCAGCGCCGTGGATTGACGATGCCTTCGGGCAGGCTCAGTTCAAGCACAACCGAGCCACAGTGGCAGCTCAAGCGGTGCCGGGCTTGGATGGTGACTTCGCCGACTTTCTGTATGCCCATGGCTCAGTCCTCTTGCGTCCTCGACTTTCGCCGCCGGTAGACAGGGATCCCCATCACATTGCGTGTCGGCAGGATACCGCCTGGGCATGCCCCCTGACACGGGTTCGACCGTCCGGCGGACACCCCGGCTGCACCTGCTGCCGATCCATGAAGACCGGGCCATTGAGGCTGCCGCCTTGAACAAGCGTCATGTCGCACCGCTGGTGCCTTGGCATCCGCGCTCATCGTCTCGCATACTTGAACACCAGCATGGCCAGCGCCATGCCCAGTGGCGCGTCCACGAAGGTGGTGTAGGTCAGCCAGACATCCCGGCTCATCCAGGTCGTGACGGCCAAATTCAATCCGGCCATCGTCAGGCCCATGAGTGCAATCCCCAACGCCAATCGGCGGGTGTCGACCGCGGCGCCCGGTATGTACCGCGCCATGCGCGCCCCAAAGTAGCGGCCCTGGTTGAAGGCGGCGTCCATCAGAATGATCGAGGCGATGAGGCCCCCCAAGATCGTTCCCTTGAGTTGCACCATGCGCTCATCCTGGAGCCACAGCGAAAACCCGGCGGACAGCAGCAGGGTGAACACACCGAAAAGGGCCAAACCCCCGAGCAGGTCCACCTTCACGAAGCGCTGCGCCACCACGACCGCCAACCCGGCGCCGGCACCGACCAGTGCCGCGGTGCTGAGGTTTCCCGTCGCCTTGGCCACGACGAAAAAGAGCAGGCCCAGCGCGATGTCCACCATCAGCGAGGGCTTGTTGCGCACCCACTGCTCGCGGTCGCGCCGCTGTTGCTCCTGCATCTGCAGCAGCGCCTGTGGCGTCAAGGGGCCCCGGCCCTGCAGCAGGGGCCAGGCCAGGCGCCGGCCCGGGTGGCTTTCGTGAACCAACTCGCCGTTCAGGCGCACCGCAATGCCCACGGTGAACCAGTTCACCGGCCCGGACTCCACCTCCAGCACCGAACCGTCGGGCAGGCTGTGAACCACGCGATGGTTGCGGTAGTCGGCCTGGGCTCCCATGTAGTGGGTGCGGTCACGGGCCAGTTCACGGCCGTCTTGAAGCAGGCGGGTGTGCCAATCGGGCAAGGCCGCGCCAATCTTCACCTCGAAGGCGACGCCCTTGACGGTGAAGGGCCGACGATACGTCCAGTAGGTGAACCCCATCCGATCAGTCCTGGGCTGAAATCGCCACCACATTGTCATCCGAATTGCGGTCGATGCGCTTGTTGTAGGGGTCCACGCCCACGTGCGTCGGGCGGCGATCAGATGTCAGCCTCACCGTCTGGGTGCCGGTGCGGATGCGCTGGCGTTGCATCATCAGCACATCACGGGCCGAATAGCCCTTCTTGCCCGGTTCAGCGGTAAACGCACCGACATCGAACTCTTCATCGAGCGGCGCATCCGTTTCCACCCCTTTGCCGTCGGCATAGAGCTTGCGCGCTTCCACCTGGAAGCTCACCTCCCAGCGACCATCCGGTCGCTGTTGTACCTTCGGGTCTTTGGCCTTCACATCCACCAGGGTGATCTTCTCGAACAGGTCGGTGATCAGCGCATCGTGCTGGGTACCGGCTTCGCGCCGGATGTGGCGCAGCAGGTCCAGGCTGTTGGGGTAGGGCGCTGGTTTGAAGGAGAACTCCTTCACGAAGGATGCGAGCGCCCGGTTGAGCACGGGCGTGCCCACCACCTCCTTGAGCCACCACAGCGCCAGCGCACCTTTCTGGTAGTGGATGTAGGGCTGGTTTTCCACGCGGGCCAGGGGCAACTCCTCCAGCACCTCGCCGCCGCGCGAGCGCAGGTAGCGGTCAAGTTCGTATTTCAGGAAGCGTCGCATGTGCTCCGGCCCGTAGAGCTTTTCCATCACCAGCAGGGCCGAGTACTGCGACAGGCTTTCGATGATGAAGGTGCCGCCCTGCTGGCTGCTGGAGACCACCTGGTGCCCCCACCACTGGTGCGCAATCTCGTGTGCGGTGATGTAGGTGACCACATCGATCTTGTCCGGGTCGGCGAGTTGGGTGAGAAAGCCGATGTTCTCGCTGTAGGGAATCGTGTTGGCAAAGCTCTGTGCAAAGTCCGCGTAACTCGGGAACTCCAGGATGCGGGCCTGCCTGAACTGGTAGGGGGAGAAGGCTTGGGAGAACAGCTCGAGCGAGACCTTCATGGCTTCGAGCATGCGCCGTACATTGGCTTGATGGCCCGGGTGGTGGTAGACCGCCAGCTCGATTTCGCCCAGCTTGTCCTTGGCCACGGCGTAGCGGGCCGACTGAATGCTGAAGAAGTGCATCAGCGGTGCGTCGGGCTTGAAGCGCACGGTGCGCCGGCCGTCCTTGACCGTGTCGCTGACGGTGTAGCCCGGCGCCACGGGGGTCTGGTCCGCGTCGGTGGTCACGGTGATGTCGGCGGTCACCCAGTCGCTGTCGTGTCTGAGATCCTGGCGCTGGCGGCCCGATGCATCTTCCAGCGTTGGCGGCCTCAGTTCCGGCGGCAAGCCGTGCTTGCGGCGCTTGGCCCGGTCTTGCAGAAAGGCGCCGCGGTTCACCCCGAGCATGGGCGTGATCTCGCCGTTGTTCAGGAAGGTGCCGTTGTCCACGATGCGGGTCAGCGCGGCGGAATTCGCGAACCCCTTCTGGTGCAGGACGGTCGTGAAGGCCAACTCGCGGCGCTCACCCGGCGGCATGGCTTGCGCCAGCGTGTAGATGCGGTAGCCCCAATCGAGATGCTCGGTCTTGAGCGCGGCGCCGGGGAACACCAGCCGCTCGAGCTTCAAGTTTGGCGGCGTGCTGACGTGCAGTTCCGTGACGGGCACGCCGCTGCGGTTTTCCACGACGTAGGTGCCGTGCGTCACGGCGCGGGCCTGGCGGGGGTAAAGGTCGACGTCCAGCGTAACGGCGGTGATGCGGGGCTGCGGCACCTGCTCGAAGGGCAGCAGGGCCTTTTCCGCCGCGGCCGTCTGCTCTTCCAACTCCGGTGCGGTGATGTAGCGGTTGAGGACGTTGGTGTTCCAGAAGATGAAGCCCCCCAGACCGGCGAAGGCCAGGCCCGAGCCCACGGCCAGCGCACCGGCGCCGCCCCTCAACCGCGCACGGGCCTGGGGCCAGCGCTGGCGCAGGGTGCCGCCGTTGCCGCGCCGCCAGAAGGCATGGGCCAGCACCGCCAAGAGCACTGCAAAGGCGCTCCAATACAGATGGAACCAGGCCTGCCCGACCCAGAACCGCGACATGCCGCTCATGTCCGACAGGGGCACACCGGGCGCACCGGCATAGTTGTAGAGGTTGTGCTCAAAGCCGGCCGTACCCAGCGCGATGCTGGCCACGATGTAGACCAGCATCACCCCCCAGCCGATGAACTTCTGCGGCACCAGCACCTGTACCGTCACCGACAACACCGCCAGCTGCAGCGCCACCACCACCGTGGGCCACAGGTACCACAGCATGTAGGACATCGGCTCCAGCTGCGTCCAGCCCTTGGCCAGCTGCACCGCCATGCCGGTGAGCACGGCCACCAAGCCGGTGGCGATGAGCACCAGGGCGATGGCGCCGATCTTGGGCACCAGATGGGCCCAGCCGGGCGCGGCGGTGGCGTCCACGATCTCGTGGATGCGCCGCTCGCGGTCGCGCCACACCAGTTCGCCGGCGTAGTAGATGGCGATGATGATCGACATCAGGTTGAAGGCACCCTGCAGGGCCTGCACCATCAGCCGTGTCACCGGATAGCTTGGGCTGCCGTACCACTCGTTGGTGAACCAGGCGTTGCCGCCGGCATTGAGCACGCCGATGAACAGCAGCACGAAGAACGCCGGGCTGCGCATGACGAAGGCCATGTCGAAGCGGGCCAGCGCCGAGAACTGCGCCCAGCGCGTGGCGCGGTCGGTTCGCGGCTGGGGCATGGCGCCGAGTCGGGCTAAGGCTCGGGCGGTTGCGGGCCGTGCCGGCGAGGGTGCTGTTGCCAAGGCTGACCCGGCCGCCGGGGTCGAGCCCTGGCCGGCCCGTGCCTTCGCGCCGCGCTGTTCAAAGCGGAACAGCGTGGCCGCCACCGCAAACACCGCCGCACCTAGGGCCACCCACAGCAGCCGGTTGGCCAGAAACACGCCCGAGAGCTCGGGCAGCAGCGTATTGCGCTCTGCCGCGGTCCAGTACTTGGTGGTGATGGCCAGGGCCGACAGGCCGAAGGGGTCGGTCAGCGCCGTGATCTGGTCGAACTGCGGATCGCGCAGCAAGCCGCGTGTGACCAGATACGCCACCAACAAGGCCACGGCACCCACGTAGCTCCACATCATGGAACGCGTGACGGTGGCCAGCGAAAACGACATGGCCCCCAGGATCAGCATGGTGGGCAGGCCCATCACGAACAGGGCCCACAGGTAATGCAGGGGCACGAAGGGCCCCAGGCGCTCGGCATCCAGCCAGGGCATGGCCGAGCCCACCGCAATGGCCAGTGGAACCGAGGCCAGCACGAACAGCGCGGCGGCGATCGCGCCGCAGAAGCGCCCGCTGAGGTAGGCCCACTTCGTCAGGCGTGTGCTGCGCAGGATGGGGGCGAAGCCGGTTTCGTCATCGCGCACCACCGTGCCGGCCACCAGGGCGACCACCACGAACATCGCAAACAGACTCAGGATGCCCATCGTCTGCAGGATGGCGTAGGGGGCGTTGATGTTCACATTGCCCCGGCTGCCGATCTGGATCTGGTCCACGGTGGTGGCGCCGAAGGTCAGCAGGAAGAACAGCGCAAAGCCCACCCACAAGACCGGGCTGCGCAGTTGGTAGGCCCACTCGAAGCGGGCCACCGGCCCGAAGAGCGAAGGACGACGGGACGAAGCATCCATCTCAGGACTCCTGCTGGGCGCGCAGGCCGTACAGGGTAGCGAAATAGACATCCTCCAAAGAGGCGGCCACCGGCACAAACCCATCGCCCGGGCACTGCTCCGGCTCGCTGGACAGCACGCGGATGACGGTGCGGCCTCCACGAAGCCGCGTGGCGATTACCGCGTTGCGTTCTCGGGCGGCGGGCAACTCGGACTTGTCGATGTCCAACTGCCAGATGCGTCCGTCCAGCCCGCTGATCAGCGCGCTTGGCGTACCACTTTCCACGATGCGCCCGCCCACCAGAATGGCCGTGCGCGGGCACAGGTCGGTCACATCGTCCACGATATGGGTGGACAGGATCACCACCACCTGCTCACCGATTTCGCTGAGCAGGTTGTTGAAGCGGTTGCGCTCTTCCGGATCCAGTCCCGCGGTGGGTTCGTCCACGATGATCAGCCGTGGGTTGCCGATCAGGGCCTGCGCAATGCCGAAGCGCTGGCGCATGCCGCCCGAGTAGCCGGCCACCGCCTTCTTGCGCACCTCCCACAGGTTGACCTGCCGCAGCAGGGCCTCCACCGTTTCTCGCCGTTCGCCCCGCGCGGCGATGCCCTTGAGCACGGCCAGGTGGTCCAGCAGGTCCTCGGCCGAGACGCGCGGGTACACGCCAAAGTCCTGAGGCAGGTAGCCCAGTGTGGCCCGCAGGGCCTCGGGCTGGGCCAGCACGTCCAGCTCACCGAAGCGGATGGACCCGGCGGTGGGCACCTGCAGCGTGGCCAGGCAACGCATGAGGCTGCTTTTGCCCGCGCCGTTGGGGCCAAGCAAGCCGAACATCCCGGCTGGGATGTCCAGGTTCACGGCATCCAGCGCCCGCGTGCCATTGGGATAGGTGTGCGAGAGGTCGGTGATCTTCAGCATGGTGGGTCCTGGACCTTGTGGTGGCGAGGAGTTTGGATACGGCGGCCAGTCAAGGGTTCAGCCGGTGGCGGCGAACTACAGGCGCAGGCCCAGCAGTTCGGCGCTCTTGCGCGGATGGACCAGGTTCACCCGCCCCCGGCGTTCAGCCCCTTTCAGTATGGCCTCGCGCACCTGGGCCACCGTCAGATCCGGCTTGAGCGCAAACAGCTTGGCCGCGAGGTTGGCCACCTGAGGGCTGGCCATGCTGGTGCCGCTGAACTTCACGCGGTCCCCGCCCGGCAGGAGGCTTTCCACCTCGAAGCCGTTGGCGTGCACCACCACCGTCTTGCCGAAGGTGGAAAAGCTGGTTTCCTCGCCGGTCTTGTCCACCGCGCCGACGGTGAGCAGGTTGGGCAGGTTCAAGCCGGCGGGGATGTACTCTTCGAAGTCAGCGCTGTTGTCCTCGTTGCCAGAGCCGGCCAAGAACAGGATATCGGGCGCCGAGGCGATGGCTGCGCGCAGCGCGTCGCGCTCGATGGCGAAGAGTTGGCGTGCGAGCTGCTTGCGCTCCTCGGGCGTGGCGCCCACGTTGTGCCAGGCCAGCATGCCTTCGTAGGCCGAGGCGCCATAGCGCCAGCTCATGTTCACCACGCGCAGCTTCTGGTCCTTGAAGGACTGCACGATCTGCTGGTACGCCGCGGCGGTGCGCCGCGAGAGTTCCTCGCTGGGCTTGACCGGCTCGGTGCGGTGTTCCCACAGCATGGTGGCCGTGTAGACGCGGGCAAAGGGATTGCCTTCGACCGCGATGCCCGCCACGTGGGTGCCATGGGTGTAGACGCCCGCGAGGCTGAGTTCTTCCTGGAAGCTCTTGACCTGCTCGGGCTTGAGCGTGGCCACGGCCTGCTTCAGACGCCGTGCGTCTTCCGTGTCGAGAGCAGCCCGCAGGTCCATCGAACCCTTGACCAACTGCTTGAGCACCGGCCAGCGCGGGGCCGATTCCCCCAGAGGACGCAGCAGGTCTGGTGACGGACGCGATTCACGGTCAAAGGCAATGCCTTTGCCTGGCGTGGTCTTGAAGAGAGCCAGGTCCACGCCTGAATCCCAGATGCCCACGCCCACCTCGCTGGCCTTGACGGTTGGCGCGATGGTGAACTGGCGCGGGGTCCACACGTCGGGCTTGGCCGGCGTGGCCTTGGACTGCGCATCGATCACGGCCTGCAGGCCGGCCACCACCGGACCCTTGAGCGGGGCCATCAGCTCGTTCTGAAGCCGCGCGCTGACGATGGAGCCCACCAGGGCTTCGGGCACGGTCATCTGCATGTTGCGCGCCATCACGTCCACCTGCTGCTCGAAGGCGGGCTTGGTCAGTGCCGGGTTCATCAGTTCCATCTGACCCTTGAAGCCCTTGACGCCATCGGCCACGTCGGCCCAGTTCATCGCGCTGTAGCGGCGCTGCACCTCGGCCTGGACCCAGGCGGCGTCGCGCTGTTGCGTTTGCTGCTCGGCCACGATCATGGCCATGGTGCCGGTGGTGGCGCGGGGACCGGGCTTGTCCTGCAGGGCCTTCAGGCGCTCCACCAGAGCAGGCACCGCCGCCCAGTCGCCCTTGAACTGCGCCAGGGTCAGCAGTGCGCCGAAGTAGCTGCGCAGGGTGGCAGCGTCCTGGATGTCGAACTTCTGAAGATCGTCGCGCAGGTTCTTCTCCAGTGTGTTGGCCAGGGCCAGCACGTCGCCGCGCGGGGCATCGAGGTATTGGCTGGGCAGCTTGTCGAGCTTGACGGTGCGCCGGGGCAGCTGTTCAGCCGAGGTGATGACGGTCTTGCCGGGCTGTGCAGCAACGCCGTGGGCGGCGATGGTTCGGGGTTGATTCCCGGCGAAGGACGTGTCGGTGGCTTGTGCGGCGCCGAAGGCGGTGGTGCTCAGGATGATGGCCATGGCAACGGGTGTGGTCTTGTGGATCACGGGGTCTCCTGTTGGAGGGGTTGAGGAAAGTGAGTGGATGAATGGGGTGAGGGTTGCAGTGTGCACAGTGGGCAGGGCTGCGAACGCTCCTGCGATGAGCGGTGGGTTGGCGGGATGAACCGTCGGTGCTGGGGGACGAGCCGAGCTCAGTGCGCCATTGGCGCAGGCTCGTCGGGCAGGCGCCAGGCCAGCACCATGGCCGGCAGGCTGGCGCAGCACATGAGGTAGGACAACAGCACGCTTGACCATGTGCCCGGTATCGCGTACCCGGACAGTGCGCCCTCGGGTGCAATGAGCAACACCAGCGCCATGTAGGGAAATGAAATGGCACTCAGGGCTCGGTAGGCCACCGTGTAGGCGGCATTGCGGACGGCGATCTGGCGCTCGTCCAACAACTCATCAGGGGCATCTGACACCAACCGAACCGACTTGCGCAGCATGAAGTAGGCGATCAAGATGCCCGCCAAGAGGGCGATCTCGACGTAGCTCTGCAGCTTCACCTGAGGGATGAAGATCGACACGGCCAGCGCTGCCGTCATGAAGGCGGTTGCCACCACCAGTTGCCGGCGCGGTGCTTGACGACGCAGTGCGGACGGCCGCGTGTCGTTCAGGCCGCGCTCGATCTCATCGCGCGTGACGCCCTCAAACCAATAGAAGCGACGGGGTTTGCGATCGTTCATGACGTCCTTTCAGTCCTCGTGGAACGGCTGGATCGAAAACAGGGCCTGCACGTCCAGCTGGAGAGCCTGCGCCATTCGCAGGGCCAGGGACAGACTGGGGCTGTATTCGCCCCGTTCGAGGTAGCCGATGGTCTGGTAGTGCACCCCCACCGCGTCGGCCAACTGTTGGCGCGACAGGCCGCGCGCCGCGCGGGCCTGTTCGATGCGGTTGAAGAGGGGCTCTTCCTTTTGTCGTCCCATGGCGATAGTATGAATACGATATAGCATTCATGCTACAGCAACCACTTGATCAGCAGGGAATTCGGGGGCCGAGCGTCTGCCGTTTGGAAACTTGGGCAGGCACTGCCGCTTTCACGCTGCTCAATGAACGCGTACCTCAGCCGGCCGGTTGGGCAGAGTCGGCGGCGGGCCTTTTCAGGAGGTCAGCTCACCGTCACCCGTTTGCGTTCGGCCTAGGGTTGGAGGCCCGTTGCAGACGATCGGCGGGCCAAGGCTTCAAGAAATCCCGGCTGTGATCGGCTTCAGCGCAAAGCCACGGCCCGTAGGCCTCCTCGGGCAGGATCACGACCATCCGCTTTTCGTCGCCGGGTCTGTGAAACTGTCGCATGAAGGCGTGTTGGTCGGCGTTGATGGTCAGCATGGTGCAGCTGTAGACCCACTGCCCTTTGGGGTTGCGCCATTGGTCCCACAAACCCGCAAGGCCCATCGGCCGTCCATCCGATCGCTCGATTCGTGTGGGAACGGCCTTGCCGGTGCTCCAATCCGGCTCCCAAATGGCGGCGGCTGGAATGATGCAATGCCGCGCTTTGCGCCAACTGTCGCGGAACGAAGGCTTCTCAGCGACAGTTTCGCTGCGGGCGTTGTAGGTGTGCCGTGAGAACTTCTCGTCCTTGGCCCAGTGCGGAAGCAGTCCGAACACCCCCGGCATCTCGACGCGGTCACAGACCGCCTCATCACCAAAGTCCGCCTCCGGCGGGCGCATGATGAAGCAGCCCAGGTACCCTGGCCAGACATCGGCACGCACGGGGATCAGCGTGGGCTCTGCCTTGAAGTGCTCGCGGATCACGCGAGGATCACGGACGTTTTCGTAGTGGGCGCACACGGCTGAACTGTATGGCAGTTGGCCGTGGGGTGACCAACCGGTGTCGGTGGCCGTAGAGCGGACGAAAACATCCGTCTGATGGCTCTTAGGGCTCACCCTTGAGCCAGCAGATGCCAACCCGCACGGCGAGCCCGGTAGGTCGCTTGTTTGGTCATCGCGCGACCCCATCGTTGAGTCGGGGATCCGGTCCCTTCGTGTCGTCAGAGCTGCATTTCGTCGCCTCGCTCGCCCGCAGGGACAAGCTATTCCACACAATCGGTGCGATGGATCACATCAACCCCCTGGCCACCGGCAACCGTCTACAGCGCGCCTACTACCGTTGGGCCAGGCCGCACTACGAGCGCATCGGCCGGGATGATCCCGAACTGGCCCGAGAGATCGAGGAGGTGGACCAGTTCCTCTACAGCCGCCGCGGAGCGATCGTCTGGCTGGGTTGCTTCCTGGGATTGGTGGGGGTGATGCTCGGCTTCAGGACCGTCGGCGACTTCGATTGGCTGGGGGCTATTCTCCAGGCCACGGTGCTGTGGTTCGCCTTGATCTGGGTCGTCATGGCGGCCTGGTTTTCACCGAAGCGCAAGGGGAATTCCAAGATCACCGTCAGCTTTGGCGGGGGCTTGCTCGTGGGGCTGCTGTGCGGTGTCCTCGGCTTGCTCTTCGGCCAATGGTTGCGCCACGGTGAGGTGGATTGGCAGCACCTGCAACACCTTGTTGAACGGGGCGCCTGGCCGGCCCTTCTGCTGGTGGTGGGCCTGACGCTGGTGGTGGCGGTGGTGTCGTGGGCGGGCAAGGCCGCCCGCGCCCAGCGGCTGCAGCGCCTGCAGTTGCTGGCCGAACGCGACGCGGCCCGCGCAGTGGCTGCCGAAACCGAACTGCGCCTGCTGCAGGCGCAGATCCACCCGCACTTCGTGTTCAACACACTGGCCACGCTGCAGCACTGGGTCGACAGGGCCGACCCGCGGGCCGGTCCGCTGTTGCGCGAGCTCACGAGCTTTCTGCGTGGCAGCACCGAGATGCTGGGCCGCTCCGTGGTGCCGCTGGGCGAAGAGGTGCAGGCGGCGGCGCACTACCTGGCCATCATGCAGGCCCGCATGGGTGATCGATTGCGTTTCGAGATTGAACTGGATCCCCAGTGCGCGGCTCAGAAGGTTCCGCCCGGTCTGTTGTTGACCTTGGTCGAGAATGCCATTGAGCACGGCCTGGAGCCCAAGATCGACGGCGGTACGCTTCGCCTGAGCGGTGGGTGCGGTGACGCGGGCACGGGTGGCTGGTGGTTGCGCGTGGAAGACGATGGCTTGGGTTTGTCGCCCGAGGCACGCGATCAGGTGGGTTTGTCGAATCTGCGCCAGCGTCTGCACCAGCACTACGGCTCCAAGGCCCGCTTTACCTTGCAAGCGCTGGGCACGGGCGGCACACGGGCTGAGCTGCACTTCGAGGAGGCCTGATGCCCCGCATCCTGATTGCCGATGATGAAGCCGCCATGCGCGAGCAGTTGGCGGATGCCCTGAAGGCCGCATGGCCCGAGGCCGACATCGTGGCCCAGGCCGTGCACGGGGCCGACGCCTGGGACCAGTGGCTGGAGCACCAGCCTGACATCTGTTTCCTGGACATTCGCATGCCGGGCCTGACGGGCCTGGAGGTGGCGCAGAAGATTGAGGGGCGCTGCCCGGTGGTGTTCGTGACCGCCTACGGCGACCACGCGCTGCAGGCCTTTGACGCCGGCGCGATGGACTACCTCGTCAAGCCCGTGGAAGGTCGCCGCTTGGTACAGACGGTGGACCGCTTGAAGCAGCGGCTGGCACGGCCCGCCTCAGAGCCCGCGCAGGCCGAGGCCCTACAGGCTCTCCTGTCGCGCCTGGTTCCGGCCCGCCCGCCTCAGCCGGAGACTTTGCAGGCGAGCATCGGCAAGGAGGTCAGGCTGATCCGGGTGGCCGATGTGGTGTATTTCGAATCAGACGCGCGCTACACGCGGGTGGTCTATCGCGAAGACGGCGAGCAGCGGGAGGCACTGCTGCGCACGCCACTCAAGGACCTGCTGGTGCACCTGAACCCCGCGCAGTTCCAACAGGTTCACCGCTCGATCATCGTGGCCAGTAGCCAGATCGCCAGCGCGGTGCGCGACGACGCCGGCGGCATGGTGCTGAGGCTGCGTGGATGCCCCGATCAGCTCACGGTCTCCCGGCCGTTCCAAGGACTGTTCAAGGGGCAGTAAGGGTTCAAGCGGGTTGCTCGAGCTGTTGTGTGACGGGAGCATTCGGGTGGCCAACCGAAGAAAACGCGGGGCCGCCTCATGCATGCGATCCTTTGCGTCAGTCATCGCGGTCGTCGTCCATCTGCCCACGACACTGCGCACTTGCCCTCATTCTCTGAACTGAACTCCGAATGCAGGCCGACCGTTTCGAGACGCAACCCACGTTGGCCGGTCCCTCCATCACGGTGCGCCCAGCCCTGGGCGAGGACTTCGAGGCGGTGTTCATGGCTGCGGCGGATCCTGCCGTCTGGGCTCAGCACCCCTCGCCGAATCGATACCGCCGCCAAGTGTTCAAGACCGAGTTCTGGGACAGCGCCGCCCAGACCGGCGGCTTGCTGATGGTGCTGGAAAACCAGACGGGTCAATGCATCGGGTCTTCACGGTTCTATCAGTGGAACCCAGCCGATCGCAGCGTGGTGATCGGCTACACCTTTCTGGTGACCCGGCACTGGGGTGGCCCCACCAACACCGAGCTCAAGGCCCTGATGCTTGAGCATGCTTTCAAGACGGCCTGCAGCGTTTGGTTCCATATCGGCAGCAACAACCGTCGGTCGCGTCGAGCGGTCGAGAAGTTGGGTGCCCGGTTTTCGCACGAACGCGTCACCGAGGCCGGGGGGCAGCCTCACGTGGTGGTCCACTACAGGCTGGATGGCCAACCAAGAGGTCCCTGACTCGGTACCCTTTGATGGCAGCATCGGTGACCACCGATCGATTCACTTTGGCTACACGGTGGCCCCATGACACCGATGACACCGTAAAAAAGCCAACGGGCGTCAGCAGTCACTATCCCGCTAACGCCCGTCTGTATTGGTGCCGGTGAAGAGAGTCGAACTCCCGACCTTCGCATTACGAATGCGCTGCTCTACCAACTGAGCTACACCGGCCTAAGCCTTCCAGTGTAACACCCGTCCCGCCCGCCTAACGGGGGTCGTCCTCGTGGATGGCCAGTGCTTCCAGGAAGCGCGACACCATGTTGTAGGCGGCTACGGTGGCCACCAGTTCCACCGCTTGGCGCTCGCCGAGTTCCCCCTTGACCGCCTCCAACAGGACCGGCTCGAAGTGGATGTCGCGGGTGATGGCGTCGCACAGGGCCAGCACCTTGCGCTGGCGCGGCGTGTAGTGGGAAGAGGCCTGCCAATCGGCCAGATCGTCCAGTTGCGGCTGGGTCACGCCTTCCTTGAGCGCATGGGGAACATGCTGGGCTGCCTCGTACGGCGCACCGTTGACGTGCGCCACCCGCATGATCACCAACTCGCGCAAATCCCCCGGCAGCTGCAGCCGCTGGCGAACGGCCGTGAGGAAGGCCAGCCACCCTTCGGCCAGGGGCGGGCTGTGCAGCAGCATCTGGTACAGGTGCAGAACGCTGCCGCGCTCGGCCGTGATGCGCTGCACCAGGGGTGCGACCTCGGGGTTGTCCAGTGATGCGTAGGGCAGGTGGGCCATTGGGCGTGTCGGTGCTTGGGCAGATGCCGACATGTTGCCGCAGGCTCTAAAGACCCCTGACCCCGGTACACCTCCCTGCGCAGCACACCCGAGCTGCGCGACACTGGGCCGATGAAGATCACGTTGAACACCCTGCGGCACCTGCGTCAAACCCTTCAGGCGGTGCGCACCGGCACAGCCTTGGGGTCGTGCGCATGGAGTGCGGCCACCTTCACAGTGGCGGTGCTGGCCACGGCCGTGTGGGGGGCCTCGCCGGTCATGGCCCAGCCTGGCCAGTGGCCCAAAGCACAGCCCATCAAATTGGTCGCCGTCTTTCCGCCTGGGGGCTCGGTGGACCAGGTGGCGCGCATCCTGCAGCCGGCCCTTCAGCAGCAACTGGGCCAAACGGTCGTGGTCGACAACCGCGGTGGCGCGTCGGGCTCCATTGGCACCGGGCAGGTGGCCAAGGCCGAACCCGACGGGTACACCTTTGCCGTCGTGTTCGATACCCACGCCGTGAACCCGGCCCTGCAGCCGTCCATGCCCTTCGACACGCGCAAGGACCTCGCCTCAGTGGCCATCATCGGTACCAGCGCCATGGTGTTGGCCGCGCATGTGGATTCACCCTACAAGACCTTCGCCGACGCAGTGGCTGCAGCGCGCACGCGCAACGGCGTGCCCTACGGCACCATTGGCAACGGCAGCCTCGGGCACTTGGCCGTCTCCCTGTTGGGCCGTGCGAACAACCTGAACTTCCAGCACGTGCCCTACCGCGGTGGTGGCCCGCTGATGAACGATGCCGTGGCCGGGCACGTACCGGTCAGCATCGGCTCGGTCTTCTTGCTCAAGCCGCACATCGACAGCGGCAAGCTGCGTCCGCTGGCCGTCACCACCAGCCGCCGCGTGGCGACCTTGCCCAATGTGCCCACGGTGGCCGAGAGCGGCTTCGCCGGATTCGATGCGCCGGCCTGGTGGGCTGTTGTGGCGCCCGCGCGCACTCCACCCGAGGTGCTGCGCCAGATGAACGAGGCCCTCAACGCGGCCCTGAAGCAGCCCGATGTGGCCGCGCGTCTGGCCGGTCAGGGCATCGAGGTGCGTGGCGGCTCCATGGATGCCGCTCGCAGCTTCATCGACGGCCAGATCGACACCTGGGCCAAGGTGGTGCGGGAAAACGAGATCAAGGCCGATTGAGGGTTGGGGGCCATCACTGCGGCACGAAGCCGCTGGCCTTGATGACCTGCGCCCAAGCCTGAGCGTAGCTGCGCTCGCGCTGCGTCAACTGCTCGCCAGTCATGTGACCGACCGTGATGCCCATGGCGGTCAGCTTGTCCTGAATGTCTGCGCGCGCCAAGACCTTGGCCAGGGCCTGCGACCACTTGTCCAAGGCCGCGCGCGGCGTGCCGGTCGGCGCGAACAGGCCGTAGTACGGCACTTCCTCAAAGCCCTTGACCCCCAGTTCGGCGAAGGTGGGTACCTCAGGCAGGGTCTTGTCGCGCTGGCTGCCCATCACCGCCACCACCTTCAGCCGGCCCGCCTTGTGGTGTTCGATGAAGTCGGGGATGGAGCCGGTGCCCGCGGCAATCTGCCCGCCCAGCATGTCGCCGATCATCGGCGCACTGCCGCGGTAGGGCACCGGCACCAGATCGAGCTTGTAGCGATCGGCCAGGGCCTTCACCGAGAACTCGGGCAGCGAAGCCGGCGCAGGCACACCCACTGAACCCTTGCCACCAGCGGCCCGTACCGAGGCCAGGTAATCCTGGAAGTTGCCTGCCGTGCCCGTGCGCGTGGACAAAGCCAGCGAGTTCACGAAGGTCCCCAATCCCGCCACGGCCACGAAATCCTTGGCTGAATCGAAGCCCGGGTTCTTGATGGTCAGCGGGATGATGCTCACCGTGTGGTCGTGCGACAACATCACCGTCAGGCCATCGGGCGTGGCCGTCTTGAGCGCCTGAGCGGCCAACTGCCCACCGGCACCGGGCTTGTTCTCGACGATGACCGCTTGGCCCATTTCGTCCTTCAGCCGTTCGGCCAGCAGACGCGCAATGGCGTCGGTACCGCCCCCGGCGGGAAAGCCCACCAGGATGCGCGCAGCCGGCGCTTGGGCGCTGGCAGTCCTTGGGGCGATCAGACCGAACAGACCCGCGGTCAGGCCGGCCATGACCAGGCACGACAGCGCCAATCGACGGCCCACAGGGCCTGGCACGGCTCCACGCGCGATGGCGCTGGAAGCCTCACGAGGACGCAAGCGAAAGAGGTTCATGGAAATCTCCTGTTGACGGTGTGCCGACCCGGACAGCGGTGCGGGAGGTCGGTTCAATGCTCGTGCATCCAAGCGGCATGCCGTGGCGCGCGCTTGGTCTGGGCCCATTCGTCGAGCATGGCCCACTTCACCTCATCGAGCTTCTTCATCATCTCCGGCGTGCTGGTGTCGCAAGCCAGCTCCAGCCGGTGGCCGTTGGGGTCGAAGAAGTAGATGCTCTGAAACAGCGTGTGGTTGGTGGGGCCGATCACCTCGATGCCCGCCGCCTGCAGCTTGGCCTTGGCCGCCAGCAGCTCGTCCATCGAGCCCACCTTCAAGGCAATGTGTTGCACCCAGGTGGGCGTGTGGGGGTCACGGCCCATCTCGGGGGAGTTCGGCAACTCAAAGAAGGCCAGCACATTGCCGTTTCCGGCATTCAGAAAGACGTGCATGTAGGGGTCTGGCGCCTTGGTGGAGGGCACCTCGTCTTCCGCGATGGCCAGCACGAAGTCCATGCCGAGGTGCTGTCGATACCACAGCACGGTTTCGCGGGCATCCTTGCAACGGTAGGCCACGTGGTGGATCTTCTGGATGCTCATGGCGGGGTCCCTCGAATCGACTCACCTCAATGCTAATCTACCCCAATGCCAAGTGGGAGATGAAGGAGGTGCAGAGATGGCTCAGGTCAAGGTTCTGATCGCACAGGGAGGCGGTCCCACCGCCGTCATCAACCAGTCCCTGGTGGGTGCGGTGTTGGCGGCAAGGGCGTTCCCGCAGGTGCAGGCCGTCTACGGTGCACGTCATGGCGTGCGTGGGGTCCTGAACGAGGATTTTGTCGACCTCACGGGTGAAGACGTCAACCACCTCGAGCGTGTGGCCGCCAGCCCTTCTTCGGCCCTGGGCTCCACCCGTGACAAGCCCGACACCGCCTACTGCCTGCAGATGCTTGAAGTCATCAAGGCCCACGGTATCACCCACTTCTTGTACATCGGGGGCAACGATTCATCGGACACGGTGCGCATCCTGATGGCCGAAGCTGCGCGCAGCGGCCATACGCTGGCGGGCATGCACATTCCCAAGACCATCGACAACGACCTCATGGGCAACGACCACACGCCGGGCTTCCCCTCAGCGGCCAAGTTTGTCGCCCAGGCCTTCGCAGGGGCCGACCTGGACAATGCAGCCTTGCCGGGCGTGTACGTGGCGGTCGTGATGGGGCGGCATGCGGGCTTCCTGACGGCGGCCGCGGCCCTGGCTCGCCAGGGTGTGGACGATGGGCCGCACCTCATCTATCTCCCCGAGCGGGCCTTCGAGATGGATCGGTTCCTGGCCGATGTGAAGCGCACCCATGAACGCCTGGGGCGCTGTGTGGTGGCGGTCAGCGAAGGCATTCATGACGCCTCGGGCCATCCCATCATCACGCGGCTCACCCAGGGCAAGGGCGGCACAGCCGAGCGCGACGCGCACGGCAATGTGCAGCTCTCCGGCACTGGCGCGCTGGCTGATCTGCTGTCCGAGGAAGTCAAGTCTCGCCTGGGCATCAAGCGCGTGCGGGGGGACACCTTCGGTTACCTGCAGCGCAGCTTTCTGGGGTGCGTGAGCGATGTGGATGCCCGCGAGGCGCGCGATGTGGGTGCGGTGGCGGTGCGCATGGCGCTCAAGCACGGCGCCAGCGGCTCGGTGGCGATCCGACGCGACGCCTCTGCCCCCGGCTATGTGAGCGAGTACACCGTGCAGCCCTTGGAGGCCGTGGCGGCCAAGACCCGTGTCATGGATCAAGCCTTCATCCATGCGGCGGGCCACGATGTGACGCCGGCCTTTGTGGACTATCTGCGACCGCTGCTGGGCAGCCAGCTGCCGCAAGCCGAGCGACTCAAGGGCAGGGCGGTCGCCAAGCGGCTGCGGCCGCAGGGATAGGCCGGCTCCCAAGGCCCGAGGCGGCCGGTTGATTCGGCTCTTAGGGCAGCCCTCAGCCCGCTGCGGAGGTCGGCGCGCCGGCCGGCGGCTGCGTGTGATACGCCGTCACGCGCTGCACCTCGTTCTTCGAGCCCAGCACCACGCTCACCCGCTCGTGCAGCTTGCCCGGCTGCAAATCAAGGATTCGCTGCTGCCCGTTGGTGGCGGCTCCCCCAGCCTGCTCCACGATGAAGGCCATGGGGTTGGCCTCATACATCAGGCGCAACTTGCC
Organism: Betaproteobacteria bacterium; assembly: GCA_009923315.1. GTDB lineage: Bacteria > Pseudomonadota > Gammaproteobacteria > Burkholderiales > Burkholderiaceae_C > RFTU01. The sequence continues at coordinate 44,002 of RFTU01000001.1, forward strand.
GGGCTTGTCTGGTTCGCGCTTGTCCCAGGGGTACAGAAAGATGCCGCCACGCGTGAGGATGCGGTGCACATCGGCCACCATCGAAGCCACCCAACGCATGTTGAAGTCCTTGCCGCGCGGGCCTTCCTGGCCGGCCAGGCATTCGTCGATGTAGCGCTTGACCGGCGGCGCCCAGCCGGAATCTGCACATGTTCCTGCGTCAGCACCCAGGATCCCATCTCGCGGTCCAGCGTGAACATGGCCACCCCGTTGCCCACGGTCAGCACCAGGGTGGTCTGCGGGCCATACACGCAATAACCGGCCGCGGCCTGGCGTGAGCCCGGCTGCAGGAAGTCGCGCTCGGTGATGTTCTCGTGGTCACTCATCTTCTTGAGGACCGAGAAGATGGTGCCGATGCTGACATTCACATCGATGTTCGACGATCCGTCCAGTGGGTCGAACAGCAGCAGGTACTCGCCCTGCGGGTAGCGGTCGGGCACCGGGTGGATGCTGTCCATCTCTTCACTGGCCATGGCGGCCAGGTGACCGCCCCACTGGTTGGCCTCGATCAGCACCTCATTGGAGATGATGTCCAACTTCTTCTGCACCTCGCCCTGCACGTTTTCGCTGCCGGCGCTGCCCAACACCTCACCCAAGGCGCCCTTGTTGACTGAGATGGCGATCGTCTTGCAGGCTCGTGCCACCACCTCGATCAACAGGCGAAGCTGCCCCGGAATGTTGCCCTGGCGGCGTTGCTGTTCCACCAGGTACTGGGTGAGGCTGACGCGTTTGCTCATGGGGGTGTTCCTGATGGATAGAAGACGGGCCGTCGCGGCTCGAATGCGCGGGTCGATGCGGGCGAAGTCAACCGCAGGCCTCAGGGCTCGCCCAGCGACCGCGTGATGATCTCGCGCACGTCGGCGCTGAGCTCGCTGCGCGAAGCCACGCGAGACAGAGCCTCGCGCGCTGCGCTGCGCCAGGGCTCGGCCAGCGGCTGCCAACGCTCCATGACCCTGGCCATGCGCGCGGCCAGTTGCGGGTTGAATCCGTCGAATTCCGTGACGCGGTCGGCCCAGAACACATAGCCGGCGGCGTCACTGCGGTGGAAGGCGCCGGGGTTGCCCATGGCGTAGGAGGCCACCAGGCTGCGCGCCCGGTTGGGGTTGCGCGCGGAATAGTCTGGGTGCTGCAGCAGGGCCTTCACGCGCTCGAAGACGCGGCCATCGCGTTCTGGTGCAGTGGCCTGTACGCTGAACCACTTGTCGATGACCAAGGCTTCATCGCGGAAGCGGGCATGGAAGTTCGCCAAAGCGGCATCGGCCAGCTCTGCATGGCCATGCACCAGTGCCACCAGTGCTCCCATGCGCTCGGTCATGTTGGTGGCGTCCTTGACGGCCTGGTAGGCGCGGCCCGGCCACAGGCGGTCGCCGGTGTGCGCTGCGCGGCGCACCAGCATGTAGAGCGCCAGATTGGCCAGCGCCCGCTGGCCGCTTTGCCGTGCATCGGGCCGGTAACCCTCGCGGGTCTGCAGGGCCTCGAAGGTGGCGACCCAATCTTCATGCAGGAGATCGGCCAACTGGTCCAGCATCGATTCGCGCGCACGGCTCACGTGTTGCGGGTTCACCGTGCTCAGCTGCTCATAAAGCAGCTTCTCGGACGGTACCTGCAGGGCCAATTCCTTGAACGCCGCATCCAACTGCGGGTGGCGCAGCAGACTGCGAAGGGCCTCCAGGAAGCGGGTGTCCATCATCACCTCGCGGCCTTCGGCGATGGCCGGCAACAGTCGGGCCAGCATCAGGCGTTGTGCGGCTTCCCAACGGTTGAAGGCGTCAGGGTCATGGGCCATGAGCACCAGAAGATCCTCATCGCTCAGGCCATCTGCCAAAACCACCGGAGCGGACAGGCCGCGCAGCAGGGAGGGCACGGGCTCTTGTGCCACGCCCGTGAAGGTGTAGCTGGCCTGAGCTTGGTCCAGTACCAGCACCGTCTCCAGGCCGCGCGAGGCAGCATCGCCTTCCAACTGAAGCGGCAGTGTCGAACCATCACGCCCGACCAGCCCCATGGCCACGGGAATCACGAAGGGCTGCTTGTCGGCTTGGCCCGGCGTGGCCGGGCAACGCTGCGACAGCGTCAACGTGTAGCGCTGGGCGGCCGCGTCGTACTGGCCACGCGCCTGCACCTCAGGGGTTCCGGCCTGCGCATACCAACGTTTGAAGGTGTCCAGGCGCCCGCTGAGTTCGCTGCCTGGGTTGGCATCGGCCACCGCCTGCGCGAAATCGTCGCAGGTCACGGCCTGGCCATCGTGGCGCTTGAAGTATTCGGTCATGCCGCGCGCAAATCCATCTCGCCCCACCAGAGCTTGCATCATGCGCACCACTTCGGCGCCCTTGTTGTACACGGTGGGGGTGTAGAAGTTGTCGATGGCCTGGTACTGGTCGGGGCGCACCGGGTGGGCCATGGGCCCGGCGTCTTCCGGGAACTGCGCCTCGCGCAGCGCCCGCACATCGCCAATCCGACAGACCGCGCGGGCGCTGGCGCTACCGGCCATGTCCATGCTGAATTCCTGGTCGCGGAACACGGTCAGGCCTTCCTTCAAGGACAACTGGAACCAGTCGCGACAGGTGATGCGGTTGCCCGTCCAGTTGTGGAAGTACTCGTGGGCCACCACGCTTTCAATGTTGAAGAAATCGACATCGGTGGCGGTGGCGGGACTGGCCAGAACAAATTTCGTGTTGAAGATGTTCAGGCCCTTGTTTTCCATCGCGCCCATGTTGAAGTCGCCCACGGCCACGATCATGAAGCGCTCCAAGTCGAGCGGCAGACCGAAGCGCTGCTCGTCCCAGATCACCGAAGCGATCAGCGAATTCATCGCGTGCTCGGTTTTTTCCAAGTCGCCACGGCGCACATACACCTGCAGCAGATGGTCTTGGCCTGAGCGGGTGCGGATGTGCTGCTCTCGGCACACCAGGTCTGCGGCCACCAGGGCAAACAGGTAGCTGGGCTTGGGGAAGGGGTCGTGCCACTTGGCAAAGTGGCGGCCGTTGTCCAGTTCGCCCTGCTCCACCAGATTGCCGTTGCTCAGCAGCACCGGATACTGCGTCTTGTTGGCGCGCAGTGTCACGGTGTAGACGGCCATCACATCGGGGCGATCCAGGAAATAGGTGATGCGGCGGAAGCCCTCGGCTTCGCACTGGGTGAAGAAGCCGCCGCCAGAGGTATACAGGCCACTGAGCTGGGTGTTCTTCTCCGGCGCAATGGTGTTGCGGATCTCCAGCGTGAAGCGCCCGCCCTGGGCCACGTTGGGCGGCGTGTCGATCACGAGCATGCCGTCCTCATGGCGGAAGCTCACGCTCTCGCCATCGGCCAGCACGCGCAGCAGGTTCAGGTCTTCCCCGTGCAGGCGCAGCGCAGGGGCCGTGTCGCCTCCGGCACGGCGTTCGATCTCCAGCTTGCTGGACACGATGGTCTTGGCCGGGTCCAGATCGAAGGTCAGGTCGACGCTGCGGATCCAGTAGTCGGGCTGGCAGTAGTCCAGCCGGTTGACGGTGATGGGGGCGGTACCTTCTCGCATGAGGATCTCCGAATGAATTACAGGCCTTGCTTGAGGCTGGCCGTGATGAAGCTGTCCAGGTCACCGTCCAACACCTTCTGCGTGTTGGAGATTTCCACATTGGTGCGCAAGTCCTTGATGCGGCTTTGGTCCAGCACGTAACTGCGAATCTGGTGACCCCAGCCCACATCGGTCTTGCTGTCCTCGAGCTTTTGCTGCTCCTCGCGCTGCTTGCGCATCTCGTGCTCGTACAGGCGTGAGCGCAGCATCGCCCAGGCCTCGTCCCGATTGCGGTGCTGCGAGCGATCGTTCTGGCACTGCACCACGATGCCGGTGGGGATGTGGGTCAGGCGCACGGCCGAATCGGTCTTGTTGATGTGCTGGCCACCGGCGCCGCTGGCGCGAAAGGTGTCGGTGCGTACATCGGCGGGGTTGATGTCGATTTCAATCGAATCGTCTACCTCGGGGTACACGAACAAAGAGGCGAACGAGGTGTGACGGCCACCGGCGGAATCGAACGGGCTCTTGCGCACCAAGCGATGCACACCGGTCTCGGTGCGCAGATGGCCGTAGGCGTAGTCCCCCTCCACCTTGATGGTCGCGCTTCGGATCCCGGCCACATCACCTTCGGTTTCTTCCATCACCTCGGCCTTGAAGCCCTTGCGCTCGCAGTACTTCAGGTACTGTCGCAACAACATCGAGGCCCAGTCGCAGGCCTCGGTGCCACCGGCACCGGCCTGGATGTCGATGAAGCAGTTCAGTGGGTCAGCCTGGTTGGCGAACATCCGGCGGAACTCGAGCTGCTCCACGGTTTCGCGCAGCTTCTCGGTTTCATCGCTGATGGCTTGTAGGCCGTCAAGGTCACCGTCCTCCTTGCTCATGGCATAGAGCTCGGCGTTGTCGGCCAGGTTTTGCGCCAGGTGCTTGATGGTGTCCACCACCGTTTCCAGCGACTTCTTTTCACGCCCCAATTCCTGGGCGCGCTTGGGTTCATTCCACACGGCCGGGTTTTCCAGGGCCGCGTTCACCTCGTTCAACCGCAGGGCTTTGCGGTCGTAGTCAAAGATACCCCCGAAGCTGTTCGGTGCGCTCAGAGAGGTCAACCAGGGCGGTGCCGATGGCGTTGATTTGTTCGATGTCCATGGTGTCTGGGTAAGTGGGCGCAGGCGCTTCGGTCAAGCGATGGGGCCGGTCCGTACGGGGGCTTCGGGCTCCTGATGAAGGGATAACCCAAGGGCAAACCCCATATTTTCGCACGCGCGCCGACCCCAAGCGCTTTTCCCACTTGGGTTTTCCCCTGCGCGCAGAGGCGTTCGTCGCCCGTAGCATGGGGTTGATCAAGTCTCTGGGCAAGGTGCTGCAAGTCCTGCAGAACCGTCCAGATTTCACGCCAGGGTTGCCAAGGTGTTGGCCAGCAGGAGATGTCCATGGACATGGGGTGCCTGATCGCAGGGGTGGAATTGGCCGGCGGCGTGCGCTTGGCCCGGTCCGATGCCGCCACCTCACGCGAAGTGGTCGACTATCTGGAAGGTGCGCTGGGCCTTTCGCACCATCTGTGGCATGAGTTGCCTGGCCATCAGGGTTCCACCTGTCTGGTGCTGACCGAAGATGCCCGTCAAGCGCTGATGCCGGGCCACAACACGCTGAACCTGCGCCCCTGCCTCGATCCGGTCATCAGCGACTTGGACCGCGCACTCGAGCGCGAAACCGCGGTGGCCCTGTTGGGCAGCCCCCAGGCGTTTCAGTTCGAAACGGCCGCCGAGTTCGCATCGCATGTTCGGGTCCAACGCCGCATCTGCCGTGCGGCGGCCCGTACGGCCGTGGCCTTCAAGACCCTGGCCGCTGAGCGGCCCGAGCAATATTGGTCCTACGATGAAGAGGCCGGCTTCCTGCTGCGCCCGGGGCGGCACCTCACGGACGCCCTGCGCGCGGCCACGCAGCCTTCGGTGACTGGGCAGCTCTACGACTTCTCCTGCTACCGCGCCAGCGAATACGTGATTCTCTTGGGCTTGGCCGAAGAATTGGAGGCCACGCATCCCGCACTTCTGCGAGACCTGGAGAGCAGGTGCCGCCGCCGCGCCATCCGCTCGCGCGAGTTCCACGATGTCTTCCTCGATGAATTCGGTTCCCACGAAAGCCCGCTGCCGGCTCGCTACTTCGTTCCCGGAGACCGCCTGTGGTTCCGCAATCCCGACGAGCGTTCATCCGATGCGTTGGGCTATGAGGGCTCCTGGGTCATCTACATGGGCGGTGGACTGTTCAGCAACTTCTGGAAACAAGAGCGGCCCTACACCCTGGAAGACAAGTGCATCGAGATCTTCCACTGGCGTGACGGCGCCTACCAGGACGATCAAAGCGAATGGCAGATGGACGAAGCCAAGGTGGATGCGTGCGTGGCCCGCACCCAGGCCGATGGTGCCGCGCGGCGCGGCATCCTGCAGCGGATGATGCGCATGCGTGATCCTCAAGGGGTGTATGCCGAAGGTGGTTGCCTGGATGCCTCGCGCGAACAGCCCAAGAGCGTGTGGCCGGGACGCTGCCGTCTGCAGGTGCAGGCCGCCTGAGGCGCTCCGCCCACACTCGAGGGTCGCCCTCAACCCAAGAAGTCTTCGATCAAGCCAGCCAGCACCGTCGGCTGGTCGTGGTGCACCATGTGACCGCAGTCCTCAATCCACTGGCTGCGCACATCCGGCACGACCTTTAGCCGCTCCTGGAATTGATCGAGCGTGTAGCGCTCGCCCCACCACTGCGCCAAGCTGGTTTGTCGCCCCACAACCGACAGCACCGGGGCTCGGATGCGTTTCCAGCAGGCCAGGACCTCCGAGACACGGTACAGCGTCGGGTTCGGACGCTTGTGCGCGGGGTCACCCAGGATGTGCCACTGGCCCTGCGGGTCGGGTTGGGCCCATTGTTCGGACAACCACACCGCCTTGTCCGCGCTCAAGCGCGGGTTGTTCTTCATCAGGCGTCGCGCCACCCCGGCGGCGCTGTCGTAGGGGCGGATCTCCTGGGGTGTTGCCAACTCATCCAACCACTTTGCGTACTGGGTGGGCGCGTGTTCGGCGGGCCGCTCGGGCAGGCCGAAACCTTCCAGGTTGATCAGGCGCCGAATGCGCTCCGGGCGCACACCCGCATACATCATGACCACATTGCCGCCCATGCTGTGCCCCAGAAGATCGATATGGGGCAGGGCAGGCCAGCCCACCTCAGGCGCGCGCAGCAGCGCTTCCAGGTCGGCCATGTAGTCGGGAAACCAGTAGCTGTCGATGTGTGCGGCCCCGCGGCTGTGCCCGAACCCTCGCCAGTCCGGGGCCACGATGAAGCGGTCGTGTTGCATGGCGTCCACCAGGAACTGCCACGACGCGGCCACATCCATCCAGCCGTGCACCATCACCAGCGCGGGGCGCTGCTGGCTGCAGGTGGACGGGTCGCCCCAAAGGCGAACGTGATAGTTCACGCCTCGGATGCTCAGGTGCAGGCTGCGGCTTTGGCGTTGGGGGCAGTAGGGGTGGGCCGCGTCCGTTTCAGCGGCCGGCTGCTGCGTGCTGGGGGGTTCACTCATCCGCGCATCCTATCCCTGCGTTCTGCCAACCCTCGGCCCCGGCAGCCAGCCGGGCATGTGGCTGGCGCGCGGGGAAGGCCTGCAGGCCCTGCCAGCCGAGGCGCCCGCCTCAGGACCGCAGCGCACGCCCACCGCTGGCGGCCTGATGCGCGGGGACCGGCCAGTCGCACCGAAACCGTTGGCCGCTGGCCGACACGGTTCATTTGACAGAATCAAGGCCCTGGTGAACTTGGCCTTGAAGCTGGCTTGAAATGTCGATCCGTTCTGCTCGTCCTGCCGACGCCTCCACCCTCGTGGCCCTGATCCGCGAACTCGCCGAGTTCGAACAACTCACCCATCTGGTGCAGGTCACGCCCGAACAATTGGCGCAGCACCTGTTCGGCCCGCGCCCCGCGGCCGAATGCGTGGTGGTTGAGCAGGGCGATGAGGTGGTCGCCTTCGCGCTCTTCTTCCACAACTTTTCCACCTTCCTCGGCCAGATGGGCTTGTACCTTGAAGACTTGTATGTCCGCCCCGCACACCGTGGGCGAGGCATTGGTCGGTCGCTGCTGGCGCACCTGGCCGGCCTGGCCTGCGAGCGCGGCTGTGGCCGCTTCGAGTGGAGCGTGCTCGACTGGAATGCCAACGCCATCGCCTTCTACGAAAAAATCGGCGCCACCGTCATGCCGGACTGGCGCATCTGCCGGGTCACCGGCCCCGGCCTGCATGCGCTGGCGGGCCCCGCAAACCAGCGCGCCGCACCGCCGGCTCTCCGGTAGAGTGGAGTGAGTCTGGGCGCCTTGCCCGGGGGCAACTGCCATGAACCACACCGACCGCTACCCCGTTCTGCACGGCCAGTTCCACTGGAAGGTGCCTCAGTACTTCAACATCGCCGAAGCCTGCAGCGGCCGGTGGGCCCGCGAAACCCCGAAGGCCGTGGCGATCATCCAGGAGACCGAAGGTACCTTTGAGCAGGGCCCGGTGGCCCACTGCACCTATGGTGCTCTGCAGGCGCAGGCCAATCAACTCAGCAACGCCCTGACGGCCTTGGGCGTCAAACGGGGTGACCGCGTGGCCGTGGTGATGCCCCAGCGCATCGAAACCGCCGTGGCGCACTTGGCGCTGTACCAGATGGGCGCGGTGGCCATGCCGCTGTCCATGCTCTTCGGGCCCGAGGCGTTGGAGTACCGATTGCAAGACTCCGAAGCGGTTGCCGCCATCGCCGACGAAACCTCCATCGAATCCATTCTGGGCGTCTTGCCGCAATGTCCCACCGTGCGCACGGTGATCGCGGCCGGCCATGCGCAGAGCCGACTGCAGCCCGTGGCCGGTGCGGCGCCAAGGCTGTTGGGATGGTCCGAGACCCTGGCCGCGCAGTCCGTCGGCTACACCGCCATCAAGACCAAAGCCGAAGACGCGGCGGTGCTGATCTACACCAGCGGGACCACTGGACCGCCCAAGGGCGCGCTGATCCCTCACCGCGCGCTGATCGGAAACCTCACCGGTTTCGTGTGCAGTCAGAACTGGTTCCCCCATGTCCAGCCCGACCCCAAGACGGGCCATCAGCCTGAGCCCGTTTTCTGGTCACCGGCCGATTGGGCCTGGACGGGGGGGCTCATGGACGCTTTGTTGCCCACGCTTTACTTCGGCAAAACCATCGTGGGCTACCACGGCCGTTTCACGGCAGAGCGAGCCTTCGAGATCCTGCAGCGCCACCGCATCACCCACAGTTTCCTCTTCCCCACGGCCCTCAAGGCGATGATGAAGGCCCGGCATCGGCCACGTGAGCACTACGCCTTGCACCTGCGCGCCATCATGAGCGCCGGCGAAGCCGTGGGCGACGCCGTCTTCAACTGGTGCCAACAAGCGCTGGGTGTGACGGTCAACGAGATGTTCGGTCAAACCGAAATCAACTACATCGTCGGCAACTGCACCCTGAGCCTCGACGAGCACGGGCAGCCCCAAGCGGGCTGGCCGGCGCGCGCCGGCAGCATGGGCCGCGGCTATCCCGGTCATCGTGTGGCGGTGATCGATGAGCATGGAAACGAGTGCCCGCCCGGCACACCAGGCGATGTGGCGGTGCACCGCCGCGACATCCACGGTCAGCCCGACCCCGTCTTTTTTCTGGGTTACTGGAAACGAGACAAGGCCACGCTGGACAAGTACACGGGCGACCCGCATGACAGTTGGTGCCGCACCGGCGACATGGCCATCATGGACGAAGACGGTTACCTCTGGTACCAGGGCCGCAGCGACGACATGTTCAAGGCCGCTGGCTACCGCATCGGCCCCAGCGAAATCGAAAACTGCCTGGTCAAACACGCGGCCGTGGCCAACGCGGCGGTGGTGCCCAAGCCCGACGCCGAGCGCGGCGCCGTGGTGAAGGCCTACATCGTGCTGGCCACCGGCCACGCACCCAGCGCCGCGCTGGTCGAGGAACTGCAGCGCCATGTGCGCGGCAAGCTCGCACCCTATGAATACCCCAAGGAAATCGAATTCATCGACAGCCTGCCGATGACCACCACCGGCAAGGTGCAGCGGCGCGTGCTGCGTTTGCAGGAGGAAGCGCGCGCCCGCGCGATCTGAACCACAATCGTCCCACTATGCAAACCACCCACCTCGGACGCAGCACGCTCAGCGTGTCACGGATCTGCCTGGGCACCATGACCTTCGGGGCCCAGACCGATGAGGCCGAAGCCCACCGCATCATGGATGCGGCGCTCGATTCCGGCATCAACTTCTTCGATACGGCGGAGATGTACGCGGTGCCGCCGACCCGCGACAGCTTCGGCAAGACTGAAACCATCATCGGAAACTGGTTCGCAAGCCGCCCTGGCGCGCGCCAGAAAGTGGTGTTGGCCAGCAAGATTGCCGGTCCCTCGCGCAACATGGACTGGATCCGAAACGGCGCGGCCGACTTGAAGCCGCAGGATTTCAAGGCCGCCTGCGATGACAGCCTCCGCCGCCTGAAGACCGATGTGATCGACCTGTACCAGATCCACTGGCCCAACCGCAACGCCCCGGTGTTCGGGCAGGTCTACTTCGACCCCTCCAAGGACAAGCCCCAAACATCGATCGAGGCTCAGCTGCGCGCGCTGGACGATCTGGTGAAGGCCGGCAAGGTCCGCCATGTCGGCCTGTCCAATGAGACGCCCTGGGGCCTGAGCGAGTTCCTTCGCATGGCCGAGGCACATGGCTTGCCGCGCGTGCTGACGGTGCAGAACCCCTATTGCCTGGTCAACCGAGTGGTCGACAACGGATTGGACGAAGTCATGCAGCGCAGCGACGTGTCGCTGCTGGCTTACTCGCCGCTGGGCTTTGGCGTGCTCACTGGGAAGTACGACGACCACGGCATCATCCCATCGGACCTTCAGGACGCCGGAAGACTCTCGCGATTCGAATCCATGCGCAAGCAGCGCTGGGCGCGGCCCGAAACGCTCCACGCCGCCCGACGCTACAACCAACTGGCTTGGGAACATGGCCTCAAGCCCTACGAGTTGGCGCTGGCCTTCTGCTACCGCAACTGGCGCGTGGCCTCCACCATCATCGGCGTGCGCACGTTGGCGCAACTGCATCAGTGTGTTCAGGCCTGGTCAGTGGAGCTCAAGCCTGAACTGCTGGAAGCCATCGACCGCATCCGCTGGGAGCACCGCGACCCTGCCCAATAGGTCCGCTCACCCTGTGCGTTGGCATGGCCAAGAAAGACAAGCACGTCAGCGAAACCCCCGCCACGCAGTGGCTCAGGGCTCACGGGGTGGCCTACACCGAGCATCCCTACGACTATGTGGCCCACGGCGGCACCGCCGAGTCTGCGCGTCAACTGGGGTTCGACGAGCACGCCGTCATCAAGACCCTGGTCATGCAGGACGAAAAGGCGCAGCCCCTGGTGGTGCTCATGCATGGCGACTGCATCGTCAGCACCAAGAATCTGGCCCGCGAGATCGGCTGCAAGTCGGTGGAGCCCTGTCAGCCTGAGGTGGCACAGCGCCACAGCGGATATCTGGTGGGGGGCACGTCGCCGTTCGGCTTTCGCAAGCAGGTGCCCGTCTATGTCGAGGCCACCGTCCTGGGATTGGCGCGGATCCTCATCAACGGGGGCCGACGCGGATTCCTGGTGGGAATCGATCCGTCCGCATTGACCTCGGAGTTGAAGGCTCGCACCGTGCGGTGTGCGCTGCGGACATGATCTGGGCCTCCTGGCCAGGATCAGCTGACCCGTTGGTAGCCTCCGTCGACGCCCGCAGGTGACAGCACGAGTTGCCACAGCTGGTTCGAACGCGAACGGAAGGTGCCGGCGCAGCTGAGCAGGTAGTAGCGCCATAGCCTGCGAAACCGCTCTGGATGCTTGCGCGACAAGGTTGACCAGGCCGCCTCGAAGCGTGCTTGCCACGCCATGAGCGTGCGATCGTAGTCGGCGCCAAAGTTGTGCCAATCCTCAATCACAAAGTGCCGCTCAGCTGAGGTCGCCAGTTCACCTGCGGAGGGCAGGGCACCGTTTGGAAAGATGCGCCGATCGATCCAGGCGTCCGTCTCGCCGCCCGCGTGGTTCTTGCCAATCGTGTGCAACAGGGCCAAGCCATCGGGCGCCAGGCTGCGCTGGATCGCTGAAAAGAAAGACTCGTGGTTCTTGTGGCCCACGTGTTCGAACATGCCCACCGAAGCCACACGGTCAAAGCGCTGCTCTGCGTCGCGGTTGAACTGCCGATAGTCCACCCACTCCACCTGTACGGGAAGGCCGCGAAGCCGCTCGTGGGTCCAGCGGGCCTGTTCGCGGGAAATCGTCAGCCCCGTCACCCGCGCACCATAGTGCTCGGCCGCATGTCGCATCAAGCTGCCCCATCCGCAGCCAATGTCCAAGAGACGCATGCCCTGAGAAAGTCCCAATTTGCGGCATACCAAGTCAAGCTTGTCGCGCTGCGCATCGTCCAGGTTCTGGGCCTGTGCCCAGTAGCCGCAGCTGTAGGCCATCGTGGGGCCCAGCATCCGTTCGAACACTTCCGTGTCAAGGTCGTAGTGCACGCGCGCCACCTGCCCTGCACGCCAGTGGCTTTGCAGGTTGCAAAGCCGGGCTTTCAGCCATGGCCATGCCCGCGCACGCCAACCCACCTCGCCATCCAGCCCTGCCCTGAGGATGCGCGCGAAGAAGCCGTCCAATTGTTCACAGTCCCACCAGCCCTCCACATAGCTGTCGCCCAGACCCAGGCTGCCCTGCGCCATCACGCGTGCCATGGTTTCAGAGTGGTGAACCCTCATGTCCCAGGGGCGGTCGCCATTGAGACGGATGTCTGCCCGCTCCAACAGGCGCTGCGCCATCGATGACGCACTGCGCGCCAGAGGGGCGATTCGATCCGAGGCCGGCTTCGGCTCGGCGCGATGATGATGGATCGGCGGTGAGAGGGTCTGCAGGTCAGGCGGGGGTGTCATGCCCCGGAATGCTGAGGCCTGAAGGCCGTCACCGCCTGAGCGGGCTCAAGGCGTCAGCCGCTCCAACGCAGGCCAGCTCACTTTTCCAGACGATTCCTCACCCGGCGAACCAGCGCATACACCAGACCCACCACGGGCAATACCGCCAAGGCCGTCACCACATCGGGTTGCAGCACGATGCCCCCGGGCAGTTTGAGTCCCTTCATGGCCTTGGATACATAGGCCACGATGCTGATCGTGTAGTAGCTGATGGCCACAACCGACAGGCCCTCCACCGTCTGCTGCAGCCGCAGCTGAAGCTTCTGTCGGTGGGCCAGCGACCGGAACAGCTCTTGGTTGTTGGCCTCGCGCTGTGCCTCGACGCGCACCCGCGCCAGGTCCACCGCGCGGTTGATCCGGTCGGCGATGTCGGTGATGCGCGCGTCGGTGCTTTCGCACAGCGCCATCGCCGGCGCAAAGCGACGGTTGAAGAAGCCCGCCAATTGCTGCAGGCTCAGCAGTCGCTCTTCCCGCAAGTCGGACAAGCGCTGAAGCACGATGCGGTGGTACGCACGCGTGGCTGAAAGCCGATACCGAGTTCGCGCTGCCGCATGCTCGATTCCTGCCGCCAGCTTCAACAGGGAGTCAAAGGCCGCTGCATCGTCTAGCGTGCGCGCGCCTGCCATATCGTCCACGATCGTCTGCAACTGAGCCTCAATCTCGTGCAGCGACTGCGACTCATCACGGGCCACCGGGAACCCCAACATGGCCAACATCCGATAGGCCTCGATCTCACATACCCGCTGCACATCGCGGGCCAAGCGATCGGGCGGGAGGCCCATGTCCACCAGCAAGAAGCGGGTGAAGCCATCGCGTCCCAAGCGCAGGTCGGTCATCAATGCCGCTTGTCCATCGGACACACGTGAGGCCAGCAGCGCGGCCGAATCGTCGACGGGCTCTTGCGCGGTGGCACTCAGATGCGCATTCCCCGCGGCCCCTTCGCGCATGGCCGCTTGCAGCACCTGCCGCAAGACATCCAGCTCAGCTGGGTCGCTGGCCTTGAGGACCACCACATGCGTGGCCGCCAGCATGGGGGTGTTGGCGATGCCCTGCACAAATGCCGCTGGCAGCGCATCAATGGCCCGCGAGCCCGATATCGCCGCTCGAAGAGCTGGCGTGTCGTGCAAGTGGACGGGTTGATCAAGCCCCACGCTCAGCTGCCAACTGACGAATTCGCCATGGCGCTCGAACTTCAAGTCGAAGGCGGCGGACTTCACCACGAAGTGACGAGCGGCGGCCGGTGGTGCAGCGTGCCCGATGGCCTCGCACAGCGCGCCCAAGGCTGCCAGCGCCTTGGACGGGTCCATCTCGTGCTGGGCCCAGTAGGACACCACACCAGGCGACCGAGCGGGCATGGCCGGTCTCGCGTGCAGTTCCTCGTGCAGGTCCAGATGAGCCCGAATGGGCCATGCGTCCCCGCCAGCTGCGGTGCCGGGGGGGGGTACAGCAGCGTTCCGGGGAGGGATCATTCCGGCATGATGCCCCATGTTTACACTTCACGTTGATGGAGAACTTGCAAACCCTTTGGGCTGTACTGGCGGCCTACCTCGTGGGCTCCTTGTCGTTCGCCGTGTTGGTCAGTCGCCTCATGGGGTTGGACGATCCCCGTACCTACGGATCCGGCAACCCCGGGGCCACCAATGTCCTGCGATCGGGCAACAAGCAGGCCGCGGCGCTGACCTTGCTGTTGGATGCCCTCAAGGGCGTGGTCCCGGTGGCCTTGGCCGCGCATCACCAAGCGGGCATGGGTTGGGAAGAGGGCACGGTCGCACTCATCGGCCTGGCGGCGTTCATGGGCCACCTGTGGCCGGTCTTTTTTCGCTTCAAGGGCGGCAAGGGGGTGGCCACGGCTGCCGGCGTGCTCTTGGCCTTCAATCCCATCCTCGGTGGCGCGACCTTGGCCTCCTGGCTGCTGATCGCCTATTTCTTCCGCTATTCGTCCTTGGCCGCATTGGTGGCAGCAGCCTTCGCGCCCTTCTATCACGCGCTGATCTGGGGCGCCAGTGAGGCCACGCTGGCCATCGCGGTGATGAGCCTGCTGCTGATCTGGCGCCATGAGGGCAATATCCGCAAGTTGCTGGCCGGTACCGAAACCAAGATCGGACAGAAGTCCTGAGCGCCCAGCCAACCATCGAGCTCAAGGCCTTTAAGCGCCCATATCCCCACCTCAACCCGAACCACGAGCAAACCCATGATTGAGCGATTTGATGTCGGTCCCCGAATGAGCGAAATGGCCGTTCACAACGGCACGGTGTACTTGGCCGGTCAGGTCGCTGAAGATGGCAGCCTGGACATCACGGGCCAGACCCAGCAGGTCCTCAAGGCCATCGATTCCCTCCTGGCCCGTGCCGGAAGCGACAAGAGCAAGATCCTGAGGGCGCAGATCTTCATCAAGGACTTGGCCGACTTCGCGGCGATGAATGCCGTGTGGGAAGCCTGGGTGGTTCCGGGGCACACGCCTGCGCGGGCCACGGTGAAGGCCGATCTGGCCAGGCCCGAGTGGAAGATTGAAGTGGTGGTGACGGCGGCCATTTGAGTCCGTAGAGCCGGTAGAGCCGGCAGAGCCCGTCGCTGCGAGCTGCGCTTGCAGGGGCGAAGTGTCGAATGTGGCGCCGGCTCGCGCCTGGCCGCTAGTGGGCAGGTGCCACCAGCCCCAAGGCCTCGGGGTCTCCGCTGCCCAAGCGCAGGATCGTGGGCTCAGCGGTGCTGAGGTCGATCACGGTGGTGGGCTCCATGGAGCAGGCGCCGGCATCCAACACGGCCTCAATCTGGTGTTCCAGGCATTGGCGGATGTCCATGGGGTCGTTCAGCGCCGACTCGCGCTCGGGCAGGATGAGCGTGGTGCTCAGCAGCGGTTGGCCCAGTCGTTCCAGCAGGGCTTGAGTGACCTTGTGCGTGGGAACGCGCAGGCCGATGGTGCGACGCGAAGGGTGGCTCAGGCGGCGGGGCACTTCTTTGGTCGCTTCCAGAATGAAGGTGTAGGGGCCGGGCGTGGCCAACTTGAGCAGGCGGTATTGCCGGTTGTCGACCCGCGCGTAGCTGGCCAGCTCGCTCAGGTCACGACACATCAGCGTCAGATGATGCCGTTCGTCCACCCCACGCACCCGGCGCAGTTTTTCGGCGGCAGCCTTGTCGTCCAGGTGGCAAACCAGCGCATAGCTGGAGTCGGTGGGGATCGCCGCCAGTCCGCCTTGGTGCAGGATTCGGGCCGTTTGGTCGATCAGGCGGGGCTGGGGATTCTGGGGATGGAGTTCGAAGTACTGCGCCATCAGAGGGAAGGGCTCAATGGGGTCGGATCACACGGTGCGACAGGGCTTCCCACACCGGCCGCAAGGCCCCCGGCAAATCGGGCAAGCCGCCCAGATCGGTGTGGCTCTCTTCGGGCGAATGGAAGTCGCTGCCCCGAGACGCATACAGCCCGAACTCCTGAGCCATCTCCGCGTATTTCACATACTCGGCCGCGGTGTGGCTGCCCGTGACCACTTCAACGCCCGTGCCACCATGCTCCCTGAATTCACTGAACAAGGCGTATTCCTCCGTGGGCGTCAACCGGTAGCGTGCTGGGTGGGCGATCACCGCCAAGCCACCCGCACCCGTGATCCACGATACCGCATCACCCAAAGCAGCCCAACGATGGGGCACAAAGCCGGGTTTGCCTTCGGTCAAGTAGTGTCGAAACACCTCTTGGGTGCTGGCGCAGACCCGAGCCTCCACGAGGAAGCGGGCGAAGTGGGTGCGGGAAATCAAGTCAGGGTTGCCCACATACTGCAGCGCGCCCTCAAAGGCTCCCGGGATGCCCACTGCGGCCAGTTGGGTGGCCATCTCGCGCGCGCGGTTCTCGCGACCCCCGCGCGTCGCCCGCAGTCCGGCCTGCAGCGTGGCGTGGTCGGGGTCGACGCCCAGGCCCACGATGTGCACCGTGGTGCCGGCAAAGGTGACCGAGATCTCGGTCCCCGTGAGGTAAGGCAGGCCATGGGCCGCCGCCGCCGCCATCGCGCGGCGCTGGCCACCCAATTCGTCATGGTCGGTCAGCGCCCACAGCTCCACACCGTTGGCCTTGGCGCGGGCGGCCAGGGCTTCGGGTGACAAGGTGCCGTCGGAAACGTCCGAGTGGCAATGGAGGTCGGCGTTGGTGAGGATGTTCACATGCGCATGTTATCGGGCCTGCCGCCGTCAGGCTTCGAGGGCTATTGCCGGGCTTTTTTGGGCACACTTGGGGCCAACATGACAACGCCTGTGCACCGTCCAGTCGATTTACCCCAAACGCCCGCAGACCGACCCCGGCATACTCCCCCGACCGGCTATTCGGCCCGAGATGGTGAGTTGGTGGTGGGTGGCTTGACGATCACCGAACTCGCACGGCGTGTGGGCACCCCCTTTTTCGCCTATGACCGCGCCATGCTGCACGCACGCGTGGCGCAGCTTCGGGCCGTGTTGCCTGCGCGCGTGGGGCTGCATTACGCGATGAAGGCCAATCCGATGCCCGAGCTGCTGCGGCTCATGGTGGGCCTCGTGGACGGCGTCGATGTGGCCTCGGGTGGCGAGTTGCAGCGCGCCCTGGAAGCCGGCGCACCGGCGCAGGAGATCAGCTTTGCCGGACCGGGCAAGCGCGATGCGGAATTGCAGCAGGCCGTGAAGGCCGGAGTGCTGGTGAATGTGGAGAGCCCACGCGAGCTGCCCGTGCTGGCCGCCGCACAAGACGCCATGGGCAAGGCTGCCCGGGTGGCCCTGCGCGTGAACCCGGACTTTGAACTCAAGGGCTCGGGCATGAGGATGGGCGGTGGGGCCAAACCGTTCGGCATCGATGCCGAGGCGGTGCCTGCGCTGCTGACCGAGGTGGGCCGCCTGGGCTTGGGCTTTGAGGGCTTTCATGTGTATGCGGGTTCACAGAACCTGCGAGCTGAGGCCATCTGCGAAGCCCAGCGCCTGAGTTACGAACTGGCCCTGCGGCTGGCCGAGCAGGCGCCGGCGCCGGTTCGGTTTCTTAACCTGGGCGGTGGCTTTGGTGTGCCCTACTTTCCCGGCGACCGTCCCCTTGACCTCGAGCCCATCGGACAGAACCTGGCAGGCCTTGAGCACCGTGCGGCCGGTGAGCTGCCGCAGGCCCGATTGGTGTTGGAGTTGGGCCGCTATCTGGTGGCTGAGGCCGGCATCTACGTGGCCCGCGTGCTGGACCGCAAGGTCTCAAGGGGCCAGGTGTTTCTCGTGACCGATGGTGGCCTGCACCATCACCTGGCCGCATCGGGCAACTTCGGCCAAGTGGTGCGGCGCAACTACCCGGTGGTCATCGGCACCCGCTTACACGCAAGGCCTGAGGAGGTCGAGATCGCCAGTGTCGTGGGGCCTTTGTGCACACCGCTCGATCTGTTGGCCGATCGGATGGAATTGGCCCGCGCCGAGCCGGGCGATCTGGTCGTGGTCTTCCAGTCCGGCGCCTACGGGGCCAGCGCCAGCCCTCAGGATTTTCTGGGCCATCCGCGTGTGGTCGAGGTCTTGGTCTAGGCTCCGATACGCGAGTCAATCCGCCCGCTGGGCCACCACCACCATTTGTGGGGTCACCCGACCGTTCCACTCGTGGAGTTCCAGACGGTAGGCCAGCACCACGTCGTCACCCAGGGGTTGGGTGCGTTGAAACCAGATCGCCTCGCGTGCGGCGGCGCGCGCATCAGCTGCTGGACGCACGCTGAGCTTCAAGTGTTTGTCCCCGACCACACGCTGAGTGAGGATCCTCATCCGCTCGCAGAACACTGGGGCCTCAAAGCCTTGGCCCCACACCTGCGCACGCAGCAGCCGCGCCACCTCGGGGTTGAAGGACTCCGGTGGCAGTGCGCCATCGATACGCAAACGCCGCTGCAGGGTCGCCTCGTCCAGCCATTGGCCCGCCACCTCACGCAGGGCGTCGGAGAAGACCTCGAAGGCATCAGGAGCCAAGGTGCAGCCGGCAGCCATCGCATGGCCGCCAAAGCGAACCAAGGCCTGGGGTTGCCGTTTGCTGATGAGGTCCAGCGCATCGCGCAGGTGAAAGCCTTCGATGGAACGACCTGAACCCTTGAGCAGGCCGTCCTGTCCGCGGGCAAACACAAACACGGGCCGGTGGAGTTGGTCTTTCAGACGCCCCGCCAGTATCCCGACCACACCTTCGTGAAACTGGGGGTGAAACAGGCTGAGTGCCGTGGGCGCCTGTGGCGGCTCGGGCCCCAAGGCCAACTGCGCCATCAAGCGCTCGGCCTGGTCTCGCATGCCGTCCTCCACCGATCGCCGTTCCCGGTTGATGCCGTCCAGGGTCTGCGCCAACTCCGCCGCGCGCGCTGGGTCATCGGTGGTGAGACATTCGATACCCAGCGTCATGTCCGACAGCCGGCCAGCTGCATTGATGCGCGGGCCAAGGGCGAAGCCGAAGTCCTGTGAAGTGGCCTGCTGTGGGTCGCGCCCTGCCACGGCAAACAGCGCGGCTATGCCGGGCTGCATCCGCCCACTGCGAATGCGCCGCAGTCCCTGCGCCACCAGGCGCCGGTTGTTCGCGTCGAGCTTGACCACATCGGCCACCGTTCCCAGGGCCACCAAGTCCAAGAGCTCGATCAACTTGGGTTGCGTGTGCTCGTCGAATGCGCCGCGCCGTCGCAATTCACCGCGCAGGGCCATCAGGACGTAGAACATCACCCCCACGCCCGCCAGGTGCTTGCTGGGAAAGCCACAGCCCCTCTGGTTGGGGTTGACGATCACGTCGGCAGCCGGTGTTTCCTCTGCGGGCAAGTGGTGGTCGGTCACCAAGACCTGCAGACCTTGCGCGCGCGCGTGGGCCACGCCCGCCACGCTGGCGATGCCGTTGTCCACCGTGATCAGCACGTCGGGCGGTTGTGCGGCGTGGCGCTGCAGGGCCAGGTCCACGATGGCCGGCGTGAGGCCATAGCCGTGCACACTGCGGTCAGGCACCACATAGTGCAGGGCGTTGGCGCGCGCGCCCAACATCTTCAAGCCGCGCAGGGCCACGGCGCAGGCGGTGGCGCCATCGCAGTCGTAGTCGGCCACCACACACAGGCTGCGGCCCTGGGCGATCGCATCGGCCAGCAGCGAGGCGGCGCGGTCCGCATGGGTGAGTTCACTCGGCGGGATCAGGTGCTGAAAATGCTCATCAAGCTCTTGCGGATGACGAACACCGCGCGCGGCATACAGACGCGCCAACAAGGGATGTATCCCCGCCTGCTCGAGCGTGTACGCCGCGCGAGGGGGCACCTCGCGCGGCACCAGGGCGATGGGCGTGCCGCCGTCGGTGTCCGCGCTCATCGGGGCGCCTCATGGGCCGGCGCGTCCAGCGTTTGCAACCAACTGCTCAGTGACCGGGTGCGCGGCGGGCGCTTGAGTGTGCGCTGCAGCGCACCCAGCCAGCCGCTGGGTAGGCGTCGCATGGTGAAGGCCTGAGCGCCATGGCGGCCACACAGCACCAGAACCGGTTCGCTTTCGGAATCAGGCGGTGCAGGCAAGGCCGCGTCCACCCAGGCCTGCAAAGCGCTGTTGGCCTTCACCAGGGGCTCCACCAGGACAGTGGAGCGCAGGGCCTGCTCCCGTGCTTGGCCTTGCGACCCGACGGCCTGAGTGTCGGCGGCTCCGGCATGGTCCAGCCACAGGGAGTTGACCGTGAGCAGACCTTGCTCGTCTCGTGCACGGTTGACGGGGTGGTCGTGCAGCACCATTTGGGCTTCGTTTTGCAAGCGGCGCAGCAGCCGTGCAGCCGCCAGTGGGGTTCGGCCCTGCCAGCGCTGAACCGAGTCACCCGCGGCACGGGCCAGGCTGGCGCAGGGCAAGGCCTGCAGGCTGTCGTGCTGGACCCGCCAGTGCAGAGGGCCGTGCCATTCCAGGCGCACGCCTTCGGTGGCGAACAGGGGTTGTACGGCGGCGAACAACTGGCGTGATTCCACCTCGCTCAGGCGCAGCTCGGCCGGCGGCAGCAAGGTGATGCGGTCACTGCCCACCAGACCGTGGAAGGGGCTCAGGCGGGCCCAGGGTGTGCCCGAACAGTCCCCCAGGTCCCAGGCCTCCAGGGGCAGCCGGCCATCGTCTTCGGTGTTCAGCGTGCGCCCCCACACCAGCTGGGCCCGGGCCCGTTCGGCCAGGGTGTTCAGCGCATCGTCCTCTTCCTGCAGCGACCACTGGGGCACCAAGCGCGTCATCAGCGGGTTCCAGCGTTCGACCAGGCCCTCGAGCTGGCCGTCTGGCGGCGCTTCAGTCGCGGTGCCGCCTTGCGCCGCTTCGGTCATCAGGATCAGGTGCATCCGGCGATTATCCTGATGCCCTCGGGCAGAATCGGCGTCATGTCAGGTTTCGCGATCCCATTCGAGCTTCAGGTGGGCTGGCGCTATACGCGTTCGGGCCGCGCAGGGCGGCGCAATGGCTTCATCTCCTTCATCTCGGCCGTGTCCATGCTGGGCATCGCGCTGGGTGTGGCGGCCCTGATCATCGTGCTGTCGGTGATGAACGGTTTCCAAAAAGAGGTGCGCGACCGCATGCTGGGGGTGATTCCGCATGTGGAGTTGATGGCCGCCGACGGTCAAGCCCTGACGGACTGGCAAGCCCTTGCCCGGCAGGCCTCTCGAACGCCAGGCGTGGGAGAGCAGCTCAGAGGTGCCGCTCCCTACGTGACGTCACAGGTGCTGGCTGCGCGCGGTCAGGACATGCGGGGGGTGGTGTTGCGCGGTGTGGACCCGGCGCACGAAGGTGAGGTGACCGAGTTGGCGCGCCGACAACCGGACTTGTTGCAACGCTTGCAGCCCGGCCAGTGGCAGGTGCTGTTGGGGGTCGAGGTCGCACGCCAGTTGGGCGTGGGTGAAGGATCGGCCTTGACGCTCATCACCCCGGGCGGCCAAGTGACGCCCGCCGGTGTGGTGCCGCGCTTGAAGACAGTACGTGTGGCGGGGGTGTTCGAGTCGGGCCACTACGAATTTGACAGCACCCTGGTCTTGATGCACCTCAACGATGCGGCTCGGTTGCTGCGTGTGGAAGGGCCTACGGGTGTGCAGTTGCGACTGCAGGATCAGCAGGCCGCGCGCGCGGTGGCGGCTCAGCTTCAGCAGCACCTGGGCCCTGATGTCGTGGTGCGGGATTGGACGCGCACCAACCGGAATTGGTTCGATGCGGTGCAATTGGAAAAGCGCCTGATGTTCATCATCCTCACGCTGATCGTGGCGGTGGCGGCCTTCAACTTGGTCAGCACGCTGGTGATGACGGTGACCGACAAGCGTGCCGACATCGCCATCTTGCGCACCCTCGGAGCCAGCCCACGTTCGATCATGGCCATTTTCATGGTGCAGGGTGCCACGGCGGGTGTGATGGGCACGGCCGCCGGCGTGGGTCTGGGCTTGTTGGTGGCCTTTCACGTGGACACCATCGTGCCGGCCTTGGAGCGGTTGCTGTCCACCAGTTTCCTGCCGGCGTCCATCTATGTGATCAGCCGCATGCCCAGCGACCCGCAGTGGGGCGACATCGTGCCCATTGCCGTGGTGTCTCTCGTGCTGGCTTTCTTGGCCACGCTGTACCCGAGTTGGCGGGCCTCTCGGGTGCAGCCGGCACAGGCCCTGCGATATGAGTGAGACGCCTGATCGAATCCGTCCGCCAACCGCAGGACCGGGCGTGGTGATCGAGGCGCGGGGTGTCTCGCGGCGCTACACCGAAGGCCCATTGAATGTCAGTGTGCTGGAGGGCGTCGACCTGCGGGTGGAGCGCGGACACAGCACGGCACTGGTGGGTGCATCGGGCTCTGGCAAGAGTACGCTGCTGCATCTCTTGGGTGGGCTGGACCAACCTTCGGCGGGCACGGTGCAGCTGATGGGCCGTGATTGGGCCGGCATGGGGGTGGCCGAGCAGGGCGCCTGGCGCAACCAGCACCTGGGCTTCGTCTACCAGTTTCACCATCTCTTGCCGGAATTCACCGCGCTGGACAATGTGGCCATGCCGCTGCGCATTCGGCGCCTTCCGGTGCAGGCCGCCAGGCAAGAGGCCTTGCAGGCCCTGCGGGCCGTGGGTTTGGGCGAGCGCGCGCTGCACCGCCCCGCGGAGCTGAGCGGAGGCGAGCGGCAGCGGGTGGCCATCGCCCGTGCCCTGGTGACGCGCCCGGCCTGCATCCTGGCTGATGAGCCCACCGGCAACCTGGACCGCCGCACCGCCGATTCGGTGTTTGACCTGCTGCTGCGGCGCACGCACGAAGAGGGGGCGGCCCTGCTGGTGGTCACCCATGATGAGCACCTGGCGCGCCGCTGCGATGACCGACTGCAGCTGGTGGGTGGTCATGTGGCGGGCCCCGTCCATGATCGAATGGATTGACACCCACTGCCACCTCGATGCGCCGGAGTTTGCGCACGATGTGGCAGATGTGGTCTGCCGAGCGCGAACCGTGGGCGTGACGCGCCTGGTGTTGCCGGCCGTGCGTGTGGCCGATGCAGCCCGGGTGCGTGAGCTCGCGCATGCCTTTGACGCGGCGTATGCCTTGGGCATCCATCCCTTGGCCGTCCCCTTGTCGGTCGACGAGGACCTGCGAACCTTGGCTGGGCTGCTCGATGAGTGGCACGATGACCCGCGTCTGGTCGCCGTGGGCGAGATCGGCCTGGATCACTTTGTGCCCCATCAGGATCTGCAGCGGCAGGCGCACTTCTACGAAGCTCAGCTGATCCTGGCCCGCGCGCGGAACCTGCCCGTGCTGCTGCATGTTCGCCGCTCGGCCGATGCCCTGCTCAAGGGCCTGCGTCGGTTTGGGGTTCCCGGTGGCATTGCCCACGCCTTCAACGGCAGCCATCTGCAAGCCCAGCGCTTCGCCGAGCTGGGCTTCGCCTTGGGCTTTGGCGGCACGCTCACCTTCGAGCGCTCGCTTCAGATTCGCCGTCTGGCGGTGGACCTGCCGGCAACGGCCTTGGTGCTGGAAACCGATGCGCCGGACATTCCTCCCAAGGGGCTGTATCGGCCAGCAGCGGTTCGGCATGAATTCCCGCCAGTGCGCAACGAGCCCGCACAGGTGCCAGTCATCGGTCAGGTGTTGGCTGATCTGCGGGGCTGGAGCCTGCCGGAAACGGCGCGCATCACCGCGGCCAATGCCGAGCGTGTGCTGCCGCGCTTGGCGCAACTCAAGGCCTGTTCGCCGTGAGCCGGTCCAGCGGGCATGACCTGCCGATGGTGACGGTGTCCGAGCACGCGGGTGTGCGCTATCTCCACCTGGACACCCCCTGGGTCCAGGGGGCCATGCGGCTGTCTCAGCCCGATGCCATCGAACTTGAATATCCGCGACGCATGATGGCCGCTCTGTTGTGGCGCCCCAGCGGCCCATGGAGTCAGGGGCACGCGGTCCAGTTGGGATTGGGGGCGGCGGCCATCACGCGCTTCACGCACGGGCGTTTGGGGATGCGCACAACCGCCATCGAGCTCAACCCCGCGGTGATCCGCGCCTGTCGCCAGTACTTTCACTTACCCCGCGACGACCCTCGACTTCAGGTCTTGTGCGAGGACGCCGGTGCCTGGATAGGTCAGGCCCAACAGCGTGGCCGCATCGACCTGTTGCATGTGGACCTCTATGACCACGAGGCCGCCGCGCCCGTGCTGGACTCCGAAGGCTTTTATGCGCACTGCCACGCCGCGTTGGCGCCGGGCGGTGTGATGGCGGTCAACCTGTTTGGCCGTTTGTCGAGTTTTGAGCGCAGTGCTCAGCGCATCGCGGCGGCCTTTGGTTGCGAACAGACCTGGCGCGTCCAGCCCACCAAGGAAGGCAACACCGTGGTGATCGCCGCTCGCGGCGTGACCGTACCCGATCGTGCTGAACTGCGGGCACGGGCCCTGTTCATCGAGGATCAACTGGACTTGCCGGCGACGAAGTGGTTGAAGATGATCCGGCCGCTGTAGCACGATCGAACCCAACATGCACTGGAGTGCATGTGCGTGTTAACCACACGATAAGAAGGGTCGGTGCTGCCTAGAATTTGCGGTGCGGGGGCGCTGCGTCCCATCGCCTGGAGGTGTTTCGATATGAAGATCAAGAGCCAGCGGGACTTCTGGTCCGGCTTGATGTTTTTGGTGACCGGCGCCCTGTTCGCCTGGGGCGCCGTGGCCAACTACAGCTTCGGCTCCTCGGCCCGGCCGGGGCCTGGCTACTTCCCCTTTGGCCTGGGCGTGCTCCTGGCCTTGTTGGGCGCCTTCATTCTGTTTGAGGCGCTGACCATCGAGACCGAGGACGGCGAGCCCATCGGCGACATCGCCTGGAAGCCCTTGCTGGTGATCTTGGCGGCGGTTTCGCTGTTCGGGCTGCTGTTGCCTGTCCTGGGCATGTTCATCGCGTTGCCCCTGCTGGTGATCCTCTCCAGCCTGGCCAGTCACGAATTCACGTGGAAGGGCACTCTGGGCAGTGCCGCGTTCCTCACGGTGTTTTCCTGGCTCATTTTCATCAAGGGTCTGGGCTTGACGATTCCGCTGCTGCCGGGTTTCCTGCAGTCGGCAGGCTAAGGGGCAACACGACATGGAACTTCTCAACAACCTCGCGCTGGGCTTTCAGACCGCGCTGACGTTACAGAACCTGGCGTATGCCCTGTTTGGCTCCATTCTGGGCACCCTGATCGGTGTGCTGCCGGGCCTGGGTCCGGTGGCCACCATTGCCATGTTGCTGCCCAGCATCTACACGCTGGACGCCACGCCTGCTCTGATCATGCTGGCGGGCATCTATTACGGCGCCCAATACGGGGGCTCCACCACCGCCATCCTGATCAACGTGCCGGGTGAGTCGTCCTCGGTCGTCACGGCGTTGGACGGTTACAAGATGGCGCGCAAGGGCCGGGCCGGCCCCGCGCTGGCGGCTGCCGGACTGGGCTCCTTCTTTGCGGGCTGCGTGGGCACCGTGATCATCGCGGCCTTTGCGCCGCCGCTGACGGAGTTGGCCTTCAAGTTCGGCCCGGCCGAGTATTTCTCGCTCATGGTGCTGGGCCTCATCGGTGCCGTGGTGTTGGCCTCGGGCTCGCTGATCAAGGCGATTGCCATGATCCTCCTGGGTCTGCTGCTGGGCCAGATCAACACCGATGTGATCTCGGGCGTGCCGCGCTACAGCTTTGACGTGGCCGAGCTGACCGACGGCATTGGCTTTGTGGCCATCGCCATGGGTGTGTTCGGCTTCGGTGAAATCATCAGCAACCTGGGCATGCCTGAAGAAGACCGCCAGGTGTTCACCAAGGATGTGAAGGGGCTGATGCCCACCGCGCAGTCCGTCCTGGGTGTGTTGCCGGGCGGCGGCGCGTTGTTGTCGTCATTTGCGGCCTACACCATCGAGAAGAAGCTGTCTCTCAAGCCGCACGAGGTGCCCTTTGGCGAAGGCAACATCCGGGGCGTGGCGGGCCCGGAGTCAGCCAACAACGCGGGTGCCCAAACCTCCTTCATTCCCATGCTCACGCTGGGCATCCCACCCAACGCGGTGATGGCCCTGATGGTGGGTGCCATGACCATCAAGGGCATTCAACCCGGCCCTCAGGTGATGCAGAGCAACCCTGAACTCTTCTGGGGTCTGATTGCGTCGATGTGGGTGGGCAACCTGATGCTGGTGGTCCTGAACCTGCCGCTGATCGGCATCTGGATCAAGTTGCTGACGGTCCCCTACCGCCTGCTGTATCCGGCCATCCTGGTGTTCTGCTGCATTGGCCTGTACACACTGAACAACAACAACTTCGATGTGTACATGGCGGTGATCTTCGGCCTTTTCGGCTATGCGTTCTACAAGCTCAAGTGTGAACCCGCTCCGCTGCTATTGGGCTTCATCCTGGGCCCGATGATGGAAGAAAACCTCCGACGCGCGCTGCTCTTGTCGCGTGGGGATTGGTCCACCTTCCTGACGCGTCCGCTGTCTGCGGGGCTGCTGATCGCCGCCGCGCTGATGATCGTGGTGGTGTCCCTGCCTTCGATCAAGCGCAGCCGTGAGAAGGCGTTCCAGGAAGAGTGAGCGCTGTTCAGCGGAAATCCCAGCCGAACTGGAACATCACCGCGGCGTCGCCGATCGCATGAACGGTCAGCGAAGCCTGACGGTTGAACTGCCAGCCGATGGAGGCCAACGCCCCCGGTGAGAAGCCGTTGTGGTTGAAGGGGACCTTGTTCTGGTACTTCCCGCGGTAGCCGTACAACAAGCCGCCGGAGAGCTGGCCGAAGAGTTGCGGATGGCCCATCAATGACGGAAAGCGCCGGCCCAGGTAAAGATAGCCGCTGGGCTGGCCGAAGGAGTTGCTGAAGAACGAGGCCCCGGCCATCCAGGGGTCGGCTCGTTGGCGTTCCAGGGCGACCGCCCACACGTCGGCGTGCTCGGGGCTGTAGCGCAAATGGGGCGCGTAGGGGGACACGGCGGCGCGCCAGTGGCCTTCCTCCCAGCCCTGGCCCAACGTGTCCACGGCCGATGCGGCAGCAGCCTGGGTGGTCGACCAGGCGCCGGCGATCAGTCCCGGGGCTGCAGCAGCCGAGCCCGGCGCGCACGTCAACACCCAGGCAGCCGCCGCAGCGCCAGCCACACGGCGGGCGGGACCCACCCATGAAGCCACACCCGAGTCAGCGTGGGAAGAGATTGGAGGCATGGGGCGGAATTGTGCCCATTCCGAAGCCGCTGCGCGGTGCGGCCTGCATCGTCGGACAATGATGGGCTGCGCCCATCGTCTGCCCAGTCCATGAACTTCGACTACCGCCACCGCTACACCAGCCGCCGCACGCCGGTCTTTGGCCGTGATGTGGCCGCCACTTCGCACCCACTGGCTGCTCAGGCAGGCCTGAAGATGCTGCAATCCGGAGGCAATGCGGTCGACGCCGCGGTGGCCATGGCCGCCTGCATGACCGTGGTCGAGCCCTGCAGCAATGGACTGGGCTCTGACTTGTTTGCCATCGTGTGGGACGGCTCGCAGTTGTTGGGCTTGAACGCCTCAGGGCACTCGCCGGCAGCCTGGAACACGACGTACTTCACGGGCAAGTATGGTCAGCAGATGCCCCGCCGCGGGGTGGACGCGATCACGGTGCCCGGTGCAGTGTCGGGTTGGGTGGCCCTGCACGACCGCATGGGACGCCTGCCCTTTGGCGATGTGCTGGCCCCAGCCACCGAGATCGCCGAACGCGGCTATGCCGTTTCGGTCGTGGTCCAGGAGAAGTGGGCGCTTGCCGCCGGGGTGGAAGAACTCACGCGGCAGCCGGGCTTTGCATCGGTGTTCCTGCCCCACGGCCGCGCGCCGCAGGTGGGTGAACGGTTCGCCATGCCCGCAGCGGCCCGCACCTTGCGGGAAATCGCGCGCACCCGAGGCGAGTCTTTCTACTGCGGTGAAGTGGCGCAGGCCATCGCGGCCCATGTGCAAGCACATGGCGGTGTTCTGACCGCATCTGACCTGGCCGCCTACCGTCCCGAGTGGGTCATGCCTTTGGCCCAGAACTACCGTGACCACACACTCCACGAGATTCCACCCAATGGACAGGGCATCGCTGCGCAGATGGCCGCCGGCATCGTGGAACACCTCAACATCGGCGAGCATGCGGTGGACAGCACCATGAGCTGCCACCTGCAGATCGAAGCGATGAAGCTGGCCTTCGCCGATGTGTACTGCCATGTCAGCGACTCACGCACGATGCGCGTCACGCCCGAGCAGATGCTGGATCCGTCCTACCTGGCTGAACGGGCCAAGCTCATCGACCGCCGCCGTGCGCAGGACTTCAAGGCTGGCGACTTGCCGCGAGGGGGCACCATCTACCTCACCGCAGCCGACCGCAGCGGCATGATGGTCAGCCTCATTCAAAGCAATTACATGGGCTTTGGCTCCGGCGTGGTGGTGTCCGATTGGGGCATCAGCCTGCAAAACCGCGGACACGGCTTCACGCTGGATGAGTCCAGCGCCAATGTGGTGGCACCGCACAAGCGGCCTTTTCACACCATCATCCCGGCTTTCCTGACCAAGGACGGCCAACCGGTGATGAGCTTCGGGGTGATGGGCGGTCACATGCAGCCTCAGGGGCATCTGCAGACGATGGTGCGCATGCTGGACTACGGCCAGAACCCGCAGATGGCCTGTGATGGGCCACGCTGGCGCGTCAACGGTGGCTTGTCGGTGAATGTGGAGCCGCACATGCCGGTCCAAACCCTGCAAGGGCTTGCCGACATGGGCCATCAGCTCGAGGGCCTGAACGACACCTACATGGATTTTGGTGCGGGGCAGTTCATCTGGCGTCTGGGGGATCCGGCTGTGGAGGGTTATGTGGCCGCCAGCGATCCGCGACGCGACGGCGCGGCCGTGGCCTGGTGAGCGTCTTCGCCGCCAGCACGGGTCCGGTCAGTGGTGTCCGCTTTGGGCAGGGCATGGCCTTGGCCGCGGTGGCTGCCCTGGGCTTCGCGGGTAAGGCCATCCTGGCCAAGCTGATGTATCGCCACGGAGTGGATGCCGTGACGGTGGTGGCCTGGCGAATGATCTTGGCTTTGCCTTTGTTCATGGCCATGGCCTGGTGGGGTGCGCGGGGCGCCCAACCGCTGACGCGGCGCGACGCGCTCACCATTGCAGCCTTGGGCTTCTCCGGCTACTACCTTTCCAGCATGCTGGACTTTTATGGGCTGATGTACATCTCGGCCAGCCTGGAGCGGCTGATCCTGTACCTGGGGCCGACCTTTGTCATGGTGCTGGCGGTGTTGGTCCTGAAGAAGCGGGTGACGGCGCGGCAGTGGGTGGCTGCTGGAATCAGTTACGCCGGGGTCCTGGTGGTGTTCGGGCACGAACTCGTGGAACCCTCGACGCCTGCAGGCGGGCTGGCGCTGGGCCTGGCGGTCGGCCCGGCGGCCACTGCTCTGGGTGCGGCCTTGGTACTGGGTAGCGCCTTGAGTTATTCGGGCTACCTCTTGGCCAGTGGGGAGGTGGTGGCGCGCCTGGGTTCTCTGCGGCTCACCGGTTGGGCCAGCAGCGTGGCGGGTGTGCTGTGTGTGCTGCACTTTGTCGTGGTGCATCCACTTTCGGCTATCGTGGTGCCCGAGCCCGTGATGTGGATGAGCGTGCTGAATGCGCTGCTGTGCACCGTGATGCCGGTCCTGGCGGTGATGATGGCCATCGAGCGGATCGGGCCAGCGCTCAGTTCACAGGTGGGCATGATCGGGCCCTTGGCCACGATTGCGTTGGGCGTGTGGTTGTTGGGCGAGCCTTTCACCGTATGGATACTGGCGGGCACCCTCTTGGTGCTGCTGGGTGTGGGCCTGTTGGCGCGATGGCGCTGACCGGGCCGTTTCATGGATCACGGAGCATGCAGACATGGACCTTGGAATAGCGGGCCGCTGGGCCTTGGTGTGCGCAGCCAGCAAAGGCCTGGGACGCGGGTGCGCGCAGGCCCTGGTGCGTGAGGGCGTGAACGTGGTGGTCACCGCCCGCGGTGATGAAGCACTGCAGGCCACCGCGCGCGAGCTGCGTGCGCTCAACCCGAAGGTCATCGTCCATGCGGTGGCCGGCGACATCACGAGCTCCGAAGGCCGCGCCTCGGCGCTGGCCGCCTGCCCCCAGGTGGACATCCTCATCAACAACGCTGGTGGTCCCCCGCCTGGCGACTTCCGAGACTGGGACCACCAGACCTGGATCAAGGCCCTGGAAGCCAACATGCTCACGCCCATTGAGCTGATCAAGGCCACGGTCGATGGCATGGCCGAGCGCGGCTTTGGTCGGATCATCAACATCACCTCGGCTGCCGTGAAAGCGCCCATTGACGTGCTGGGTTTGAGCAACGGCGCCCGTTCGGGCCTGACCGGTTTCGTGGCCGGCGTGGCGCGGCAAAAGCGACTGGCCTCACGCAACGTCACCATCAACGCCTTGCTGCCCGGGCCCTTCGACACCGATCGTCTGCGCACCACCTTGGCGGGCGCCGCACGCGCCACGGGCAAGTCCCTTGAGGACGTCACAGCGGCGCGTCGAGAAGCCAACCCCGCCGGTCGCTTTGGCACGGCCGAAGAGTTCGGCGCCGTGTGCGCATTCCTGTGCAGCGCGCATGCGGGCTACATCAACGGGCAAAACCTCCTGCTCGACGGCGGGGCCTACCCGGGTACCTTCTGAGCGCCAGTGGCCAGCCGGGGCGCGCCGCGTCCCGATGGTCCTGCTGGCCAGGGCAGCCGTTTCGATGATCGTCGCGAGATTCGCCCAGGGCTCTCAGCCTTGACGCTTGACCGACGAGAGCGCAATGCCCCCCACAATGAGCCCGAACGCCATCAGGTGGTAGCCCTGTGGCCACTGCCCCAGCAGTGCACCCTGCATCAGCCCGGCAAACAACGGGGTGAGGTTGGCAAACAACGACGCCAGTGCCGGCCCGGCTTGCGCCACGCCGATGCCCCAACTTCGATACGCGATCAGGGAAGGCCCAAGTGCCGTGAAGATGACGGCCGCCACCACGCCGGCAGACCACTGAATATCGGCCGCGCCGATCAGCGCTTCAGCCCCAGCCGACAGGGCCGACCAGCCGATACCAAAGAGGGTTTGCACCAGCAGGAAGCCCGCCCAATCCTGGCTGGGCTTGGGGATGCCGGTTTGCAGCGCCACCGGTGGCTTGGACAGCATCCAACTGTAGAAACACCAAGAGATGATGGCCCCGATCATCATCACATCGCCGGGTACGAAGGCGATGTCGGCTAGGCGGGAAAAGTCCCCCCGTGACAGCACGAGCAGCACTCCGGCCAGCGAGCAGGCCGCGCTGACGAGCTCCCTCGGTCCAGGCTTCTGTCCGTAAAACAGAGCGCCGATGGACAGCATCCACAGTGGCGAGCTGGCTGCAATCAGCGTCACGTTCAGTGGCGTCGAGGTGGTCAGGGCCAGATACTGCAGCGCGTTGTAGGCTCCCACCCCCAGCAGGCCCAGGACGGCCAGCGGCACCCGCCTCTCCCACAGCGCTGCCCGCTGCTCGGCCGTCTTGATGGCCTGCCACCCCAGCGGCAGCAGGATCAGCAGAGCCAGGCTCCAGCGCAGGAGGTTCAGTTGCAGCGGGGGCACCAGGCCCACCATCAGGCGTCCCACCACGGCGTTGCCCGCCCACATCAATGGCGGCAGCAGCATCAGCAGGACCAGGCGAAGGTTCAGGGTGTGGGGCATGCCGCGCCGATTATGGGCCTGTGTCGCCACCGTCGCTGGGTTGGCGCTTGCCAGGCGCCCCTGTGGGCAGCGGCAAGCCTGCCCTCAGCCAACGGCAACACGGGGTCGAGTCCGAAGTGGCACACTTTGCGGCAAACCGACTCCATGGAGACCCTGCATGTCCACCACCATCCGCGCCATCCAGATTGCCCAATTCGGCGGACCCGACCAGCTGCAGGTCGTCAGCCGCGAGGTGGGCGATCCCGGCCCCGGCGAGATTCGCATCCGACACAAGGCCGTTGGCCTGAATTACATCGATGTGTACATGAGAACGGGCCTGTACCCCAATGCACTGCCCATGACCTTGGGCATGGAAGGCGCGGGTATCGTGGAAGCGGTGGGCGAGGGCGTGACGCACCTGGCAGTGGGCGACCGTGCCGCCTACGCCAGCCAGCCTCCGGGCAGTTACTGCGAAGCACGCGTGATGCCGGCCAAGTGCGTGGTCAAACTGCCCGACGCGATCAGCTTCGAAGAAGGTGCGGCCATGATGCTCAAGGGCCTGACGGTGCAGTACCTGCTCAAGAAGACGCAGCCCCAAGGAGGTCTGAAGGCCGGTGACTTCATCCTCTTCCACGCCGCGGCGGGCGGCGTGGGCCTGATCGCCTGCCAGTGGGCCCGCGCCATGGGCCTGCAGCTGATCGGCACAGCCGGCGGCGCAGACAAGTGCAAGCTCGCACTCGAACACGGCGCCTCGCACGTGATCGACTACCGCGGCGAGAACTTCGTGGAACGCGTGAAGGCGATCACCGGCGGCAAGGGCGTGCGTGCGGTCTACGATTCCATCGGCAAGGACACGTTCGAAGGCTCGCTCGATTGCCTGAGCCCCTTCGGTCTGTTGGCCACCTACGGCAATGCCTCGGGTCCCGTGCCCCCCTTCAATCTCGGCGCCTTGGGTCCCAAGGGGTCGCTCTATGTCACCCGACCGACGTTGTTCACCCATCTGGCCACCCGCGAGAGCACGCAGGCCATGGCTGACGATCTGTTCGCCATGGTCACCAGTGGCCAGGTGAAGATCCGCATCGACCAGCGCTACCCCTTGGCGCAGGTGGGCCAGGCGCACGCCGATCTCGAATCGCGCAAGACCACCGGCTCGACGGTCCTGCTGCCTTGAGCGGATTGAACGGACCCTGCCTGGCCTCAGGCGCGATCAGCGCCCGCGCCTGACCCTGAGCACCTCATCGAGGATCAGGCAGGCCGCCCCCAGCGTGATCGCGCTGTCGGCCAGATTGAAGGCGGGAAAGTGCCAGCCCGCGGCATGGAAGTCCAGCATGTCCACCACGTAGCCGTGGACGGCACGGTCGATCACATTGCCCAGCGCGCCGCCCAGGATCATGGTGATCGAAAAGCAAAACAGGCGTTGCCCGGGATGCCGGTGCAGCATCCACACGATGAACACCGACGCCACCACGCCGATGCCGATGAAGAACCAGCGCTGCCAGCCGGATGCTCCGGCCAGGAAGGAAAACGCCGCGCCGGTGTTGTGCACCCGCACGATGTTGAAGAATGAGGTGATGGGCATCGAGTCGCCCCAGGCGAATGAGCCCAGGATCAACACCTTGGTGAACTGATCCAGCACGATCACCATCAGGGCCAGCGCCAGCCAGCTCGGCAGGCCGCCCCCCCAGCGCTTCTTGAGGCCGCTCACGAGGGCCTCCACGCAGCGGGCAGCGTCACGGCCGGCCGTGCGCAAGCTGCGAAGGCCAGCGCGCCCATCGTCACGCCACGGTGCGGACTTCGCCCGCACCATGCAGGTTGCTCACGCAGCGCCCGCAAATCCCGGGATGCGCCGCATCGGCCCCCACATCCGCGCGCCAGTGCCAGCAGCGCTCGCACTTGGCGTGCGTGCTGGGCATGACCTGTACGCTCAGCTCGCGGCCGGCAACCGCCTGCGCGGCCGAGGTGATCGTCACGAACCTGAGGTCGTCGCCCAAGCTGTGCAGCAGGGCCAAGTCATCGGGCGCGGCTTGCACCCGCACCTCGGCTTGTAGCGAAGAGCCCACCTGCCCCTGTGTGCGCACATCCTCAATGGCCTTGTTGATCGCAGCCCGAATCTCGATGAGGCGGCCCCACTTGGCCAGCAGCGCCCCATCGGCGGCCGGCAGCGTCCAGTACTCCTGCGAGAAAATCGATTCGTTTCGGTGCTCGCCACCGTGCAAGGCCCAGGCCTCCTCAGCGGTGAAGCTCAGGAAAGGCGCCATCCAGCGCAGCATCGCGTGGGTGATGTGCCACAGCGCTGTCTGTGCGCTGCGCCGCGCCAGGCTCTTCGGTGCGGTGGTGTACAGCCGGTCCTTCAGCACATCCAGGTAAAAGGCCCCCAGGTCTTCTGAGCAGTACACCTGCAGCTTGGCCACCACGGGGTGGAATTCATACACCTGGAAGTGGCCCAAGATCTCGGCCTGCAACTGCGAAGCTCGCGCCAAAGCGTAGCGGTCGACTTCGAGCATCTGCTCCACCGGCACCGCGTCCGACGCCGCATCGAAGTCGCTGGTGTTGGCCAACAGGAACCGCAGGGTGTTGCGCACGCGGCGGTAGGCGTCCACCACCCGGGCCAGGATCTTGTCGTCGATGCCCAGGTCACCGCTGTAGTCGGTGGCCGCGCACCACAGACGCAGGATTTCGGCGCCGTACTTTTGATACACCTGCTGCGGCTCCACGCCATTGCCCAGGCTCTTGCTCATCTTGCGGCCCTGACCGTCCACCACGAAGCCGTGGGTGAGCAGCCCGCGGTACGGCGCGCGGTCGAACAAGGCGCAGCCCAACAGCAGGGAGGAATGGAACCAGCCGCGGTGCTGGTCGTGCCCTTCCAGATACAGATCGGCCTCTGGGCCGTCGGCATGGAAGCCCCCGGGGTGTTGGGCACGCAGCACATGCCAGAAACTTGAGCCCGAATCGAACCAGACTTCCAGGATGTCGGTGCTCTTGCTGTAGTGCACAGCATCTTCGGCACCCAGGATGTCTTCGGTGCTGACGCGGCTCCAGGCCTCGATGCCGCCCTTCTCGACGATATCGGCCGCCTGATCCAGGATCTCCATCGTGCGAGGGTGCAGCTCACCGGAGTCCCGGTGCAGGAAGAAGGGCAGGGGCACGCCCCAGCTGCGTTGGCGGCTGATGCACCAGTCCGGCCGGTTGGCGATCATGTCGCGCAGTCGCACGCGGCCGTTCTCGGGGTAGAAGCTGGTGTGGTCGATGGCATCCAGCGCCAACTGGCGCAAGGTCTTGGACGCCTTGTCCCGGCTGAACACGCGCGCGGTAGATCACCGGCGTCTTGTGGCGCCAGCAGTGTGGGTAGCTGTGCTGGATGTCGGTGGTGTTGAGGATGCGGCCGGCTGCGCGCAGCGTCTGGATGATGTGGGGAATGGCCTTCCAAATGTGCTGACCGCCGAACAGCGGGAAATCGGCCATGTACACGCCGCTGCCCTGCACCGGATTGAGGATGTCGGTCAGGCTCATGCCGTGAGCCCGGCAGGCATTGAAGTCGTCCAGGCCATAAGCCGGCGACGAGTGCACGATGCCGGTGCCGTCCTCGGCCGTGGCGTAGTCGGCCAGGAACACCGGGCTGAAGCGGTCGTAGCCGGGGTCGGTCTCGGCCAGCGGGTGCTTGAAGCGGATGCCCCCCAGCGTCTCGCCCAGGGTGGTGGCCAGTACCGTGCCCGCCAGACCCCAGCGTTGCAGGCACGGGTCGACCAGGGAGTGGGCCATCATCATCAGCCCCCGCTCGGTCTGCACCAATGCGTACTCCAGCGCGGGATTCAAGTTCAGCGCCTGGTTGGCCGGAATCGTCCAAGCCGTGGTGGTCCAGATCACCGCGAAGGCCGGTTGCTCCAGAGCCGCCAATCCAAATGCGTCAGCCAACTTCTCGGGTTCCGCACAGGGAAAGGCCACATCCAGCGTGGTGCTCTTCTTGTCCGCGTATTCGATCTCGAACTCGGCCAGCGAGGAGCCACAGTCAAAGCACCAGTGCACCGGCTTCAAGCCGCGGTACACGAAGCCGCGTTCGATCACGCGCTTGAAGGCGCGGATCTGCGAGGCTTCATTGGCTGGATCCATCGTGGCGTAGCGGTGTGGCCAATCGCCCAGCACGCCCAGACGCTTGAAGTCCACCATCTGCTGGGCAATCTGTTGGCTCGCATAGGCTCGGCTCTTGGCCTGCATGTCGTCGCGGCTCAGGCTGCGGCCAAACTGCTTCTCGATGGCGTTTTCGATCGGCAGTCCGTGGCAATCCCATCCTGGCACGTATTGCGCATCGAAGCCCGCCAATTGCCGGGCCTTGACGATCATGTCCTTGAGAATCTTGTTGGCCGCATGGCCCATGTGAATCTGGCCATTGGCATAGGGCGGGCCGTCATGCAGGACAAACAGCGGCTTGCCGCATCGCGCATCGCGCAAGCGACGGTAACGGCCTTCTCGTTCCCATTGGTCGATCCAACCCGGCTCGCGCTTGGGCAGGTCTCCGCGCATGGGGAAGGGCGTGTCGGGCAGGTTCAGGGTTTGGCGGTGGTCACCGCCGTCCGGGCTGGATGCGGCCGCGCCGCTTCGCTGGTGGTCGTTCATGGCTTCAATCGAGGCGGTGGCCTGGTCGTGGCGCACCGCTTGGTGCAAATCATGGCCAGCCGGGCTGGTCGGGTTTGCCGGATGTCCGACAGAGGATGCTCAAGTGCGGCCCGGCCAGACCGGGCAGCATCGAGCGCTTGAGGCTCGCGGGGCCGCCCGAGCCGTGCGGGGCGGGCCGCCGTGCTCAGCGGCGAATTCGGTCGCGCGTGGTTTGCCGCCGGGTGCAGGCACCGTGCGGTTCCAAGCCATGACCCACCAACCCGCGCGAACCATGCCGTCGATTCAAGCCGGTCAGCAGGCCCAGGACAAGCCCATGACGCCCAGTAGGATGCATGGCGTGAGTGTACCGTCAGCCTCCCGCTGTGCGCCGGCACCGCCTTGGCCCCGGTGGGCTCGTGGCGCGGTTTGGGGCATGGGTGTCCTGGCCTTGGCCTGGCCACTGGCCGCTGCAGCTCAGGCCGAGCCCATCGCCACGGCGGGGCCTTTGTCCGCCTATCGCCTGGGCGCTTTGGGCGTGTCGGTGTCTCGGCGCCCCGAGTTTGCCGGTGGCGACCGCGTGTCCTGGTCCTTCACGCCCAACTTCGTGCTGCACGGAGGCCGACTGACCTTGAGCAATGGTGGTCCCCTGGCCAGCCGCGCCGGCGAGCCGGCCGAAGCCGGCCTTGCCGCTGATCTGTTCTCCAGGGACCGCTTGAGCCTTCGCGCATCGCTGAACTTCGAACCGGGGCGCAAGAGTGGCGACATTGGGCGATTGGCGGGCCTGCACGACATCCCCGCTCACCTGCGCGGGCGGGTGCTGGTCGCCTGGCGCTTGCATCCGCAGTGGGAGTTGATGGGCGTGTGGCGGGGTGACCTCACCGATCGGGGGACCGGCACCAGCGCCGAGGCAGTCCTGCTGCACGAGTGGCGGCCTGAGTTCCTGGCCCACGGGAGGTGGCGCGTGTCCGCTGGGGTGGCGGCCCAGTGGCGCGATGCCCGCCAAGCCAACCAGCTGCATGGCGTGACGCAAGAAGACGCTTCACGCTCGGCATTCCCCGTCTACCGGTTGAACGCAGGCATCACCGATGCGCGTGCGTTTGCCAACTGGCGACGCGAACTGGATGGTCAGTGGGTGGTCTATGGCACCGTGGCCTACGAGGCGCTGCTGCGCGAGGCTGCACACAGCCCCATCGTGCAGCAGCCCCGCGCCATCAGCATGGGCATGGGGTTGGGCAGGCGCTTCTAGCGGGACGATCTGGACTGCAGCCAGGCCCGGGCATCGCTCACGTCGCGTGCAATGCCCAGCTCCAGGGCCTGCAGCGATTCGTAGCGCAGCTCATCGTGCAGCTTGTGCAGCAGGTCCACACCCACGGCGCGCCCATAGCCCGCATGGGTGGCCAGTGGCCACTCCAGGCAATGCACCTCCAACAATACCCGACCGGCGTCTTCCACGGTCGGGCGCACACCCAGGCTGGCCACGCCAGGCAGCGGGTTGGGTGTCAAGCCGTGGACTTCCACCACAAAGATCCCCATGGCCGCTGGCTTGGCGTGGGCGATGCGAAGGTTCAGGGTGCGAAAGCCATCATCACGCCCTGGTGCACTGGCACCCAACTGGCGGCCCAACTGGCGACCCCGCACCACATGCCCGCTGATCCGGTAGGGTCGGCCCAGCAGCGCAGCGGCCTTCGTCATGTCACCGTCGGCCAATGCCTGCCGAACGGCCGAGCTTGATACCCGAAGACCATGCACCTCGTAGCTCATCATCCGCGCCACGTCCAGCCCTCGCGCGCCACCATGCGCATCCAGCAAGGCATAGTCGCCGGCGCGTTTGGCGCCAAAGCGGAAGTCGTCAC
Organism: Betaproteobacteria bacterium; assembly: GCA_009923315.1. Taxonomy (GTDB): domain Bacteria; phylum Pseudomonadota; class Gammaproteobacteria; order Burkholderiales; family Burkholderiaceae_C; genus RFTU01. Next base: position 82,030 of record RFTU01000001.1, read on the forward strand.
CCACCAGCAGGTACTTCGCGCGAAGGTCCTGCAGCAGCATCCGGTCGATGAACTCCGTGGGGCTGAGCGCGGCCAGGCGCTCATCAAACCGGGTCACCACCACCTCATCAATCCCGCAGCGCTGGAGCTCCAGCAGCTTGTCGCGCAGCGACCCCACGCGCGAGGGCGCACGCTCAGGCTGTCCCATGCGATGGGCAAAGAAGTCGCGCGGATTGGGCTCAAAGGTCATCACGCACGCGGGCAGTCCGCGCTGGCGGGCTTCCCCGCGCAGCAGCGCCAACATCGCCTGATGGCCTCGATGCACGCCATCGAAGTTGCCGATGGTCAGGGCGCACGGCGGGCAGGCATGCGGTCGACGGGCGCGGTAAACCTTCATGGCCACATTATCTGGCCATGCACCCGCGCAGTGCCCGGGCTTGAGCGGCCGGCTAGACTGCGCGCTTTGGCTTCCGTGCGCGCATGTCTCTTCCCCCATTGATCCTCGGCCTAGGCGGCACCCCGCGCGCCGGTTCGACCACCGAACGGTGCCTGCGCTTGGCCCTGGACCATGCGCAAAGCCTGGGCTGCCGCACCCTGCTGCTGTCCGGACCAGACTTGCCCTGCGAGATCTACGAGTTCGACCCCACCGAGCGCAGCCCCAAAGCCAGAGCGCTGGTGCAGGCCCTGCGTGAGGCCGACGGACTGATCCTGGCGTCACCCTCGTACCACGGTTCGATGTCGGGCCTGCTGAAGAACGCGCTGGACTACGCTGAAGACCTGCGACAGGACCAGCGTGTGTACCTGCAAGACCGGGCTGTGGGTTGTATCGTGTGTGCCGAGGGTGCACAGGCCTTGGGTTCTACCCTGTTGGCCTTGCGTTCGGTGGTGCATGCGCTGCGCGCATGGCCAACGCCCTTTGGCGCCGCGGTGCACACCGCCGTGCGGCCGTTTGATGACCAGGGGCGCGTCACCGACGACAGCGTTCAGCGTGCGTGTGAGACGGTGGCCGAAGAGGTGGTGGCCTTCGTGCGCCGCTGGGGCCCCACCTGAGCGCCACTGCGCCTCAGGCCAGACGAACCGACGCCCGCAGTGCGGCTTCTTCTTCGGGGGTGAGCCAGCGCCAATGGCCCGGTGCCAGCGCCGGGTCCAACGCCAGGGTGCCCATGCGCAGGCGGTGCAGCGCCTCCACCCGGTTGCCCACGGCGGCCACCATGCGCTTGACCTGATGGTAGCGGCCTTCGCCGATGGTCAGCAGCATCGCATGTTCGCCTACTGTGGTGTGAATCGGCTCCACGGCCAGGGCCTTAGCGGGTTCGGGGTCGTCGTCCAGCACAACCCCGTTCATCAGCCGCAGGGGCGCGTCCGCCGCCCAGGCATGCTTGGCAGTGACCCGGTACACCTTGGGTGCGTGCCATTTGGGTGAGGTCAATCGGTGGTTGAGTTCGCCGTCGTCGGTCAGCAGCAGCAGGCCCGTGGTGTCCTCATCGAGGCGACCAATGGGCTGTAGGCCGCGAACGCGCAGCGGCGTGGGCAGCAGGCTCATCACGCTGGGGTGGTGGCGCGGCTTGAGGGAGCACTCATGGCCGGCCGGCTTGTTCAGCATCACCACGGCGCGTTCACGGTAGGGCCACACCCGCTGGTCCACCTCGAAGGTCCATTTGCCGTCGGTGCAAGCCGGCAACAGGGCCACGACGTCGACATCCGGGTCCGTGACGACCACCCCGCCCAAGGCCACCCGACCCAAGAGCACCAGGGCCCGGCACTCCCGGCGGCTGCCAAAGCCCTGCGAATGAAGGGCGTCCTCCAAGCGGAGTGCGCCTGGCAGGGCGCCACGGCCGCGGCGCTTCAGGCGAACACCCCGGCGGTGTCTTGCATGCGCTGGCTCACCTGAGCCAGGTGGTGCGGTGTGTCGCCCCAGGCCATCTCGATCATCGTCAGGCGTTTGAAGTCGTGACTGGCGCTGTACTCATCGGTGACCCCGATACCGCCGTGAAGCTGGATGCACTGCTGGCCCACGAAGCGCACGCTTTGGTTGAGTTGCACCTTGGCCTGGCTGAGCGCACGGCGCCGCAGGGCGGCAGTCTCACCCAGCTTGAGCGTGGCGTAGAAGCTCATGGAGCGCCCCAATTCGAGCTGCATCTTCACATCGGCCATGCGATGTCGCAGGGCCTGGAAGGTCGACAAGGCCACGCCGAATTGTTTGCGGGTGTTCAGGTAGTCCACCGTGGTGGCCACCAGACGGTCCATCACGCCCACAGCCTCGGCGGCCAACGCGGCGATGCCGATGTCTTGTGCCCATTCCAGGGCATCCAAGCCATCGGCCGTGATCAGGCTGGCCGCGCAGTCCTGCAGGCTCAACTCGGCTGCGCGTGCGCCGTCTTGCGTGGGGTAGCCGCGAACGCCGACGCCTGGTTCGCTTCGCGCCACCAGGAACAGGGCCATCGCCCCATCCCACACGGCTGGCACGATATAGGCGTCGGCTTCATCGCCCGCGGGCACGACGCTCTTGTGGCCACTGATGCGCCAGCGCGAACCATCGGCACGTGCCGTGGCTGCGCATCGTGCCAAGTCGTAGCGTGCCGCGCGTTCCTGATGGGCCAGCACCACCAGCGCTGAACCGTCGGCAATCCTGGGCAGCCACTCGCCAGCCGGGCCCGCTTGGCCACGCGCCAGCAGCGCGGGCGCGATCAGGGCTCCAGGGGCATAGGGCGCCGACACCAGGCCTCGCCCCAACTCCTCCATCACCACCATCGCCTCCACCGGACCAAAGCCCAGACCGCCATGCTCTTCCGGTACGGCCAGGGCGGTCAAGCCCAAGGCCGACAGTTCGCCATACACCGTCCGCGTGGCGCCTCCGGCCTGCGCCAAGGCATGCCGACGCTCAAACCCGTGGTCCTTGCTCACCCATCGCGCCACCGCCTCGCGCAGCGAGACCTGATCATCTGAAAAGTCGAAATCCATGATGAATGTTCCTTGGCGCGGGTTCAGCCGAGCACCGTTTGCGCCACGATGTTGCGCTGGACCTCGTTGCTGCCGCCGTAGATGGTGGTCTTGCGCATATTGAAGTAGGTCCCGGCCAATGGTGCGCAATGCGCCGCGCCCACGGCATCGCCCTGCCAGCCGGCTTCCATCGCATCGCTCATGAAGGGCGTGGCATAGGGCCCAGCCGCCAACATCATCAGCTCGCTGTAGCGCTGCTGGATCTCGCTGCCCCGAATCTTCAGCAAACCGGCCACATCCAGCGACTGCTTGCCACTCTTTTCGGCGCTCAGGACCCGCAGCACCATCATCTCCAAGGCCACGATGTCGACCTCCAACTGGGCGATCTGGTCGCGAAACCGCAGGTCCTCGTAAACGCCTTCAGCTTTGGCGATGCGTTTGAGGCGCTCCAATTCCCGCTTGGCGCGGTTCACATCCGCGATGTTGGTGCGTTCGTGCGCGAGGAGGTACTTGGCATAGGTCCAGCCTTTGTTCTCTTCACCCACCAGGTTTTCCGCAGGCACCTTCACATGGTCGAACCACACCTCGTTGACTTCGGGCTCACCGTCCAGCAGCACGATGGGTCGTACCGTCACGCCGGGGCTCTTCATGTCTATCAGCAGAAATGAGATGCCCGTCTGCGGCTTGCCTTCGCTGCTGGTGCGCACCAGGCAGAAGATCCAGTCGCCGTGTTGGGCCAGGGTGGTCCAGGTCTTCTGCCCATTGACGATGTAGTGGTCTCCCACCCGCTCGGCGCGTGTTTTGAGCGAAGCCAGGTCCGAGCCCGAGCCCGGTTCGCTGTATCCCTGGCTCCACCAGACCTCACCGCTGGCGATGCCCGGCAGAAAGCGCTGATGCTGCTCGGGCGTACCGAAGGCCATGATGACCGGGGCCACCATCACCGGGCCGAAGGGAATCACGCGCGGCGCGCCGGCCAAGGCCAGCTCCTCTTCGAACAGGTGGCGTTCCACCGCGGTCCAGCCGGGCCCGCCAAACGATCGGGGCCAGTTCCAGCCGAGCCAGCCCTTGGCGCCCAGGATCTTGGCCCAGCGCTGGTGGTCTTGGCGGCTCAGTCGCAGGGCGTTGTGCACCTTGTGGCTGATGTCCTGGGGTAGGTTTTGCGCCACCCAGTCGCGTATGCCGGCGCGAAAGGCCAACTCTTCTGCCGTGAAATTCAGATCCATGTCGACAAACTCGGATTGCTTCGAAGTGAGGCTGGGGTTTTAGCACGGTCGTGCCCGAACGCCGTCGGGTGTCGATCGATTGGGGCCGGCCGATGGGTGCAAGCGTGCGCGGTGTCGCCCGGGATGACCTGCCGCGTACACCTATGAAGTCGCTTGCATATCGTGGCTGACGGCGCCGCAGCGTCACAATCGCGCCGCGCTTTCCTCCATTGGACGACTTCATGGGCTCCTTCACCGAAAGCCTGCGCTTGGCGTGGGACATGGCCACCCGTTGGGATCCTGCCTTGTGGCAGGTGGTGGGCTTGTCGCTTCAGGTCAGTGGCTCAGCCACGCTCATCGGGGCGGCCATGGGCCTCATGGGTGGAGCCTGGTTGGCGGTGGCGCGCTTTCCCGGCCAACGCGCGGTGGTGGTGGCACTCAACACCCTGCTGGCCTTGCCCTCGGTGGTCGTGGGCTTGGTGGTGTACCTGATGCTCTCGCGCACCGGACCGCTGGGTGCCTGGGGCGTTCTCTTTACGCCCACGGCGATGGTGTTGGCGCAGACCGTGTTGGTGGTCCCCGTCGTGACCGCCTTGACGCGCCAATTGGTGGCAGACGCGGCACACGGCAACGGGGAGCAACTGCGCTCGATGGGCGCGCGCCCGATCGGTGTGGCCGGCCTGCTGCTCGTGCATGAGCGTTGGGCTCTGTTGACGGTGCTGCTCACCGCATTTGGGCGCGCGGTGAGTGAAGTGGGCGCGGTGATGATCGTGGGCGGCAACATCGCCGGCGTCACGCGGGTGATGACCACCACCATCGCCCTGGAAACCAGCAAGGGTGACCTTCCGCTGGCACTGGGTCTGGGCATTGTGCTGTTGTCGGTGGTGGCCCTCATCAACCTGGGCATTGCCCTGCTGCAGTGGCTGCAGCGTGATCAAGACGCCGCCGCGGACCGTAGGCCTGGCGCGGCGACCGCCACGGGTGGGGTGGGCTCGTGAGTCCGACTCCCGGCAGGCCCGGTGAACCGGTCGGGGCCACACCGCTCATCCGCCTGCAGGGTGCGGGGGTGTGCTTCGGTGCTCGCACGGTGCTGCAGGCCTTGGACGTCGAGGTGCATCGGGGCGAACGCGTGGCCTTGCTCGGGTCCAATGGGTCCGGCAAGACCACCTTGCTGCGCCTGCTGCACGGTCAGGTGACGCACACGGGCATCCGTCAAGTGCACACCGATGCGCAGGGTCGCGAGCCGAGCCAGGCCATGGTGTTTCAACGCCCGTTCCTCTTGCGACTGTCGGTCTGGTGGAACCTCCAAGTGGCCCTGTGGCTGGCCGGTGTGCCCCGTGCACAACGACCCGAACGCGCCCGCCTGGCCCTGAACCGGGTCGGCCTGGGCGAACATGCGCAGCGCCCGGCGCGGGTCTTGTCGGGCGGACAGCAGCAGCGCCTGGCGCTGGCGCGGGCCTGGGCCGTGCGTCCTCAACTGTTGTTCCTGGATGAGCCCACGGCGAGTCTGGACCCCGCGGCCAAGCGCGATGTGGAAGGGCTGATCGAGGAGTTTGCCGCCGAGGGCATGACGGTGATCATGAGCACCCACAACCTCGGTCAAGCCAAGCGCTTGGCCACGCGCGTGCTGTACCTGGAGTCGGGTCAGCTCGTGGTGGATCGTCCGGTGACCGGCTTTTTCAACGAAGCACTGCCCGAAGCAGCAGCCCAATTTCTCAGCGGTGAACGCGCCTAGTGCGGCAGGGGCTGGTCGCTCGGCCGATGCGCCGACGCGCCGACGCGCCGATGCCCCCATGGTGTCCCAACGGCAAGGTGTGCCGACTCACGCTATCGTTGACGATCACCTCTGGATGCACCATGCCGCTTCACCCGACCTGGCGACCCACCCCGGCCCGCGACTCCCCTCGTGCCCCTTGGGCAGCCGTGTGCGTCGCCATCTTCTGGTCGTCTCCCGGCTGGGCCCAAGTCGCGGAGTCCCCGCGACCCGAGTCGGTGGTCATCAGCGGATCGTTGATCGAGCGCACCGTGCTGGAGGCCCCCTACGCCATCGGGGTCGTCGACCAGCAGGACATTCGTGCCGCTGGCGCGATGATCCACGCCAGCGAAGTCCTGCAGCGGCTACCAGGCCTGGTGGCCCAGAGTCGCTCCAACTTGGCGCAAGATCTGCAGATCAGCTCCCGCGGCTTCGGTGCGCGTTCGGGCTTTGGCGTGCGCGGCCTTCGCATCGTGGCCGATGGTCTGCCGGCCACCGGCCCTGACGGTCAGGGTCAGGTTTCGCAGTTCGATTTGGCTGCGGCGCAGCGCATCGAGGTGCTGCGAGGTCCCTTCTCGGCGCTGTACGGCAACAGCTCGGGCGGGGTCATCTCGATCATCAGTGCCCCCATCACGGCCAACACCTTTCGCTACGACAGCGACGTGGGCAGCTTCGGCCTTCGCCAGAACCGCCTGGGCATCCAGGGCAAGGGTGAAGGCCATTGGGAAGCCAGCCTCACCGCGTCCCAAGCGGAGCTCGACGGCTTTCGTCCCCAAAGCGGCGCGGTCAAGCAACAGGCCCATGCAACACTGGGTTGGCGAGGCGGCCGCGACGACGTCACCGTGCAACTGGGTTACCTCAACCAGCCCGCCGACGACCCCCTGGGCCTTGCGCGCGCCCAATTCGAATCGGGCCCTCGAGAAACCGCGGTGCAGGCGCTGCAGTTCGACACGCGCAAGACGCTGGACCAGACCCAGCTGGGTCTGATTTGGCGGCACCGCTTCGATCAGGGCGTGCTGCGTGAAACTCGGCTGAGCGCCTACGGTGGTCAACGCTCGGTGGCGCAGTGGCTGGCCATCACGCCAGCCACCCAGGCCAATGGGCGCCATGGCGGCGGGGTGATCGATGTCCAGCGCCGCTTCCAAGGGCTGGAGGCCCGTGCCCGATGGGAGTGGGACGGGATGGGTCTGGTGGCCGGGGTCGCGGTGGACCAGCAGCTCGACGACCGCCGCGGCTACGAAAACTTCACCGGCAGCGGCGACTCGCAACGCCTGGGGGTGGTGGGCCGCTTGCGCCGCGACGAAGTCAACGATGCCCGCTCGCGTGACCTGTTCGCTCAGGTCGAATGGGTTGTCGCACCGCGCTGGATGATGTTGGCCGGCGCCCGCAGTGGCCGCGTGGACCTCAGCTCACGGGATGCCTATCTCAGCAACGGCGATGACTCAGGCCAACTCGCATGGCGCTACACCAACCCGGTCTGGGGGCTGCGCTGGCAGGCACAACCCGGCCTGAACCTGCACCTCAGTGCCGGACGTGGATTCGAGTCGCCCACCCTGGGTGAACTGGCCTATCGGGCCGATGGCACGGGGGGCTTCAACACCGCGCTCAAGGCCCAGGCCAGCACCCAGCTTGAAGTGGGTTTGAAGTCACGCAGGGGCCGCAGTGACCTGGACATCGTCTTGTTCGAAGCCTGGACGGCAAACGAAATCGGCGTGGCCACCAACGCCGGTGGCCGCTCAGCCTTCCAGAATGTGGGGCGCACCTCGCGCCGCGGGCTGGAAGCAGCCAGCACCTGGCGCCTGGGCCCGCAGTGGCAGGCCCGCTTGGCCGCCACGGTGCTGCTGGCCACCTACGAAGACCGCTTCCTGACCTGCGAGGGCATTCCCTGCAGCACGCCCACCGCGGTGGTCAACCCGGGCCAGCGCATCGCGGGCACGCCCAAAGCATGGGCCTATGCCGAACTGCGTCGCGCCGACCCCATGCTCGGTCATTGGGCGCTGGAGTGGCGCGCCGTGGGCTCGGTACCGGTGAATGACCGGAATGCGGACTTCGCGGCCGGCTATGGCTTGCTTGGCGCACGCTGGTCCAGGTCTTGGCCGGTGGGAGGCTCATGGCGCCTGGAATCGCTGTTGCGCTTGGACAATGTCTTGGACCGCCGTCATGCGGCCAGCGTCATCGTCAACGATGCCAATGGCCGATTCTTCGAGCCCGGCGCCCCGCGCCACGCGCTGCTGAGCGCGCGCCTGGTCACGCCGCTCTGATCGCGACGGCGCCCTAGGGTTATACCTAGGTGGAGAAGTGCCTATGTTGTCAGCACCATACGTGATTGGTGTCACACCCCAACCGCCCCGAGAGGAAGTCCATGCAAAAGACCTTGCACATCAACCCGGAGAAGTGCACCGGCTGCCTCCAGTGTGAGATGGCCTGTTCGTTTGAGAACTACGCCACCTACGCACCGGCCAAGTCGCGCATCAAGGTATTTGACTTCCACCACACGGGCCGAAAGGTGCCCTACACCTGCACCCAGTGCGACGAAGCGTGGTGTTTGCATGCCTGCCCGGTGGAAGCCATCACGGTCGACAAGGCCACCGGCGCCAAGGTGGTCAATGAGTCCACTTGCGTGGGCTGCAAGGTTTGCACCATCTCCTGCCCCTTCGGCACCATCAACTATGTGCAGGAAACCGGCAAGGTCCAGAAGTGCGATCTGTGCGGTGGAGACCCCGCCTGCGCCACGGCCTGCCCCACGGGCGCCATCACCTATGTCGACGCCAATTGGACCGGTCTGAACAAGATGCAGGCCTGGGCCGACAAGCTGGGCAACCAGCCGGCCGCCTGAGCCGGCGCCTCGCACGATTGCCATCCGCTTCACGCCGAATCACGCCATGAGGAGCAACACATGAGTTGGGCAGGAAAAATTCTTCGGGTCAATCTCAGCACCGGCACCTGCAAGTCCGAAGCGCTGAACATGACCTGGGCCAAGCAGTACCTGGGCTCGCGTGGCTTGGCCACCAAGTACATCTGCGAAGAAGTCGATCCCAAGGTCGACCCTTTGTCCACGGACAACAAGATCATCTGGGCCACCGGACCGCTGACCGGCACCATGGCCTCCACCGGTGGCCGCTACACCGTGGTCACCAAGGGGCCGCTGACGGGCGCCATCGCCTGTTCCAACTCTGGTGGCTACTGGGGGGCCGAGCTCAAGATGGCCGGCTGGGACATGGTGATCTTCGAAGGCAAGAGCGCCAAGCCGGTGTATCTGTTCATCGAAGACGACCACGCGGAACTCCGCGATGCCGCGCACCTCTGGGGCACCAGCGTGTGGAACACCGAGGAAGTCATCAAGAAGCAGCACCAGGACCCACTGATCCGCGTGTCCTCCATCGGTCTGGCCGGAGAGAACCAGGTGCTGTATGCATCGGTCGTCAACGACCTGCACCGTGCGGCCGGCCGCTCGGGCGTGGGCGCTGTGATGGGCAGCAAGAACCTCAAGGCCATTGCGGTACGCGGTACCAAGGGCGTGGGCAATGTGGCCGACCCCAAGGCCTTCATGCAGGTGACCTTCGAGAAGAAGAAGATCCTGGCCGACAACGCCGTGACGGGTCAGGGCCTGCCGACCTACGGCACCCAGGTGCTGATGAACGTGATCAACGAGATCGGCGCGCTGCCCACCCGCAACCACCGCGACAGCCAGTTCGAAGGCGCCAAGGACATTTCGGCTGAAGCCATGGCCACGCCGCGAAAGAGCGACGGCAAGGCGCAGCTGGTCACCAACCAGGCCTGCTTCGGCTGCACCATCGCCTGCGGTCGCATCTCCAAGATCGATCAGACCCACTTCTCGGTGGAGAACAAGCCTCAGTATTGGGGCGCCACCGGCGGCCTCGAGTACGAAGCCGCCTGGGCCCTGGGTGCTGCCAACGGCGTGAATGACCTGGAAGCCCTGCAGTACGCCAACACCATCTGCAACGAGCAGGGCATGGACCCGATCTCCTTCGGCGCCACCATCGGCGCGGTGATGGAGCTCTACGAGATGGGCGTGCTGACCAAGGAGCAGATTGGCGTCGAGGCGCCCTTCGGTTCGGCCCGCGCCCTGTGTGAACTGGTCGACATGACCGCCTCGGGAAAGGGCTTCGGCAAGGAAATCGGCATGGGCTCCAAGCGCCTGTGCGCTCAGTACGGCCACCCCGAGCTGTCCATGAGCGTGAAGGGCCAGGAATTCCCAGCCTATGACGCTCGCGGCATCCAGGGCATGGGCCTGACCTATGCCACCTCCAACCGCGGCGCTTGTCACCTGCGCAGCTACACCGTGGCATCCGAAGTGCTCGGCATCCCGGTCAAGACCGATCCCTTGGTGGCCGAAGGCAAGGCCGAACTCGTGATGGCCTTCCAAGACGCCACGGCCGCCTTCGACTCCGCCGGCATCTGCATCTTCACCAGCTTTGCGTGGGGTCTGGCTGATGTGGCCCCGCAGGTGGCGGCGGCCTGCGGCCCCGAGTTCACGCTGGAGAACATGGCGCTGATCGGCGAGCGCATCTGGAACCTGGAGCGCGACTTCAACAACCGCGCGGGCTTCACCGCCGCGGACGACACGCTGCCCAAGCGCCTGCTCACCGAAGGCGCCAAGACCGGCCCGGCCAAGGGCTTGGCCTCCAAGCTGCCCGAGATGTTGCCCCAGTACTACGCCGCGCGCGGCTGGAACCCCGACGGCACCATCAAGCCCGAAACCCGCGCCAAGCTGGGGCTCTGATCGCCAACGGGCGGTTGCATGGGTGACAAAGGCGGTCCTGTACCGCCTTTGTCCTTCTCGGGTGTCACCTTGAATTTGCAGACAGCAGGAAAACGAACATGAAGCATGTGATCCTGGGTGCCGGCCCTGCCGGTGTGATCGCCGCCGAAACCATCCGCAAGCACGCGCCCAACGACTCGATCACCATCGTCGGCGACGAACCCGAGGCGCCTTACTCGCGCATGGCCATTCCCTACCTGCTCATCGGCAACATCCAGGAGGCCGGCACCGAGCTGCGCCACGGCGCCGATCACTTCGCCCGACAGCGCATCGAGGTGATGCGCGGCATTCGCGCGGAATCCGTCAACACCCAAGCCCAAACCATCAAGTTGAGCGATGGCCGTGTGCTGCCCTATGACCGGCTGTTGGTGGCCACGGGCTCGCGCCCGGCGTCGCCCCCCATCGCGGGGATCCACAGTGCCGGTGTCCACAGTTGTTGGACCCTGGCCGATGCCCGCGCCATCATGGCACTGGCCAAACCTGGCGCACGTGTGGTGCAGATGGGCGCCGGTTTCATCGGCTGCATCATCATGGAAGCCCTGGCCATGCGCGGCGTGCAGCTCAGCGTGGTGGAGATGGGCGACCGCATGGTGCCGCGCATGATGGGGCCCACCGCCGGCGGCATGATCAAGGACTGGTGTGAGCGCAAGGGCGTGAAGGTCTACACCGGCGCGCGGGTGGAGTCCATCGGCGCGGCGGGCGCTTCATCTGCAGCCGCGCGGCCATCGGCTTCATCCGCAACGGCCGCCGAGCCCGGCTTCTTCGGCAAGATCGCGGCCCTTTTGGGCTTCGGTGATGCGCCGGGCGCAGCCGCTGCACCGGCGGCCCACGCAGCCGGTGGTGGCACAGGCCTGGCGGTGCGGCTGTCCACCGGGCAAACGCTGCAGGCCGATCTGGTCATCAGCGCCACGGGTGTCAAGCCCAATGTCGACTTCCTGCAAGGCAGCGGCGTGGTCATCAAGACCGGCATCGTCACCGATGCCCGTATGGCCACCAACGTGGCCCATGTCTATGCCGCCGGCGATTGCGCCGAGGCCTTTGACCAGGCCTCAGGCACCCATGTGGTCAGCGCCATTCAACCCAACGCAGCCGATGAAGCGCGCATCGCCGCGCTCAACATGGTGGGCCAGGCAGCCTCGCTTCAGCGCGTTCCCCAGATCAACGTGCTGGACACCCTGGGCCTGATATCCGCGAGCTTCGGCCAGTGGCAGGGGGTTCCCGGCGGCGAGCATGTCGAGCTCACCGACCGCGCGGCCGACCGCCACCTGAGCCTGCAGTTCAGCGGCGACCGCCTGGTGGGATGCAACAGCATCGGCTGGACCGACCATGTGGGCGTGATGCGCGGCCTGGTGGAAGGCGAGGTCAGCCTAGGCCCCTGGAAGCAGACCCTGTTGAAGGACCCGACAAAACTCATGGAGGCCTACCTGGACCGTGCGCAGGGCGCTGCCACGCATGCCTTGGTCAAGGCCTGAAGGCGCGCGGGGCCCTACCATCGGTGCATGAAGATCACATTCAAGCTTTATGCCTCGCTGGCCCAGCACCTGCCGCCCGAGGCCGCCGGTGGCAATGCGGTGCAGATCGACATCGCGCCGCAGTCCACGATCGCCGACATCATCGCGCCGTTCCATCTGCCGATGAAGTTGGTGCACCTGGTCCTCATCAACGGCGTCTATGTCGGCCCTGAGGACCGGGCCACGCGCACCTTGAACGAAGGCGATGTGCTGGCGATCTGGCCACCGATTGCCGGCGGATGAACCCCTGAGCGGTTCACCACGCTGCCATGCAGGCTGAGTACCCGGCTCACTTTGTGCGCGAGATGGGTTGCTCTGCCCAGGAGCTTCGGACGTGGTTGCCCGGGGCCAGCCGGGGCGCCTGCATCGAGTGGACGGCCGATGACGCGGCATCCGTCCTCGTGGAAGGACATCACCGCCTGCACTTGAGCTGGACGGTGCTGGCGCCGCGTCGCATTGCACTCATCACCCTGCCGCGCCTGCGGGTCCACTTCGACTTCGGCGAGATGGACGCTGCCGTTCGCCACCACTACATGCGGCACTTCGATCTCTATACGCAACGCGGCGGCGGCTAGCGCGCGGGTTGGGTGAAGGCGCCACGGCCGCTGCTGCTGACCCCTTGACCCCTTGACCCTGTTAACCCCATCGTCTACGCGTTGCTGGTGGCCCGAACCTCTTCGAGTGTGGTCAGCCCCAGCAGCACCTTTTCGATGCCATCTTGGCGCAGGCTCATCATCCCCTGATCCAGGGCGCAGGCCTGCACCTGCGCCACCGGTTGGCGGGTCTGAATCAGGCTTCGGATCTCGCGCGTGACCACCAGCAGCTCATGCAACCCGACCCGGCCACGCAGCCCCGTGCCCTTGCAGTGCGCGCAGCCCAGGGCCTGCCACGTCATCAGCCGGCCCTGCCTGGCCAGTCGCTGATGCCAATCGGCCAGCACCTGGTCTTCTCGACCCAGGCGCATCGGATGTCCAGCGCGCAGATGGTCGCCCAACAGTTCTCCCAACTCCTCGGGGGTTGCCGGTCGGCCTTGCCGGCACCCCACGCACAGGCGACGCACCAGGCGTTGGCCCATGACCGCCAGCAAGGAGTCGCCAAAGTTGAACGGGTCCATCCCCATATCCAAGAGCCGTGTCACCGTCTCCGCAGCGCTGTTGGTGTGGATGGTGGACAGGACCAGGTGCCCAGTGAGCGCCGCTTCCACGGCGATGCGCGCGGTGTCTCGGTCGCGCACCTCCCCAACCATGATCACGTCTGGGTCGGCACGCAGGAAGGCCCGCAGGGCCTTCTCAAAGGTCCAGTCGATGCGAGGGTTGATCTGCACCTGGCGCAGCCCTGGCTGCGTGATTTCCACGGGGTCCTCGGCGGTCCAGATCTTGCGCTCGGCCGTGTTGAGATGCGCCAGCGCAGCATGCAAGGTGGTGGACTTTCCGCTGCCGGTCGGGCCCGCGCACAGGATCAGGCCATAGGGCCGCTCGATGGCTTGCTTGAAGCGCGTCAGCTGATGCGGATGGATGCCCAACTGGTCCAGTGGCAAGGGTTCAGCGGCCGTCAACAGGCGCAACACGACATCCTCCAAGCCCTGCACGGTCGGGATGGTCACCACGCGAAGTTCGATGGAATGGGCGGGCGAGTAGCGGGCGAAGTGAATCTTTCCATCCTGGGGCCTGCGTCGCTCAGAAATGTCCAGCGAGCACATGATCTTGATCCGCGCCACCAGGGCCGCACGCAGCGTATGCGGCAGCTCCAGATAGGGCTGCAGACGGCCGTCCACACGAAAGCGGATGCGCACCTGTTCGCTCCCGGGATGCGTTTCCACATGGATGTCGGAAGCGCCCTGCGTCCATGCATCGATGATCATGTGGTTGATCAGCTGGACCAGCCCATTGCCGCCTTCCTCGGCCTGCCCGGCATCGGTCTCGGCGCTGGCGTCAGCCGTCTGCTGCTCGGCCTGGGCCAGCCAACGATCAGCGGGCCCGGCCGGGGCGACACCGTGCAACTGCAAGCCTGGCGTGTCTTGGCCCTGCAGGATCGCCTGCAGACGCTCTTGAATCTGGGTTTGGTCGGCGAGCACCGGGCGCACCCGACACTCGCTGGCCCAGGCCAATTCATCGAGGGCGTCCTGCCGCTTGGGGTCGGCCACGGCCACGATGAGCTCCCCCTCGTGTCGCATCAGGGGCAGCATGTTCAACCGTTGCAAGGTGGCGATGGGCGCCAAGCGCCAGGCCTCGGGTTCCACGGGAAATCGGCGGGCATCGACCTGGGCGTAGCCGAGCTTGAGGTGCACCGCCTGGTCGAGTTGCTCGCGTGTGAGCTGTCCTTGTTGAACCAGCAGTTCCCCGATGGGCCAGCGCTTGTCCTGGGTTTGCAGAGCCAGGGCGCTGGAGAGCTGGTCTGGGGTGATGAGGCCCAGGTTCACCAAGGTCTCGCCCAAACGCTGTACGGGTCTGCTGGCCTGTGCCTGCAGCGCGGCGATCAGCTGATCGCGGCCCTGGACCGCGGGGCTTTCCAGACGCGTCGAGGGCTCAGGATCGGCAGCGGCACGCATGCCCCATCCTCCCATGCACCCGATCAGGCCACGGCGGTGTCAGGCGGGCAAGGGGGCCCTAACCGTGACAAGTTGCGCATCGCGCCAGGCCCCGTCCACCACAAGGCCCCGATGCGGTCGCGAAAAAAGGCCTTTACTCTCGGCGCGAAAACTGGATCACGATCACCGACGGTACACGGCCATCGACATCCCGGGGCAACATCTCAGCCTTTTCAAGGGCGCGCATCACCGCCGCATCCCACTCCGGCGACTCGCTCTTTCGCAGCAGCCGCTGACCCACGATGGCGCCGCTGGGCGCCAGGCGCACCTCCACCTCGGCCACGGGGTTGCCGGGCAGGCTGTCGGGGTAGACGATCAGGGGCTTGATGCGGGCCTTGATGCGGCCGGCATAGCCTGCTGAGGGGCCGCTGCTCTGAGCCGCGTTGCCGCTGGACTCGGCGCCGCCTGTGGCGCCGGCCATGCCCTTGATGCGCGCCAGGTTCTCCTGACGCGCGGCCTCGGCCCGCTCCTCGGCGGCCTTCTCGGCCTTTTCAGCCTTTAGGCGCTCACGCTCCTTTTGCTTCTCACGCTCCTTGAGGCGTTCCTTTTCCTTTTCGCGTTCGCGTTCACGCTCTTTCTCGCGCTCCTTGAGCCGCGCCTTCTCCTTCTCGGCCAACTCGCGTCGGCGCTCCTCAGCCGCCTGCCGTTCCCGTTGTTGTTCGCGCTCCTTCTTCTCGGCCTCGCGCGCCTTTTTCAGGGCGATGTCGGCTTGCGGATCGGGTTCGGGCGCCGCTGCGGGTGGTGCGGCTTCCTGCACCGTGGTCGACCACAGTTCGGCCACCACCGGGGCAGGGTTGCGGACGCGCCAACTCACCGCCAGGGCCAAGGCGGCCACCAGGCCGCCGTGTACCACCAGCGCCAACACGGCGCCTCGGCGCATGCCCTGCAGTGCGCGGGGGCGGAAGGGGTCGGCCAATGACTGGGCCGTCATCGATCAGGATCCCTGTTGCACCGAAAGACCCAGGCGTGACACACCAGCCTTCTGCAGCGTATCCATGACCTTGACCACCTCGTCGTACTTGACATCACGGTCCGCCGAGATCACCACCGGTACTTGCGCATCACCGGCCTGCAGCCGCTGCACCTGCGCGCCCAGATCGCCCAAGGTGGACACGCGGCCTTCTTCGCCCTCACTGCGCACCTTGAATTGGCCGTTCTTGTCGACCACGACCTCTACCACCTTGGGCGGTCGCTGCTGCGACTGTCCAACGCTGGGCAAGTTCACCACGCCGGTGGTGATCAGCGGCGCACTCACCATGAAGATGATCAAGAGCACCAACATCACGTCGATGAAGGGCACCATGTTGATCTCGGCCATGCCGCGGCGGCGGCCTCGACCGGCTCGGCCTTGCACCGCGGCCATCAGTGGGCTCCAGCGCTGGCCGTCGAGACCGGCTGGGCCGCGCTGCGCTGCAGGATGTTGGAGAACTCCTCGATGAAGGTTTCCAACTGGATGGCCACGCGGTCGATGTCGCGCGAGAAACGGTTGTAGGCGATCACGGCGGGAATGGCGGCAAACAGTCCGATGGCCGTGGCCACCAGCGCTTCGGCAATACCCGGCGCCACCGTGGCCAGCGTCACCTGCTGCAGGTTGGACAAGCCGACGAAGGCGTGCATGATGCCCCACACGGTGCCGAACAGGCCGACATAGGGGCTGACAGAGGCCACCGAGCCCAGAAAGCTCAGGTGACTCTCAATGGTGTCCAACTCTCGTTGGAAACTGGCCCGCATGGCGCGGCGCGCGCCATCGAGTTGTGCACCCACATCCAGCCGTCGCTCGCGCAGCTTCATGAATTCGCGCATGCCGCTGGCAAAGATGCGCCCCATCGGGGCAGCCGGTGGTTGCGTTCCCGCCGCCTGGTAGAGGTCCTGCAGCGATCGCCCCGACCAGAACTCGCGCTCGAATCCCTCGTTGAGGCCGCGCACGCGTCGCAAGCCGATCACCTTGCCAAAGATCACCGTCCAACTCGTGAGCGACACGATGAGCAGTCCGGCCATCACCAGTTGCACCACCAGGCTCGCTTGGGTGACCAGGGTGAGGATCGAGAGGTCTTGGTTCATGCGGAAGTCCAGGGCTGGCGCAGCAGGTCGTGGTCCACGGTGGCCATGCGCGCAATGGCCTCTTTCAGATCGGACATGGAAGAGGCGAAAGAAAGCCGCACATGGTCCCGGGCCAGTGCCGGGCCGAAGTCGCGGCCGGGTGTGAGCGTAACCTGGGCCTGGTGCATCAGCTGCAGGCACAGGTCGCTGCTATCCGCAGCGATGTCGGCGGTGTGCATCCAGGCATAGAAGGCCCCGTCGGGCTCGACGGGCACAGGCCATCCGATGTCGCGCAGGGCCGGCACGATGTAGTCGCGTCGGCGTTGGAACTCGCCGCGGCGCTGTTCGTATTCGCGTAAGGATTCGGGCTCGAAGCAGGCCAAGGCCGCCCGCTGAGCCACGGTGCTGGCGCAGATGTACAGGTGCTGAGCCAGGCGCTCCAGCGCCGGCACGACCTGAGGGGGGACCACCAACCACCCCAGGCGCCAGCCCGTCAGTCCGAAGTACTTGCTGAAACTGTTGACGGAGATCACATCGTCACCCAGGGCCAAAGCGGTCTGGCCGTAGCGCGACTCGTAGCTCAGGCCGAGATAGATCTCGTCGACGAGCGTCCAGCCTCCCCTCTGGCGGCCGGTCTGCACCAGGGCCTGAAGTTCAGCGGGGTCAATCGACGTGCCGGTGGGGTTGGACGGTGAGGCCAGCAGCGTGCCCCGCGTCGCGGGGCTCCAGTGTTCGCGCAGCTGCTGCGCCGTCAAGGCATAGCGGTGCGCCGCCGAAGTGGCCACGAGCTTGGCTTGTCCACCAGCAGCGGTGATGAAGTGGCGGTTGCAGGGGTAGCTGGGGTCTGGGCAGATCACCTCGTCACCGGGCTCCACCAGCGCCAGCATGGCCAGTTGCAGCGCTGCTGAGGCGCCCGCCGTGACGATGATGCGTGCCGGGTCGACCTCCACCTGGAAACGTTGCGCATACCAGCGGGAAATCGCCTGTCGCAGTGCCGGCAGACCGGTCGCTGCGGTGTAGGCGGTGTCACCCCGCGCAATGGCCGTCTGGGCCGCGGTCTGGACCCGTTCACAGGCGGTGCGGTCAGGCTCACCGATGTTCAGGAACAGCATCGGACGCCCACCTTGTGCAGGATCGCACATCGGCGAGTTCACCAGTGCGGTGGCGCGCTTGGCCACTTCCATCACATAGAAGGGCTCGATATGCTCGACGCGAGAGGCCAGTCGCATCCGGTACCCCCTTCAGGACCGGCCGGCCTTGCCGGCCTGCACCTCAAGGGGCCGAAGGTCGGCTGCCGTCTTGTCCAGTACGCCATTGACGTACTTGTGGCCATCGGTTCCGCCAAAGGCTTTGGTGAGTTCCACGGCTTCGTTGATCACCACACGGTAGGGAATCTCGATGCAATGGCTCAACTCGTACGCGCCGATCATCAGCGCCGCGTGCTCCACCGGCGACAGGTCAGCCGTCGGCCGATCCACATGCCGTGTCAGGGCGGCGTCGAGTTGAGCGGCCTGACCGATGCAGCCGTGCAGCAGGGATTCGAAGTGGGCCCGATCACAGCCGGCGTGCACATCCTGCTCTTCGACGTTCACCTGAATCACCGAAGGCTCTTCGCCCGAGATCAGCCACTGGTAAAGGCCCGTCAGGGCTGCTTGTCTGGCGCGGCGCCGTGCCGATGAAGCGGCACTGCGCCGCGGTGAGGCCTTGGGGGTGCTCATGCGCTCAGGCTCCCCAGCGGCGAGCGCGGGTGGTCGGGGTCATCAGGGGTGGACAGGTGCTGCAGGAGGCGCGCCATCTCCACGGCCACCATGGCGGCATCGCGCCCCTTGTCGTGTTGGCGGGCCTGCGCCTGCGTGGCGTTCTCCACCGTCAGGATGGCATTGGCGATCGGAATGTGGTGGTCCAGGCCCACCCGCGTCACACCGGCACCGCTCTCATGGGCCACCAGTTCGAAGTGATAGGTCTCGCCTCGGATGATGCAGCCCAGGGCCACCAAGGCATCAAAGCGTGCACTTTCGGCCAGGCCCTGCAGGGCCAGCGGGACCTCCAGCGCGCCGGGCACCGTCACCGTGGTGATGTCCTCCTCGGCGGCGCCCATCTCGTGCAGGGCCGCTCGGCAGGCGGCCTCGAGCGCCAGGGTCACCGATTCGTTGAAGCGTGCCCGTACGATGCCCACGCGCAGGCCGCGGGCATCCAGGCCCGATGTCGTGGAGGTGCTACCGCCTTGCATCAGACGCCCCTGCCGGCGGTGCCGGCTGGTTCTCGGTCGGCGCAGGGCAAGAAACCGGTGACCTCCAATCCGTAGCCGGTCATGCTGGGCATGCGACGAGGGTTGGACATCAGTCGCATGCGCTGTACCCCCATGGCACGCAGGATCTGCGCGCCCACGCCATAGGTGCGCAGGTCCATCACAGAGCCGCCACCGGAAGTCGCGGGCTTGGGTGTGTCTGCGGGCAAGGCGCGCCCGACCACGGCTGCAGCGTCTTCGCCGGCGTTGAGCAGCACGGCCACGCCTCGGCCCTGTTGTTGCAAGGCCGCCAGCGCTGCTGGCAAGGGCCAAGAGTGTCGCGTGGGCCCCGCGTCCAACAGGTCCAGCAGGGACAGCGGCTCGTGCACCCGAACCCACACCTCGTCCTGTGGGGACCACTGGCCGCAACTCAAGGCCAGGTGTGTGCCGCCCGTTCGGTCGCGGAACACCGAGCAGTCGAATCGGCCCTGGGCCGTCTGAAGTTCGCGTTGACCCACCCGCTGGATGAGCGACTCGTTGTGGCTTCGGTGCTGGATCAGGTCGGCAATCGTTCCAATCTTCAGGCCATGCTCTTGGGCAAAGACTTCCAGGTCGGGCAGTCGGGCCATGGTGCCATCGTCGTTCATGATCTCGCAGATCACCGCCGATGGGCTCAGGCCCGCCATCGAGGCCAGGTCGCAGCCCGCTTCGGTATGGCCGGCGCGCATCAGCACGCCGCCGTCCTGGGCCTGCAAGGGAAAGACGTGTCCGGGTTGAACCAGATCGCTCGGCTGGGCGTTGGGAGCAACAGCCACTTCGATGGTGCGCGCGCGATCAGCCGCCGATATGCCGGTGCTGACACCGGTGGCGGCTTCGATGGAAACGGTGAAGGCGGTGCTGTGCTTGGTGCCGTTGCGGGCGGCCATCGGCGGGAGTTGCAGCCGCTGGCAGCGCTCGCGTGTGAGGGTCAGGCAAATCAAGCCGCGGCCATGCTTGGCCATGAAGTTGATGGCTTGCGCCGACACATGATCGGCCGCCAACACCAGGTCGCCTTCGTTCTCGCGATCCTCTTCGTCGACCAGGATGACCATGCGACCTGCGGCCAGCTCGGCCACCAGCTCGGGAATCGGGGAAATCGGCATAAGCCGCGGATTGTAGGACGCAGCGTGCAAGCGGGCCGCCGCTCAAGCCGGGTACTCGGGCGTGTGCAGGGCCTCCTCAGAGGCGGGCACTTGTGGGTCGCCCCGCCATGCCCGTGCCCAGGCTTGCTGGCCCTGTGCCGTGAGGGCGCGCACGCGCAAATCGGGTCCTATCCGTGTGCAGTCCACGAAATGCAAAGGGATGCGGGCATCCATCGACTCGATGGGCGCTTCGAAGACCTCGGCCAGCCGGCGTCCCGACCCCAGGATGCTCGGCGCCAGGTAGACCAGCAGTTCATCGACCAGGCCCGCGCGCAGGAGCGAGCCATTGAGTTTTTCGCCCGCTTCAACATGCAACTCGTTGATGCCGCGACGCCCCAGGTCGGCCAACAAGGCCGCCAGATCGCACTTTGCACGACCGCCTGGGCCCGTTGCGTCATTGGCGGAGGAGGGCACGGCGCAAACCTCCACAGCCGCGTGCTGCCGCAGGGCCTGCAGGCGCGCCGGATCCTGGGCGACGGTGTAGACCAGGCTCTGGCCGGGAGGCTGCAGCACACGCGCTGTGGGACTGATGTCCAAGTGCGAGTCCACCACCACGCGCAACGGTTGGAAGGCCACGGCCACGGCGCGCACATCCAACCGCGGGTCATCATCGCGCACGGTCCCGATGCCGGTGAGGATGGCGCCAGCCCGCGCGCGCCATCGGTGTCCGTCCTCTCGCGCTGCCGTCGAGGTGATCCACTGGCTGCGACCATTGTCCAAGGCGGTGGTGCCGTCCAGTGAGGCGGCGATCTTCAAGCGCACCCAGGGCCGATGCCGCTCCATGCGCGACATGAAGCCGATGTTCAAGGCGCGCGAGCGGGCCATCCAGGGCCCGTCGTCCACGCTCACTTCGACGCCCGCACGTTGAAGTTCCTCCACACCTTGCCCGCTGACCAAGGGGTTCGGGTCTCGGCAGGCCACGTGGACCCGGGCGACCCCGGCTTGCACCAGGGCCGTGCTGCACGGCGGTGTGCGGCCGTGGTGGCTGCAGGGTTCAAGGCTGACCCAGGCCGTGGCGCCCGTGAGGTCCAGCCCTCGCTCGCGCGCCTGCATCAGGGCGTGGGCCTCGGCATGCAGCCCACCGGCGGCTTGTGTGTGGCCCTCCACCTGTTGGCCGCTGGAGGTGCGGATGACGCAACCCACCCGTGGGTTGGGCTCGCTCAGCCCGATGGCGCATTCGGCCAGTTCTAGACAGCGCTGCTGCTCGGGTGTCATCGGCGGCGATTTTAGGGCCCCAGGTGTGGAGCATTCGTTTGCTCCCGTACGCGTATCGTGCTCAGGGCTTCAATGCAGCCGCAGGCCCGCATACCAGTAGCTTTGCAGCATCAGCACCTGATCCACGCCCCAGGGGTCGGTCCAGCCTGCGGCCGCGGTGAAGTGCAGGCCGCTGACCGGCTCGCCCTGCGCCGAGGCCCATCGCCGGATCTCGATGGTCAATTCGGTGCCATCGGACAGTTGGTGGACCGTGCCCTTGCCGTGTGGGGCGCCGCTTGCAGAGGATGCCGGGCCTGCATCCACTGCACTGAGCAGGTGTTGGCTGACCTCCCACCGTTGGCGTTGGGCGCGCTCATGGAGCAGGGACTGGTTCGTGGCGCGAAGCGAGGCCGCAGCGCCCAGGGCGGTGAGCATCACCGCCAGCAGCACGCTCAGCAAGGCGTGGCCCGAAGCGCCAGCCCGGTTCACCGGGCGTCTTGCCACGAGCCGATCACCGAACGCCACACCGCCAGGCGGTCCTTGCGGATCCCCACCGATTCTTGCCACACCGGACCCTCTTGCGAGCCGCGACGCAGTTGCGTCTTCACGCGCAGGCGCAGCGCGTCGGCCGAGCCGCTGAAGTCGATGTCGATTCGTGCCTGCCACATTGAGTCGCCAGAGGACCACGCTGGCGTGGCGGCCCCTTGGCTGCAATCGCACTGCCACGCATCCGCACCAGACGCCTGCCCGAGATCGACCACGCAGCGCAGGTGGCCACCGGGCCTGGCCATGCGCATGGCAAATGAATCGATGCTGGGCATCACCGAGTGGGGCGTGGCCAGCGCACGGCACTGCGCGTCCATGGGCCGCGGATCCTCCAGTCGAGCCAGCGCCCACATCAGGCCGCCCTGGCCCAGGGCCTGGGCCTGGGTGTGGGCCCAGGCAGCCGACCATAGGCGTTCCTGCTCCACGGCCCATCGGTGTACCCATGCCGCTGCCAGCGCCGAGCCGTTGACCAACACCAGGCACAGCAACAGCGCGGCCCAGCCCCGCTCGCGGGCCACGGCCGGCCGCATCGGCGCGCCGCCTGCTCGGGCCAAACCGCTGCTCATGGGCGCGGGGACTCCCAGGCGGCCAGGTGCTCACAGGCCAAGGGCCCCAGATTGCGCGGCCGGATGGTCAAGGCCATCGAGGCGGTCTCGCTGCCCAGGGGCTCCAGGCGGATGTGCAACAAGCTCAGGCAATCAGCTGTCTGCCCTTGGGCGACTTGCCAACGACGCCAAGCGGATGTCGGCGCGTCATGCAGGGCCTGATAGCTGCCGGCACTTTGCCCGCGGTGCATCAGGACGCCGGCTTGCAGACGAATGCCAGCCGGCCGGTTGGGGTCAGAGGCACCGCAGGCATCGCACAGGAAGGCCACACCGGGGGTCGCGCCGTGCTCCACGCGCAGGTGATCGTAAGGGGCCTGGGCACCGCTGCGTCGTCGGTGCCCGGCCATCCGCAGTTCGGACCGCAACGCTTGGGTGACGGCCCCGAGATCTTGCAATTGCAGCTGCCGTTGGTGCAGGGCCAAGGCCCCTCGAGCCTGATGCAGGAACAGGCCCAAGGCCGCGGTCACCACCATCAGGCCCAGGCTGTTGGCCACCATCCATTCCAAGAGCGCCACCCCGCGTTGCCGGCCCACCGCGTTCACAGCAAGCCGGCTGACCCCGCCCGTGGTGCTGCTCCGATTCATCGCGCCCAGCACCGCCGATCGGGATCGGGCTCCAGCGGCTGCCCGGCGCGTGCGGCCAACTCGAGGGTGACACCGGCCTGCAGGGCAACACCCAGGCGCTCGCAGGGCAGGTCCGACTGTTGGGGTGAACCGGCGCGCGCGGTGGCCACCAGGGTGTAGCCTGCCCGATCCGCATGCTCCACCGTGAGGTCGTAATGCGCCGCGGGCGAATGGCTCGGCAGGCCCAGAAGGGCCGTGTGCTCGGCATAGCGGCCGTGAGCCCAGCGGTGCTTTTCCTGTGCCAACTGCAGGCTGCCCAAGGCCGCCACCGCATCGGTGCGGCGCCCCTTGTGCAGCTGATCCCGCCAGGAAGGGTAGGCCGTGGCGGCCAGCACGGCGGCGATGGCCAGCACGGCCATCATCTCCAACAAGGTCAGGCCCCTGGCAGCGGGCTCCCAGACCGCGGGGCACACCAGCCCACGGCCGGTGCACCCCGGGCGCAGCCATGCAGCCGGTTGGAACGCGGCCAGCCCAAGCGCCTTCAGCAAGCGGGCCACCCCGCTGTGGCGCCATCGGGTGAACAGCGGCGCAGCCGCCCGGCGAGGTTGACCACGTGGTGCACGGTTCGGCCGTCCGACAGGTGCAGGCGGACCGTGCCCGCAGGGCTGACCGTTCGGGTGCTGGGGTTCCACAGCTGGCTGCTGATATTGGCCGTGGCCGATACGTCCGAGGGCAGGGGTGAGCTGCGGGCGATCAACTGCGCACCGGCTCGGCACACGGGCGCGCCGCGGCAGCCACTGCAGTCGCCGCGTTGCCCGGTGTGGGCCAACAGGCAGGTCCCCGTGGGGTCTGCCGCCACGTCCAGCCTGACCGGCTGCTGCAGCTCAAACGACCCATGGCGGGCCGACATCAGCACCCGCGTCCAGTCCGCCGACGCGGCCTGAAGACGGCGCATGCCCAGCCATTCAGCGCAGGAGGCCCAGGCTGCTGTGGCCAGCGTCATGGCCAGCGCCCAGGCGATCAGCAGCTCCAGCAGGCTCAAGCCGCGCGGGCCGCGCGGGCCCGCGGCCGGTGTTGCACAGCGAAGGTCCAAGCGCATGCCAGCACTCTAGGCTGGCGCTGCGCGTCGCACATCCCCCTCGGGCGTGCCCCTGTGGGGGGTGCTCGTCGGGGCGGGTGGCGAAGGCCGGCCTCAGATGTCCCGGATGAGCTTTCGGAACTCGTCGACGTCCTCGAAGCTGCGGTACACCGACGCGAAGCGCACATAGGCCACCTTGTCGATGCGCTTGAGTTCGCGCATCACCAGTTCGCCCAAGCGCGAAGACGCCACTTCGCGCTGGGCGCTGGCCAGCAGCTGCTCCTGGATGCGTTCCATGGCGTCGTCGATCTGCTCGACACTGACCGGCCGCTTGCGCAGCGCCAACTGCATCGAGGCGCGCAACTTCGATGAGGTGAACTCCACGCGCGCGCCGTCTTTTTTCACCACCACCGGCATGGCAATGTCGGCGCGCTCATAGGTGGTGAAGCGTCGGTCGCAGCTGGGGCATTTGCGCCGGCGGCGTACGGCATCCCCTTCGTCGGAATCGCGCGTTTCCACGACTTGCGTGTCCACGTGGGTGCAGAAGGGGCAGCGCATCGTTCAGGCCGCGGTCATCGGTACACCGGAAACTCAGCGGTGAGCGCCGCCACCCGAGCGCGCACGGCTGTGATGTTCGCCTCGTCGTGCGGCCGGTCCAGCACATCGGCGATCAGGTTCGCGGTCAGGCGTGCCTGCTCCTCCTTGAAGCCGCGCGTGGTCAGCGCGGGCGTGCCCAGTCGGATACCGCTGGTGACCATGGGTTTCTGCGGGTCATTTGGAATGCCGTTCTTGTTGCACGTCATGTGCGCGCGTCCCAGGATCGCCTCGGCTTCCTTGCCGGTGAGGTTCTTGGGGCGAAGGTCCACCAGCATCACGTGGCTTTGCGTGCCGCCGCTGACGATGCGCAGGCCCCGCTCGATCAGCGTTTGGGCCAGCACCTTGGCGTTGGCCACCACCTGCTGCTGATACTGCTTGAAGGCCGGTTGCAGCGCCTCTTGGAACGCCACGGCCTTGCCGGCGATCACGTGCATCAGGGGACCGCCCTGAATGCCGGGGAAGATCGCGCTGTTGATCTTTTTGGCGATGTCCTCGTCGTTGGCCAGGATGATGCCCCCACGCGGACCGCGCAGGCTCTTGTGGGTGGTGCTGGTCACCACATGGGCATGCGGCACCGGGTTGGGGTACACCCCCGCGGCAATCAAGCCTGAGTAGTGCGCCATGTCCACCATGAAGTAGGCGCCCACCGCTCGGGCCACATGCGCAAAGCGCTCGAAGTCGATGTGCAGCGAGTAGGCTGAGGCTCCGGCGATGATCAGCTTGGGTTTGTGTTCATGGGCCAGGCGCTCCATCGCGTCGTAGTCGATGACTTCGTGGGCATCCAGCCCGTAGCTCACCACCTTGAACCACTTGCCGCTCATGTTCAGCGGCATGCCATGCGTGAGGTGACCGCCCTCAGCCAGGCTCATGCCCATGATCGTGTCGCCGGGCTGCAGCAAGGCGAAGAACACCGCCTGGTTGGCCTGCGAACCGGAGTTGGCCTGCACATTGGCAAAGTTCGCGCCATAGAGCTGCTTCAGGCGCTCCACCGCCAACTGCTCCACCACGTCGACGTTCTCGCAGCCGCCGTAGTAGCGCTTGCCGGGGTAGCCCTCGGCATACTTGTTCGTCAGCTGGGAGCCCTGGGCCTGCATCACGGCCGGCGAGGTGTAGTTCTCGCTGGCGATCAGTTCGATGTGTTCTTCCTGGCGGCGGTTCTCGGCCTGAACAGCCGACCACAACGCAGGGTCGACCAGGGCCAGGGTGGAGGTGTTGCGATCAAACATGGTGGCGACTCTCGTCTGGGTGAAGGGGGCCGCGTGGGCACCGCCGGTGACCCACGTGCTGCCCAGGCGCACGGCTGAACGTGACGGCTGGACGCCGTCACCCGCGCTTCACGGTGTTCGCACCTCGGCTCAGCCCGGGTTGGGGCCGGCCTATCGCCAGTCACGCGGAACCCAGAGTTTAGACGGGGACGGGCCAGGCGCCGCGCCACGGGATGGGCAGTCGGCCCGACAGGAGGGTCATGGGGCGCCAAGCGCGCATCCATTCAGCGCGCGACAGGGCACGGCTCGCCGGCTCAGGGCTCTGGGCGCAACACCGCCACTTGGGCCCATGCTGTGGCGGCCACCGCCGGCAGCGCTTGATGCACCATGTTGTGCGGCACCGCCTTGCCCTGGGCCACCTGTTGCAGCGCCCGCTGTTCGGCCATCACCTTCTGGGTGTAGCCGTTGTCATCGCCATCGGGGTGGGTCACGCCCACATAGCAACGCAGGCCCTCCTCGAGCCCACCGTTGCGGGCCACGCAATCGCGCAGCACCTGCACCCCCACCCGAAGGTTGCTCACCGGGTCGAAGGCCGCATGCGCCCCTCCGAAGGCCTGGTACTTGTCGTCGTGGATGCGCCTCATCACCTGCATCAGCCCTTGGGCGCCCATGGGACTTTGCGCGAATGGGTTGAACGAGGACTCCACCGCCACCACCGCCAAGATCAGGGTGGGTTCCAACTTGCCTCGAGAACCCAGGGTCCAGGATTCATGGACCAGACGCGACACCGGCTCCAGGGCCACGCGATAGCGTTTGGACAGCCAGGCTGCCACTGCCGCCTGCTCCTGCGTCAGCCGATCCGGCTCCAAGGCCGTGGCCCGCTTGCTCGCTTGGGGCTCGGCCAAGGCGCTCAGCAGGTTGCCGTCCTGTTCGGCCCGCTGCTCGAGTCGGTCCTGCAACCATCCCAATGCAAAGGACTCCACGCGGTTGCGCATGTCCTCGGTGCCGCCCATGAAAATCAGGCCGGCCACGACCGTCAGGCCCAGCAGGGCCAGGGTGTTGTGGCTGACCTCCAGAAGGCCGTAGCCCACATCGCGGGCGAACACGGACACGCCATCGCGCAGGATCAGCAGGCGCGAGGCCAGGTACTGCAAGGCGCTTTCGGGGGCGTTCATGTCGAATCCCAACCTAGTATTAACCCTTAATTCTAGCACGTCGTGCAGGTCGACGGCTCCGGGGGTCTTGCGCCCGCCAACCCGGCGTTGACCGTCTTGCCCGGGTAACCTTGCCCCCATGCACTACCGCGACCTGCGCGATTTCATCGCCCAACTCGAGTCCCAGGGTGAATT
Source organism: Betaproteobacteria bacterium (assembly GCA_009923315.1). Taxonomy (GTDB): domain Bacteria; phylum Pseudomonadota; class Gammaproteobacteria; order Burkholderiales; family Burkholderiaceae_C; genus RFTU01. Next base: position 109,370 of record RFTU01000001.1, read on the forward strand.
GCGCCGCATCCGCACACCGGTGGACCCGCACCTGGAAATGACGGCACTCAGCGACCGCAGCCTGCAACGCGGCGGTCCGGCCTTCCTTTTTGAGCGCCCTGAAGGCGCGGGGCGCTCCTGGAAGATCCCGGCGCTGACCAACCTGTTTGGCACCACCCGGCGCGTGGCCATGGGCATGGGGGCCAACAACCTGGCCGAACTGCGTGATGTGGGGCGTCTGTTGGCCGCTCTGAAGGAACCCGACCCGCCGCGTGCGCTCAAGGATGTGGGCCGCCTGTTTCAGATGGCCAAGGCGGTGTGGGACATGAAGCCCGCGGTGGTGCGTGAAGCACCCTGCCAGGAAACGGTTCAGCTCGGCCAGGACATCGATCTGCGTGAACTCCCGATCCAACTGTGCTGGCCCGGGGATGTGGCGCCCCTGATCACCTGGGGTCTGGTGATCACGCGCGGGCCGCAGTCCGTGGCCGCACCTCGGCTGCGGCAGAACCTGGGCATCTACCGTCAGCAGGTGATCGGCCGGCGCGAGCTGATCATGCGTTGGCTCGCCCACCGCGGGGGGGCCTTGGACTTCCGTGATTTCGCGCGCGCCAACCCGGGGCAGCCCTTTCCCATGGCCGTGGCCCTGGGAGCCGACCCCGCCACCATTCTGGGCGCGGTGACGCCCGTGCCCGATACGCTGAGCGAGTACCAGTTCGCCGGCCTGCTGCGCGGCAGCCGAACGGTCCTGGTGGACACCGAGGTGGGCGAGGGCGCCTTGAAGCTGCAGGTGCCCGCGTCGGCCGAAATCGTGCTGGAGGGCCACATCCCCATCGCGCCCGAGGGCTACACCGGCAGCAGCGAGCACGGCGTTCCACTGAAGTCCATTGGCGGCTACTTGCACGCGCTGGAGGGCCCCTACGGCGACCATACCGGCTACTACAACGAACAGGACTGGTTTCCCGTGTTCCGCCTGGACCGTCTCACCCGCCGCCGCGACGCCCTGTACCACTCCACCTACACCGGCAAGCCGCCGGACGAACCCGCGGTCTTGGGCGAGGCGCTCAACGAGGTCTTCGTGCCCATCCTGCAGCGTCAGTTTCCCGAGATCGTGGACTTCTACCTGCCGCCAGAAGGCTGCAGCTACCGACTGGCCGTCATCAGCATCCGCAAGGCCTACCCCGGGCATGCCAAGCGGCTGATGTTCGGTTTGTGGAGTTTCTTGCGGCAGTTCATGTACACCAAGTTCATCCTGGTCGTGGACGACGATGTGGACATTCGCAACTGGAAGGAAGTGGTGTGGGCCTTGACGACCCGCATGGACCCGGTGCGCGACACCACCCTGGTGGACCACACGCCCATCGACTATCTCGACTTCGCGTCCCCCGTCAGCGGGCTGGGTGGCAAGATGGGCTTGGACGCCACCAACAAGTGGCCCGGTGAAACCCACCGCGAGTGGGGCCGCACCATCCGCATGGCGCCCGAGGTCACCGCGCGCATGGATGCGTTGTGGGACAGCCTGGGACTGAATGGATGAGCCAGATCATGACGCAGCACATCACCTTGGGGGGCGGTTGCTTCTGGTGTACCGAGGCTGTCTTTGAACAGGTCGATGGTGTGCTGGCGGTGGAGTCGGGCTACTGCAACGGGCACTTCCCCGAACCCAGCTACGAGCAGGTCTGCACCGGACAGACCGGTCATGTGGAAGTCGTGCGTGTGAGCTTCGATGAAACCGTGATCCCCTTGCAAGACATCCTGGGCATCTTCTTCGCCACGCACGATCCGACCACGCTCAACCGGCAGGGGCACGATGTGGGCACGCAGTATCGATCAGGCATCTATGTGCACGATGAGACTCAGGCCGAGGTCGCCCGAGGCGTACTGGCCGAGGCACAGCAGGCCTTTGGTGGGCGGGTGGTGACCGAAATCACGCCCGTGCTCGACTACAGCCGTGCCGAGGAATACCACCAACGCTACTTCGCACGCCATCCCCACCAGGGCTACTGTGCCGCCGTGATTGCGCCCAAGGTGGAGAAGTTCCGCAAGGTGTTCGTGTCTCGGCTCAAGCGGAGCTGACAGCAGCCGCTCAAGGCGCCAGCCGCTCGCGCAGCCAGTGCCCATCGTCTCCAAGCCGGTAGCGCAGTCGGTCGTGCAAACGGCTCCTGCGGCCCTGCCAGAACTCCCAGCGGTCCGGGATCAAGCGAAAGCCACCCCAATGGGGCGGGCGTGGCGGGTTCAACAGGAACTGCGCGCTGTAGCGGGCCGCGTTGGCGACCAGCACGCTGCGCCCGCTGATCACCTCACTCTGCGGAGAGGCCCACGCCCCGATGCGTGAGTCCAGCGGACGGCTGGCAAAGTAGGCATCGGATTCCGCTTCGCTGACTTTCTCGACGCGACCTTCGATGCGCACCACCCGCTCGAGCTCCACCCAGTGGAACTGCAGCGCGGCAACCGGTCGCTGGGCCAACTCGCGACCCTTTCGGCTTTCGTAGTTGGTGTACCAGGCCAGGCCGCGTTCGTCACAGCCCTTGATGAGCACCACGCGGGTCGAGGGGCGTCCATCGGGCCCCACGGTGGCCAGCGTCATCGCATTCGGTTCGGGCAGCTGGGCCGTGAGGGCTTCCTGCAGCCAGCGCTGGAACTGCCGCAGGGGGTTGGCGTCAGAGGCGGTCTCGTCGAGCTCCGCCCGCTCATACGACTTTCGCAGGTCTTCAAGATTCATGGCGGTCAGGATACGGCATGCGCGGCGCCAGGCCAGGCCGTTCGCGGGGGACAGGGTGGGGTCCCCGGGGTTTTTCGGGGCGCCCGGATGGGGGCTTGGGGTTCCTCATTAGGTAGACCTCCGGTTGCACGCAATTCCGGCTGCGACGATTCTCATGGCAGGTCATGCCACGCATGCCAAGCTCCTCGACCATGACAGCCCCGCATCCCACCCTGATTGTGCTCGGCGCCGGCCGCGGCAGCCGCTTTCTCGGCGATGGCCACAAGCTGGCTCGCCGAATCGGCGGGATGACCGTGTTCGGGCTCACCTTGAGCCGCGCCCTGTCCACCGGGCTGCCGGTGAAGGTGGTGACCACCGAGCCGCTGCTGCCTTTGGTCTTGCCGCAGGTGGCGCGGCGCGACGTGCTGGTCCTGCCCGAGGCCCAGTCCAGTGCCCATCTGGGCATGGGCTACTCGATTGCCGCCGGTGTACGGGCTTCTCTGGATGCAGCGGGCTGGCTGGTCCTGCCGGCCGATATGCCGTTGGTGGACGCCCGGACCATGCTGCGCGTGGCGCAGGAATTGCCCCGGCACACGCTGGTGTACCCCCAGCACCAAGGGCGGCGCGGGCATCCGGTGGGTTTTTCGGCCGAACTGGTTTCCGACCTGGTTCGGCTGACCGGGGACGAGGGCGCTCACCGGGTGGTGGCCCGTTATCCGGGCCATGCGATTGATGTCGACGATGCGGGCGTGCTGCAGGACTTCGATACCGAAGAGGACTTCCTGCGCTTGGAGGCTCCGGTGCCGGCCGTGCCCTCTGCCTCGACCTCGGCCTCGACCTCGGCCTCTCCTGCGACTGGGCCGATCGGTTCGACCACCCCCGCGTAGAGCCTGGGCCAGACCCTGGTCGCGATCCCTGTCGAGAACGCCGACCTGGGAAGGGGTTTTCGGGGGCGACGATGTAACCAAGTTACATCATAATGGAACCATGAGTTACATCACCGGATCCGCTGGCCCCGATCCGCTTGCCCATGAGCGCTGAGCACCCCCGTTCGCCCCTTGCCGACCTGAGCCCTGTTCTGCAGGCCGTCACCCGCCGCATCCGTGAGCGCAGCGCGCCCACGCGCCGTGCCTACCTGGCCCTGTGCGACCGCATGGCTTCAAGGGCGCGTGGCGCCGACCGAATGGGATGCGCCAATGTGGCCCACGCCTTTGCTGCCCTGCCCGGGTCAGACAAGTTCCGCGTGGTGGCGCAGAAGGCGCCGCACCTGGCCGTGGTCACGGCCTACAACGACATGCTGTCGGCCCATCAGCCCTACGAGGGCTATCCGCCGGCCTTGCGAGACGCCGCGCGCGCACTGGGCGCCACGCTGCAGGTGGCCGGTGGTGTGCCGGCGATGTGCGATGGCGTGACCCAGGGCGAACCGGGCATGGAACTCAGCCTGTTCTCGCGCGACACCATTGCCCGAGCCGCTGCCGTGGCCATGAGCCACGACGTGTTCGACGGCATGCTGCTGCTGGGCGTGTGCGACAAGATCGTGCCCGGCCTCTTGATCGGCGCGCTGCACTTCGGGCATCTGCCGGCGGTGTTCGTGCCGGCCGGCCCCATGAGCTCGGGCCTGAGCAACAGCGACAAGGCCAAGATTCGCGAGCAGGCCGCGCAGGGTCTGGTGGGGCGCGACGAGCTCCTCAAGGCCGAATCGGCGGCGTACCACGGCCCCGGTACCTGCACCTTCTACGGCACGGCCAACAGCAATCAGATGCTGCTCGAAGCGATGGGTCTGCATGTCCCGGGTGCGGCCTTCATCCATCCGCACGATGGGCTGCGCACGGCGCTGACGACGGCTGCCGTGGGCACGGTGCTCCAGGCCCGTGCAGGTCAGCCCGGGCACGCGCCCATCGGGCGGGTGGTGGACGAGCGCAGCATCGTCAACGCGATGGTGGCGCTCCTGGCCACCGGCGGGTCGACCAACCACCTCATCCACTGGGTGGCGGTGGCGCGTGCGGCCGGCATCCTGATCGACTGGAACGACTTTGATGATCTCTCGGCGGCGGTGCCCTTGCTGGCCCGCGTGTACCCCAATGGGGCCGCCGATGTGAACCAGTTTCAGGCCGCCGGCGGGCCCGCCTACGTGATCCGCGAACTGCTGCACGCCGGCTTGATGCATGGGGATGTGCTGACGGTGGCGCCGCAGGGCTTGCAGGCCTACACCCGCATCCCCGAATGCCACGATGGAGCCTTGCGCTGGCGTGAATTGCCCGCTGCGGCGGGGCAGGCGAGCCCGGACCCGTCCGTCCTGCGCCCCGTGTCCGACCCGCACGCCGCCACGGGTGGATTGCGTTTGTTGCAGGGTCGACTGGGCCGCGCGGTGATCAAGGTCTCGGCCGTGCCGCCGGACCGGCATGTGGTGCAGGCGCCGGCCATCGTGTTCGACAGTCAAGAAGCCCTGCACAAGGCCTTCAAGGCTGGCGAGTTGGAGCGGGATTTCGTTGCGGTGGTGCGCTTTCAAGGCCCACAGGCCAACGGCATGCCGGAGTTGCACAAGCTGACACCACCCTTGGCGGTGCTGCAGGGCAAGGGCTTTCGCGTCGCGCTGGTCACCGATGGCCGGATGAGCGGTGCATCGGGTAAGGTGCCGGCCGCCATCCACCTGAGCCCTGAAGCGGTGGCCGATGGTCCACTGGCCAAGGTTCGCAACGGAGACCTGATCCGGCTGGATGCCGTGCAGGGTACCCTGGACGTGCTGGTGGACGAGGTGAGCTGGCAGGCTCGCGAGCCCGCGCGGCCTGGTGAGGCCTTCCAGTTGGAGCACGGACACGGTCTGGGCCGTGAACTCTTTGCCGGACTGCGCCGTCTGGTGCGTTCAGCCGAAGAGGGCGCGGTGACCTGGTGACCAGCCGGTCCTGTGCACGCCCCTCACACCTTGCCACCGCGCCACGCCAAAAACCTGCGATGACCCTGAACACCCTCGAACTGGCCACACATGGCCCCGTGATACCCGTCATCGTCATCCACCGTTTGGCGCACGCGGTGCCCCTGGCGCGCGCGCTGGTGGCCGGTGGCGTACGGGTTCTGGAAGTGACGCTGCGCACGCCGGTGGCGCTGCAGGCGATGCAGGCCATTGCCGCCGAAGTACCCGAGGCCATCGTCGGTGCCGGCACCCTGCGAACACCGGCCGATGTGCAGGCCGCGGTGTCGGTGGGTTGTCGCTTCGGCGTCAGTCCAGGCTACACGACCGCCTTGGGCCGGGCCTGCCGCGAAGTCGGGCTGCCGCTGCTGCCCGGGGTGGCCACGGCCAGCGAGGTGATGGCCGCCTGCGATGATGGGCTGAGATTCCTGAAATTCTTCCCCGCCACGGCTGCCGGCGGCGTGCCCGTGCTCAAGGCCTTGGCCGGCCCCTTTCCCGATGTGGCCTTCTGCCCCACCGGGGGCATCACCTTGCAGACCGCCCCAGAGTTTCTGGCATTGCCCCAGGTGAAGGTGGTGGGCGGTTCGTGGCTGACCCCGGCGCCCTTGTTGGAGGCCGGCGACTGGGCCGGCATCACCGAACTGGCCCGTGGCGCGTCAACCCTGGCGCGCGCTTGAGCCCTCGCGCTGGGCCTGCTTGTCGATCCAGATCGCCAGGCCCTGCGCGTTGAGCTCCACATCCAGCGCGAGCCAATCGTCGGCGGTACCGTCGGTGATGAGACGCTCGGCCAGGCCGTGCCGGCGCAGATCCTGCAGCAGGCACTCCCGAAGGTCGGCCTTGTAGGCCTGGTGCCGCTGGTCGGCGCTCAAGGCGCTGTGCCGCTGACCAATGGCCACCATCTCGTCGATCAGGCGCAGCAGGCGTCGCGCGTGGGCCCGCGGCTCGTCCACGCGGCTGTAGTGCGTCAGGTACATGCATTGCGGGTCGGCCTCGATGAGGCGCCCGATGGAGTGCTTGAGCGCATCCGGTTCGAACTGGACCGGCGTGGTGGTCGGCATCACCCAGGCCCCGGCGTCGGTGTCAAAGACGCGATAGCTCAATCCGAAGGTGTCACCGGTGAACCAGCCGCGCGTGGTGCTGTCCCACAGGCAATGGTGGTGGCGGGCGTGCCCCGGGGTGTCGATGAAGCGCAGCATCCGTCCGTGCCAGTCCATCGTCTGGCCGTCGTGCGTGGCCTGTACGCGTTCGGCCGGGACCGGCACCAGGCGCCCGTAGGAGCGCTCCATCTCCTCGGCGCCATAGACCGCGGTGGCGCCCATGTACAAGGCCGTGGGGTCCACCAAGTGCCGCGCCCCACGCCCGTGCACCAGGGCCGTGGCGTGTGGCAGTTCGCTCATCAGCAGCCCGACACCGCCGGCATGGTCAAGGTGCACATGCGTCGGAATCACATGGTCGACAGCGGTTCGTGCCAACCCCAAGGCCTGCAAGGCTTGCAGCAGCCTGGGCACGCTGTAGTTGGTGCCCGAATCCACAAAGGCGGCACGTCCCTGCTGGACGATCAGATAGGCCGCATCGAAGCGTGCACGGTGAAACCCCGTGTCGATGGCGTAGACGCCACCGCTCAAGGGCTCGATGAAATCCGGCAGCTGCGAAGCCATGTCGCAGCAGGCTCAGCCTGCGCCGCCGATCTGCATCCACAGTCGGGCGATTTCAGCGGCCCCGTCCTTGCCACCCACGCCCTTGAGGGTTTGACCACCCTTGGCCTTGTTGCCGCTCTTGATCTGTGCCAAGCCCAAACGAAGCTTGGCGTCGTCGGGCCGCTTCAGACCGCCCATGGCGATGGCCTTTTCCAACAGCGCAATGCCCGTATCCAGCTTGTTCAGTCCAATCAGGCCGATGCCGATCTTGGCCAGTTGGTTGCCGTCCTTGGCCGATTGGGCTTCGTCAAGCCCGCCCATCAGGCTCTTGCCACCTTCGGCGATCTTCTTGTCGGCCAACTCCATCAGCCGCTTGTGGCGGTCGGCCTCAGCGCCAACGCCCAGCACCTTGGCGGCATAGCCCCGGTCCATGATCATCTTGGCCTCGGCCGGTTGATCGGCCTGCAGGGCCAGCTGAGCCATTTCGAAGTAGTCATCGGCTTTGGTGACCAGTCCCTGGTTGAGCTTCAGCCGCATCACATCGAGCGTGAAACGCTCGGAGAAGCCCGGCTTGCGCTGCAGTCGCCCGAGGTAGGCGTTGACATAGTCCTTCTTGGGGTAATAAGTCACCAGCTTTTCCAGCGTGGCGATGTTGCCCGCGTTGTTGCCGGTTCGCAGGTAGGCGTCGGCCAGGCGCAGCAGGTCATCCTCAGCGGGTTTGCGCCCCGCCTCCTCGGCGGCAGCCACGACGGCCGCGGTGTCCTTGGCGATCGCGTTGTAGTCGCCGCTGGCGCCCTGCAGGTAGGCCTGCAGCTGCTTCGTGGTGGCGCTGCTGTAGCCGCCGGCCTGGGCTTTCTTCAACCAGTCGGCCGCAGCGGCATTGTTCTTGGCCTGCGCCTGCGCAGACGCCAGCTGCTCGGCCACCTGGTTCTGCTCCGTGCCGCTGACCCTGGGGTAGATGGCTTCCAACGCGGCGATGGCCGTGGCGTTGTCGCCGGCTCGCTGGGCTGCTGCGGCCTTCATCCGGTTGACGGTGAGCGCCTCGGAAGGCGTGAGGCCCGACACGCCTTCGGCTTCACGCACCTTGGCCAGCGCTTCCCTGCCCTTGCCGGCCTTCAGGAGTTCGCTGGCTTGCTGCAGCGGTCGGCCCACTTCAGCCCGCACCGCATCGGCGTGCACGGGGCTGCTGAGCAAGGCCATCAGGCAAGCTGCAGCCGTGAGGTGGTTCAGGTGGCGGAGAGACTTGTGCATGTGAAGGCTCGAACGGTGAACGTTTCAGAGAAAAAGCCGACGATGCGCAGCATCATCGGCCTTCGGATGCGAAGCGATGAATCGACCCGTCAGTTCATGAACTGCTCATTGCCGACCAAGCCGATCTTGGTCACGCCCAAGCGCTGCGCGCTGGCCATGACCATGGCCACGTAGCGGTAGGTGACCAGCTTGTTCGGCCGCAGATGCACTTCGGGCTGATCGGCCATGGCGGCCACTTGCTGCAGACGTGCTTCCAGGTCGGCTCGATCAGCGACGATCTGGCCGTTCCATCCGATGGTGCCGTCGAAGTCCACATCGATGCGGATGATTTCCGGCGGCTTGGGCGGCGGCGGGGCGTTGTTGGGCACTGGCATGTTCATCTTCACCGCGTGCGTCTGCACGGGGATCGTGATGATGAACATGATCAGCAACACCAGCATCACATCGATGAGCGGAGTCGTGTTGATGTCAACCAAAACGCCGTCTTCGTCACCGCCGGAACCGACATTCATACCCATGGTTTGATTCCTCTGATGATGGTCAGCGCGTCACGAGGCCGGCCGGCGGCTCGCTGATGAAGCCGACTTTCAATATGCCGGCGCGCTGGCAAGCCACCACCACGCGGCCCACCGATTCGTAGCGCACTTCAAGGTCGCCACGGATGTGCACTTCCGGTTGCGGGTCCAGCACGCTCTTCTCCTTGAGCCGGTTCACCAGCGTCTCGGAGTCGGGCAGGCGCTCCATGTTCCAGTACACATCACCATCACGATCCACCGCGATCACGATGTTTTCCGGCTTGGTTTGCGTTGGTACGTTGCGCTCCTTGGGAAGCTCCAGCGGTACCGATTGCGTGACCACGGGGATCGTGATCAGAAAGATGATCAGCAGCACCAACATCACGTCCACCAGGGGCGTGGTGTTGATGGTGGAGTTCATCTGGTCTTCGCCTTCTTCGTCGGGCGAACCCACACTCATGGCCATTTGCCTGTCCTTTCAGGAGTCCTGCATGCGGTAGGGGTGGTTTGGCGGCCTGCCCGAAGGCACCCCGCGGCCACCACCCGTCAAGGACTTACTTCTTGCCGGCCAGCAGCACGTTGTGCAGATCGCCGGAGAAGGCGCGCACGCGCTCCATGGCGCTCTTGTTGCGGCGGATCAGCCAGTTGTAGCCCATCACCGCGGGCACGGCCACGGCCAGGCCGATGGCGGTCATGATCAGCGCTTCACCCACGGGGCCGGCGGAGATGCCAATGGCGGTCAGGGCGTGGTAGATGCCCCATACGGTACCGAACAGACCCACGAAGGGCGAGGTGGAGCCGACCGTGGCCAAGAAGGCCAGACCATCCTGCAAGCGGCTGTTCACGGAGCCCACCGCACGCTCAACGCTCATGCCGATCCAGGTGTGGCGGTCGATCTGCTCGGTCAGGGTGCCTTCGTGGTGCTCGTTGGCCTTGATGGCCTGCTCGGCGATGAATCGGAAGGCGCTGCCTTCCTCCAAGGTGGCCACGCCGTCCTTCACCGAGCCTGCCGTCCAGAAGGTTTCAGCGGCCTGGTCGGCGGTCTTGTAGAGCTTTTGCTGTTCCCACAGCTTGGTGAAGATGATGTACCAGGAACCCACCGACATGATGATCATGATCACCAGGGTGCTCTTGGCCACCGCATCGCCCTGAGCCCACATGGCTTCAAGGCCATAGGGGTTGGCCACGGTTTCTTTGGCGACTTCAGCCGCCGGCGCTTGGGCAGCTGCAGTGCCGGCTGCCACCAGCATGGCGGCGGTCAGGGCCAGGCGCAGGGTGTTGTTCACAGACATGATTCCTCCAGAGAGACAAGGCGCACGGTACGAGGCGCCGCAGGTTGCATTGGGAAACGCCGGGCGGGGTGGTCCGCCCCGGCGACACTCAAGACAGTAGGTGCAGTGACGGCATCAGTCGACCAGCTTCCACACGTACTCCACGCGTCCGGAGAGCCGCTCGGGCTTTCCATCCACCATGCCGGGACGGCCCTTGCAGGCCCTCACGGCTTCCAGCGTGGCCCGGTCGAGCTGCTTGTGCTCGCGGGTCGGGCCACTGGACCTTTCAACCGATGCCTCCGTGATCCGGCCATCGATCTCCATCGTGTAGATCACCACGACCGTGCCTTGCGTCTCTGCGCGGCGCGCGGCGGTCGTGTATTCGGGCTTCTCGCAGGCGTTGAAGTTCAACATCGGCGCCACACGGGCCGGCGGCGCGGGGGGCGCCGGGGGCGCTGGCGGAGCAACCCGAACGGCTTGCTCAACCGGGCGCACCTGCGTGGTGGTGATCGTCGGAGCGTTTTGCGGGGGCGCCTGCACCACCACCTCTGGCGGCGGCACGAAGCTCGGCGGCGGGGGGGCGT
>RFTU01000002.1 GCA_009923315.1 Betaproteobacteria bacterium
TCAGCGAGGTGGCCAGCGTGCCGTAGATCATCACCAGACCACCGTACTGGTTGCCCACGGGGTCCCAAACCGCAGAGGTGAGAAAGCCCAGGCCGAACTTCTCGAGCGCTGGACCGGCTCCAATCACCAAAGAGATGATGATGCCCACCATCAGGGACAGCGTCAGCCAAGCCGCACCAGTGGCCGCAACCGCGAACACCGTGTCCATCCAGGGCAAATTCACCGAGCCTGGAGCCTTCGGGCCCGGCGAGACGGTGGCAGGTCGGACGTTGGACCCCAAAGACTCCCCGTTGGACATGGCAGTGGCACTCATGAAATGACTCGATGAAGTCGGGGGCCGTCAGACGACGGGCCCCCGTTTACACAACTGGGCTGAACGTGAGCCCCGCTTAGCGCGTCGGTACCGCCTTACCCGAGGCATCCTTGATGTTGGCCCACGAGTTGCGCACCAGGTTCTTCACTGCGTCGGGCAGCACCACGTACTCCAACTCGGCGGCCATGGTGTCGCCATTGCGGAAGGCCCAGTCGAAGAACTTCAGGGCTGCGGTGGCTTGGCCAGGCTTGTCCTGCGTGGTGTGCATCATGATGAAGGTCGCGCCGGTAATGGGCCAGGAATCCTTGCCGGGCTGGTCGGTGAGGATCTGGTAGAAGCTCTTGCTCCACTCAGCGCCCGCGGCGGCGGCCTTGAAGTTCAAGTCATCAGGGCCCACGAACACCCCGTCCTTGTTGCGCATCAGCACATGGGACATCTTGTTCTGCTTGGCGTACGCGTACTCCACGTAGCCAATGGAGTTGGGCAAACGCTGCACAAACGCGGAGACCCCTTCATTGCCCTTGCCACCGGCACCCGTGGGCCAATTGACCGCTGTACCCTCACCCACCTTTTCCTTCCATTCAGCGTTCACCTTGCTCAGGTAGTTGGTGAACAGGAAACTCGTCCCCGAACCATCGGCACGGCGAACCACGGAAATGGCCGCGTCTGGCAACTTCACACCTGGGTTCAGGGCGGTCAGGGCAGCATCGTTCCACTTGGTGATCTTGCCCAGGTAGATATCACCCAACACTTGGCCGGTGATCCTCATTTCGCCCGGCTTGACGCCGGGGATGTTGACCACCGGCACCACACCACCGATCACGGTGGGGAATTGCATCAGGCCGTCCTTGACCAGTTCGTCATCCTTCAGCGGTGCATCCGACGCGCCGAAGTCGACGGTCTTGCCCTTGATTTGGCGGATGCCGGCGCCCGAACCCACCGATTGGTAGTTGACGCGCGCGCCGGTGGCCTTGTTGTACGCATCCGCCCACTTGGCATACACCGGTGCGGGGAAAGATGCGCCAGCACCGGTCACATCCTGGGCGGCGACTGGCGCCGAAGCCAAGGCGGCCAAAGTCATCGCGGCGGCAAGACGGATCATCTTCATCAAATAACTCCTTGCGTGGGTTGGTTGTTCAGAGGCTTGGGGAAGCGTATTCACCGTTTGTGATGGTTTCGTGACAATCGGGGCCGCCCACGATGAAAACAGGGCTGCTCCAGGGTTGCCGTGGCGGTTGGGCACGAGACCGGGCCACTTCGGGGCTTCAGGTCGTTGACCGTAAACGACCAGGCTCTCGTAGAACCCACATCAAGCCGTCATGAGATGCCGGCAAGCTCGCCTCATGAACCTGGGCGAGTTCCTGCGCATGCAAGCCAGTCGGTTGCGAGGCGACGTCACCGTCGGCTGGCTGGCCGCACAAAGCGGCACCATGCTGCCCGGACTGTTGATCGTGTTGGCTGCCGTCCCCAGCCTCCTGCCGGTGCCGGGTGTGGGCAATGTGACCGGCAGTGCTCTGGTGGCGTTGGCCCTTTCCATTTGGAGAGGTCAACGTCCTCTGTCGCTTCCCACCAAGGTTCAGTCCTGGAGACTGTCGGCTCCCCATGCGAGCCGCCTGCTGCGGATACTGGCGTGGACCCATGATGCTGCTCGCAGGCATCTGAAGCGTCGCGCATCGGGTTGGGTCAGTGATCGGGCCTGGGTCTGGGCTGCCTGGCCGGTGGCAGCCATGGGGATCGTGATCTTCTTGCCCATCCCCTTGGGCAATGTATTCGGAGCACTGGCGCTGATGGTGCTCGGTTTAGGCCACAGCGTAGAAGACGGCGTGGCCGTGGCCGTCGGGTGGCTGCTTTCGGGGCTGACCCTGCTGTATTCGGTGGTGCTGGCCTGGGGTATGACGGCATTAGGCCAGCACCTGTTTCAACACATCGCCCCGCTGGTCGGTATGGGCCCTTAACCCGTTAGCATGTAAGGGATGGGAACGCAGACGATGCCATCGAATCCGTGATGAAACCATCCTCACCCGTGATGGCCATGTCGGGGACGTGGCGCCACCTCCCGCTGGGCTTGATGGCTGCTTGCGCCTTCGAAGCGTCCCACGCGGCGAGGCCCATGCTGACCGACGATGCCCGTGTGGTGGATCCCGGGCATTGTCAGGTGGAGTCTTGGACGGTCAGGCAGCCGTCTTCCCGCGAGCTCTGGGCACTGCCCGCCTGCAGCGGGGGCCCAGGCACCGAATGGGCCTTGGGTGGGCAGCGAAGTCGATTTGACGCGCCGCCCAAATCGTCCTTCACCGGTATCGGTCAATACAAGCGCATCGTGCGCGACTTGAGCCCTGGCGCTGTGGGCATGGGGGTGGCCGTCGGCAGTGTGTTCGACGAATCAGGTGCACTGCCCTATTTCTACCTGCCGGTGAGTTGGATGAGCAGGAGCGAGAGCAGCCTGATCCACCTGAACCTCGGGCGCGGTTCCAGCGCCGAGCGCAGGCTCAAGGACCGCACTTGGGGTCTGGGACTCGAACACCAGATCGCCGATTCCATTTGGCTGATTGCCGAACGATACAGCCCCTCGGCATCGCAGTGGCAAACGCAAGCCGGCCTGCGGTGGTGGGTCATACCGGGGCAGCTTCAGCTGGATGCCACCACTGGGCAGCAGCACGGCGCCACCATGAGGACGGGCTTGACCTCCTTGGGCTTGCGCTGGATTTTCCCCCGGCCGTTCTGAACGGGTTGCTGCACCCCGCCAGGACGCAGGGCTCGCCATCGGCGAGCCCTGTCAGGTCACACGGCGCGACCGTCCTGCTGGGTCAGGCCGTGCCCACCGGCCCACCGGTCCTGCGCGTCACCACGACCGTGGCCGAGCGCGGACGGCGCCCAGCGGCAGCGCCAGACTGACCGGCTGGCCAGGTGCTGGTGGGATTGGCCAGTGTGCCGTTCTCGCCCGGATGCTGCACATTGATGAACAGCGTTTGGTAGTCCGGTGTGTAGGCCATGCCTGTGATCTCGCAATCCATCGGCCCCACCAGGAAGCGGCGCAGGTTGTCGTTGGTGGCCAACGCACCCCGACGGGTCTGGGTTCCGCCAGCAGCCGTCACCGTTGTACCGTCACCCACTTTGCCTGGCACCGCGGCCAACAACATGCAGTTGGTGACATCGGTATACGCGCCGTCATCGGTCTGGATCCACAACAACCCGCGCTGGTCAAAGGCCAGGCCATCAGGGCTGGAGAAGTCGTTCACTGCGGTCAAGCCCGACAGGTTGACATCGGCAGCGGCGGCGGCTTCGGCACCAAACAAATAGATGTCCCAGGTGAAGGCCGTGGCGGAGGTCCCCTCCTTCCAACGGACGATATGGCCGTTGACGTTGCCCCGGTTGGTGATGACCGAACCCGATGCGGTGGTGAAGGTGTCTTCGTAATAGCGCGGATTGGCCGCATCAGGCTTGAGCTGATTGCCCGTAGGCGTGGCGCTCGGGGCCACCCGGTTGCTGTTGTTGGTCATCGTCATGTAGGCCTCGTGGTTCAGCGGGTTCACCCCGCCCCACTCTGGCCTGTCCATCTTGGTGGCGCCGCGCGCATCCGCAGCCAGGCGCGCAAAGGTCACCACATCGGCCTGGCTGGCGAATGGGTAGAGGCTGTTGCTCGCATCCAAGCCATTCTTGCCATGGGTCAGTTCCAGCCATTCGCCGGTGCCATCGGCATTGAACTTGGCAACATACAAGGTGCCCTCATCCAAGTACTTGGCCCCTGCAGCCAGGCCACCGCCGATGTCCTTGGGATCCCACAGGGCCTTGGATACGAACTTGTAGACGTACTCGTTGCGCGCGTCATCTCCGGAGTACATGATGATGGGCTGTCCGGCTATGGCCGGCGCAGGCCACGCACCTTCATGGTTGAAACGGCCCAAGGCGCTGCGCTTGACCGGCACGGAATTCGGATCGAAGGGATCGATCTCCACGTTCCATCCGAAGGTGTTGATGATGTTGCGGTAGTCTTCCGCGGCCGTCGCGGCTGTGACGGCGGAGTTCCACCGCGCATACAGGTCTTCCGTGCCTGCAGAATCCCAACGATAGGGGCTCACGCGACCTTGGGGCAGCCCATAGCGGCCCAGGGCGCGAACTTCAGCGGCACTGCGTTTGGCATCATCACCAGCAGACCGTGCAATCACATTGAGGTAGTTCTCTTCGCAGGTGAGGTATGTACCCCAGGGGGTATAGCCATTGCCGCAGTTGTTGTTGGTGCCGCGGGTCATGGTGCCATCGGGCGAATACTTGGTCTTGACCAGATCGCTGCCTCGCACCGGGCCACTGAAGGCCATGGGCGTGGCCGATGTGATGCGCCGGTTCAAGCGAGAGCCCCGGACCATGGCCATGTCTGGGTTAGACCCGCTGCGCTTGACCTCGCAAATCGATACACCGTGGGCGTAGATCTCCTTCTCGACTTCAGAGCCCACACGCTGGGACCCGGCGGTCAGTCCGTTGGGGTGAAGGCCGAAGGGCTGCACCACGTACTCATGGTTGACGCACAAGACACCGCGGTCTGAGCGGTCGGCGGCGAACTTGCCGTCTTCGCCCAAGCCGAAGTACCACATGCCGTCATGGCCATCACCGATGCGGCGCTGGTAGGAGTCGGCCGATTCGCTGCCGTCGTTCTTCCAGCTCTCATCGCCGAAGTGCAGTGGGTCACCCAAGGCATGCAGGATGCTGACCTGGTAACCATCCGGAACGGTCACCACATCCAGCCGGTTCTTGGCGACGGCGGTAAAGCCCAGGGCCAGGGGTTTGGACTCGGATCCGCTGACCTGGCCACCACCGCAGGCACTCAGGCTGAAGGATCCGAACACGGCTGCGGTCGTGGCGCTGATGCCGCCGAGCACGGTCTGCCGACGCGACAGGCGTGCGTTGAGGATCTCCTCAAAGTGACGGTTGTCTGAAGAATTGACGACTTCGTTGTCGTCGTACTGATTCAATGGCGACTCTGGGCTCATATGGGCTCCGGTTGGTTGACAAGCACTTCACCGAAGCATGCCCATGGCGCATGAAGAAGCTGTGAAGACGCAGGTCCTTCACGTGGGCTCCAGAAGGTCCGCTACACCGTCATCCCGGCTCCCAATCGAACACTGCCAGCCGGCGTATCGAGCCAGGCCTCAACCCGACTCGGGCCGGCATCCACCCGAATCCGCTGGCCATCGGCCAAGCCCAGCTGGCCCAAGGCGCTGGACAGCGCCGGGGCCTCACGATGCTGCAGCCGCAAGGCCTGCAAGCGAACACCCGACACCGCCATCTGGCTCACGGGATGGACCGCACCCCATTGAATGAGCGTGGGCAAAGCGCCGTCGAAGAGCCGTTGGCCGTCGTCGCGCACCGTGATCTTCCACTCCAGGAGGCCAGCCGCACTCATGCGCGAAGCGCTCAGTACCGGGCCGCGTTCGATGCCCAGGCGGCTCCAGCCTTTGAGCGCCGTGTCCACATCGGTGATGCGGGCCACCCAATGACCAAGCTGTGGGCCATGCCGCTTCATGCTCTGCATCAGAGCCGGATCATCCAGATCAAACCAGCGCCGCAGGCCTGGCGCCCGCGTGGGCGCAGCCGACGGGTCCACGGCGATGATTTCCAGGTAGGCCCTGTCGAAGCCGGGCCCGTCGATTCGAAGCAAACGGTTGTGCGTGCCCATGAGGGGATGCGATCCACCAGGCCCCGGTGTCACCCCCAGCGTGGCCTCGCACCACCGCACGCCTTCATCCAGGTTGGCAGCCATGACCACCAAGTGATCGAGTTCGGCCTTCAACGGCATGAACCATCTCCCTGTCGAGACCCCACCTTCAAACCCAGATGGCTGGCGGACACGCGCTCGTTTCCGGGGATGTTGCGGTGGATGGGTCGGTTGACCACCTCGGCCTGGCCCTGGCCACCGCGCACCACCAAGGCACTGGTGCCGCCACCATCCAGGTTGATGCCTTCACTGGCCCCCAGTGCCTTGAGCCACGCCGCCAGATCATGCAGCGTGGCACCCAAGCTGTACTCGAACTGCCGGCCGTCCACCACCATGAGCCACATCCAGCGGCCATCGGCCGACACGCCCACGGCGGTGCGCGGGTGAACCGAGGGCACGACCGCCTTGGGCGCCACGTCCTGACCCCCACGCAGCACGATGTCGAATCCACCAACGGCATTGAGTACACCCTCCTCAGGAAAAGGCGGCGCCTGGATGCGGACCCTACCGTCCTTCATCATCAGCAAGGCTGGGTATTGTTTGGTGGGGCCCGACACCGGACGGCCCTGGCTGACTTGAAATCCCGCCACGTCCAGCAACAGCCCCTCCTGTTCCACGACCGGACCGAAGGGCGCGGCATTGATGGCCAGTTGCAGGCCATGCTCGTGAAGGAAGGTACTGGTCTTCACGCCTATCGTTTCCGGTGCGTGGCGCCCAGGCGGTGCTAGGGGCGCCGCGCCCGCCGCGGCCGGCGGTGTGGCCAGCCATTGCAGGCACGGTGTGTGGAGATCCACACGCGCCACATGCAGCACGGCACGGCGGGGCTCCCAGACCTGAAGCCGCGTCAATTCAACGCCAGGATAGCGAGGCGTCCAGGCGGGTGCGAGCACGGCACTGGGCTCTTCGCCAGGGGCGCCGATCCGCAGGGTGGCGCGCATGTCCTCCCGTCGGTCCACGAGAAGCTCGACGTCACGCCACGCGGGCAAGAGCGGAACCGACAAGGGTCCGGTCGTGGCCTGATGGACCAGACGTATCTCCTGCCAAGCCGCCGGCGGGGCCGACTCGGCAGGCCTGCCGGCGCCCGGAGCATGCCCAGAACCGGACGAGGTCGATCCATCGTGACGACCGATGAGACGGTACTGGCCTGCGGGCAGGTTCTCAACCCCCCACTCCTGGACAGCCGCGCCCGCCGATGCGGATGGGGCCGATACCGCCTTTCGCTCCATCGCAACCGAGCCGGGCCGCCATCCCGGAGCAAAGCGCGGCGAATGCGCGGGGCCCCACTGGGCATACCAGCTCTGCAACTGCCTGGGGTAGCGCTCGAGCACACCGCGGCTGAACCACAGCACATGGCCGCCCTGCCCCAGGCTGTCGACCAGTTCCATCGACTGCTTCAATTGCGGCCACGAGGAGTCGGGGCCGTCTCCGACGATGCGAATGCCAGCCACCAGTTCCGACGGACGATAGGCACCGCGCGCCTGGACCGCGGCCGTCTGCTCCTTCCAGGTGGCTTCGAAAGCGGCATAGTTCAAGCGGTAGGCCTGCGGGATCACCTCGTCCCAATGCGGGACGACGCGCCGGGCCTCTTCGGTTCGAGCCGGCCAGCTCTGCAGTCGGTCTCGTTCCGTCCACGCCGTCCATTGCGGCCAGTCCAGCAGATAGTGCTCCCAACTCCAGGGGTAGACCGCGGGGCTCAAGGACATCACCAAGCCGGGCCGCCGCGCGCGCACCTCCTGCACGAACCAGCGGGCGTATTCGTCCACCTTGGAGGCGCGCCAGCGCATCCACGCCGGGTTGGTGTGGTCCTGAGGCGGCTGAGCGCCGCCGTGCTCGGCGGCGTAGACACGGCGCGTGTAGTCGTCATACCCCATGGTCACATGGGGCCACACGATGCGATCGTCCAGTTGGATGCCGTCCAGGTCGTAACGGTCGACCGCTTCGAGCACCAGGTCCAGAAGCAGCTCGCGCGCCTGGGGGTGCAAGGGATTGAGCCACACGAATCCATTGGGTGCCACCTCGCTGCCGTGCAGGTTGCGGCTGAGCCAATCGGGTTTGAGTTCGCGCAGATGGTTCATGGTCGACTGGTGTGCGGCCATGAAGCCGTACTCGAACCACGCGATGGCCACCAGGCCGTTGCGGTGTGCTTCCGTCACTGCCTCGTGCAGCAGATCACGCGCGGGTTGGGTGCGGGCTTGCGTTGAGTCGGCGGGATCTTGCTCCCGGCCCCTAGGGCGCTGGGCCACGCCGATGACCCGCTGGAGTGCGTTCGATGGAAACTGGGTGTAGCCGTTCTTCCACGCTTCGATGTAGACCGTGTTCAGGCCGATCTCACGCAGCCGCCGCATGGTGCGCGCCGTGTGCTCCGGGCTGGCCAGCGCGTCGTTGGCGGTGGTGGTGAGCCAGGTGCCCCGCACCTGAGGGCGGCTGGGTGGCTCGGCCCGTGTTTGGGCCAGCGTGCTCGTTAGCCCGGCCAGACAGGCCAGGAGCCAGCCCATCCGCAGCGCGCGGCCGCAGACAGCCGCCCAAGCGCCAAAGCCCTGGGCATCATGGAACCACCTCTGGCCATTCACCGCCATCCCTCCCCAGCGCTCAGCCCTGTGCCTTCGGGTCCAGTGCATCACGCAAGCCGTCACCCAGCAGATTGAAGGCCAAGCTCACCAGCAAGATGGCCGCACCCGGCGCGGCAGCCACCCACCACTGGTCCAGCAAGAACTGCCGCCCGTTGCTGATCATGGCACCCCACTCGGGGATGGGAGGCTGTGCCCCCAAACCCAAGAAACCCAAGCCCGCTGCCGTGAGGATGATGCCCGACATGTCCAGGCTCACCCTCACCACCACCGAGGGCAGACACAAGGGCACGATATGCCGCAGCACGATGCGCGATGGACTGGCCCCCATGGCGTGCGCGGCCTGCACGAACCCGGCCTGGCGCAGGGTGAGGGTTTCGGCCCGGGCGATGCGGGCGTAGGGCGGCCACGAGGTGATGGCGATGGCCAGGATGGCGTTCTCGATGCCCGGGCCCAGGGCGGCGACAAATGCCAGGGCCAGGATCAGACGCGGAAAGGCCAGAACGATGTCGGTGATGCGCATGAGCAGACCGTCCAGCCAGGCCGCAGGCCCGCTGGCGCAATAGCCGGACACCGTGCCCACGAGAAGCCCCACGGGGGCCGCCAGCAGCGCCACCAGCACCACCACCTGCAGCGTGATGCGACTGCCGTGCAGGAGTCGAGACAGGATGTCGCGGCCCAAGTCGTCGGTGCCCAGCCAGTGCGCCGCGCTCGGTGGCAGCAGTCTTTGGTGCTGCAGATCACCATCCCAGGGCGAATAGGGGGCCAGGACATCGGCCCCCAGCGACACGACCATCAACATCACCAGGATCAAGACCCCAAGCGCCGACAGGGGGTTTTGCATCAGGCGACGCACGGCCCTGTTGATGGTCATGGGGCACGGGTGCGTGGGTCCAGCACGCGGTACAGGACATCGCTGAGCAGGTTCAGCGCGATGAAGATGGTGCCCACGACCAGCGTTCCGCCCAGCACCGCATTCATGTCGCCGTTTTGCAGCGAGTGCGTGATGTACAGGCCCAAGCCCGGCCACGCGAAGACGGTCTCGGTCAGAACCGAGCCTTCAAGCAAGGTGGCGTAGGACATGGCCACCACCGTCAACAGCGGCACAGCCGCGTTGCGCAGCGCGTGCCACCACACCACCCGGATCTCGGCCAGGCCCTTGGCGCGTGCGGTGGTGATGTAGTCCTTGCTCAACTCCTGGAGCATGAAAGACCGCGTCATGCGGCTGATATAGGCCAAGGAATAGAACCCCAGCAGGCCCGCAGGCAGCGCCAGGTGGCTCAAGGCATTTCGGAAAGCCTCCCATTGCCCGGCCCAGGCCGTGTCCAGCAGCATCAGCCCCGACACACGCGGCACGCTGAACTCATGAACCACATCGATGCGCCCGGGCCCGGACACCCAGCCCAGCTGCGCATAGAACAACAACAGGCCCATCAGACCCAACCAGAAGATGGGCACCGAGTGCCCCATCAGGCCCACCAGGCGCGCCACATGGTCAGGCCAGCGGCCTTGGCGCATGGCCGCGATCACACCCAGGGGAATGCCCAAGCCCACGCCCACCACCATGCCTGCGGTGGCCAGCTCGAAGGTGGCCGGAAAGGTTTTGAGGATGTCCTGAAGGACGGGGTTGGATGTGAGGATGGACGACCCAAAGTCGCCCTGCAGCACCCGCCCCACATAGGCGCTGAACTGTATCCACAGCGGCTGGTCCAGACCCAGTTCCTGACGCACGCGCTGCAGCACATGCTCCGGCGCACGGTCACCCGCCACGGCCAAGGCCGGATCCACCGGAATGACGCGGCCGATGAAGAAGGTGACGGCCAGCAAGCCCAGATAGGTCAGCGCCAACACCGCGCACAGGCGCGCTGCGGTGCGCGCCTGCCGCTCCCACCAGGCCCAAAGGGTTGCCGGTGGCGAACCTTCAGCGCTTACGGACATTGAACAGGTGCGTGGATTCGCCGGTCGGCCCGATCTTGAACCCGTCCACATTGGCCCTCAAGCCCGCCACCTCCACCACCTGGAACAGGATGGCAAAGGGGCTGACCTTTCGGAAGTCGGCCTGCAGGTCCTGATACTGCCGCGCGCGCTTGGTGGCATCGCGCTCCATCACCGCCGCGTCGACCCGACGGCTGAAGTCCGGGATGTCCCAGCCGTTGCGCCAGGCCAGCGATTTCGTGGCGGCCGCGTCGGAGTTGTCGATGTTGCGCGCGAAGGCGTCGGCGTTGGTGTGCGGGTCCCAATAGTCCATGCCCCAGGAGCCCAGGTAGAGGTCGTGCTGCCGGGCGCGGTAGCGGGTGAGTGTTTGCTTGCCATCGCCAGGTATCACCTCCAACACGATGCCGACTTGCCGCAGGCTTTGCTGCAGCGCTTCGGTGATGGCCTGGTAGGGCTGAACCGTGCGCATGTCGATGGTGAGCTTGAAACCCTGTGACAGCCCGGCCTTGGCCAACAGCGCGCGCGCCCTGGCCAGATCCAGGCGGTAGGGCCGCTCCGCAGCAGACCCCAAAACGCCGGCCGGCAAGAAGTTCTGGTGCACCTCGGCGATGTGGCGCACGATGGTCTGGCCGATGGTGTCGTAGTCGATGAGCCACTTCAGGGCCTCGCGAACCTCGGGCTTGGCCAGGTGCGGGTTCTTTTGGTTCATGCCCAGGTAGATCAACTCACCGCGGCGCGCCGAGGCCAGTTTCAGGTCGGCGTTGGCCTTGACCGCATCCAGATCCTGCGGGCTGAGATTGCGCGCCACATCGATGTCACCCTTTTGAAGCAGCAGGCGCTGGGTGGTGGACTCCTTCACATGCCGCACGATCACACGCGCCATCGGTGCCTTGACGCTGT
Organism: Betaproteobacteria bacterium; assembly: GCA_009923315.1. Lineage (GTDB taxonomy): Bacteria > Pseudomonadota > Gammaproteobacteria > Burkholderiales > Burkholderiaceae_C > RFTU01. The sequence continues at coordinate 11,423 of RFTU01000002.1, forward strand.
GGTGCTGATCGTTGCGTTCCATGGCCACCAGTTCATTGGGCCGCCACTGCAGAATCTTCATCGGCCCGGAGCCAGCATATTGCGTGCGCAGCCAAGCGTGCCCCATGTCGCCATTGGTCTCCTTGCCCAGCAGCAGCTGGCGGTCCACCACCGAGGCCACATTGGCCGTCAGACAGTTGTAGACCAGGCTGGACGCCAGGTCACGGTCGATCTGGATGCTCAGGCTCAAGGGGCCGGTCTGCACCACACGCTGGCGCACACTGTCCTTCTTCAATCCGAGTTGGGTGAGGATGAAGGCCGGCGACTTGTCCAACAGCACCGCTCGCTGCAATGAAAAGACCACGTCCTGTGCGCCCAGCGGGTTGCCCGAGGCAAAGCGCAGGTTCGGGCGCAGTTCGAACTGGAAGGTGCGGCCATCGGCAGCCACCGTCCAGCTGCGCGCGATGTCGCCCATCAGCTGCGAGGGGTTGGACGGGTCCACACGCAACAGGCGGTCATAACAGTTGCCCATGATCTCACCGGTGGAGATCTCGAAGCTCTCGGCCGGGTCCAGGGTGATCATGTCGTCCAAAGCCTGGGCCAGCACGAGCGTGTCCTTGGGTGTGGCGGCCCACAGCTCGCGGGACTGCCATCCCGCCAAGCACAGGGTCCCCGTCAGAAAGCTTCGGCGGTCGAGGCGATGCGCAGGCATGAGGATGGGGGCGGTTTCAGGACAACTGGCTGGGGTCGATCGCGGCAGCACCCGCCGCCCGGGCGGCCGCTCCTCGGTGTGCTGCGATTGTCAACCGATTCACCACGGTTTGAGTGGGCAAGCAAGCCGCCAAAGACGATGGCAACAAAGGGTGCAATTCGAAGGCTCCACCAGCCAGCCACACCGCGCGCTGGCCGTGTTGCGCCATCAACAGACGAGCCAAACGCGCCAACTCTTGGCCGGCCTGCTGCAGCAAACGCTGGGCCACGGCATCTCGATCGGCCACCGCCGCCACCGCGAGCGCCAAACGCCCCACATCGCCGCGAGAGGCCAAGTGCATGAAGCGCCGGGTGTCCTCCCACGCCGAACCCCCGACCGCTTGGAACAGGGCTTGGGCCAGCTGCGAATCACGCGTATAGCCGGGTGATTCGTCTTCGGCTCGCCAAATGGCCTTCAGGGCCTGGCAACCGATCCAGTAGCCGCTGCCATCGTCTCCAAGGGTCTCACCGCGACCGCCCACTCGGTGCAAGCGGTCCTGCTCATCCAGGTAGGTTGCAATGCAGCCGGTACCGGCATACACGAGGTAGCCACCGGCGCGTGCCAGGCTCACGCGATGTGCCAGCTCCACATCGTTGTAGAGCCGCAAGTGCCCAGGCTGCAGGCCCAAACACTGGGCCAAGTGCGCCTGCAGACCTTCACCGGCCTGCCCGTCATAGCCGGTGACACCGGCCCAGGCCTGCAGGGTATGGGCGCGCCCGGCCTGCGCCATGACCTTGTCGACCGCTTGGCGCACCGCGCCCAACTGTTGCGCGATGTGGTGACGGCCCTCTTCGGTGTGGACCTGCTGACCGTTGAAACTGCCGGTGGAGCCCTCCTGCAGCACCTGTCCCCGGGAATCGGCCAGTGCCCAACGGCATCGTGTGCCGCCGACATCCAGGCCCAATCCCAGGTCCATGCTCTGCTGGAGCCCTCCGTCACATCTTCGCGCGCAGCGCCAGGAAGTACTGGCGGCCGTTCTGGTGCCAATAGCCCGGCGCGTTCACATTGATGTAGTAGGTGTGGCGGATGGGGTCGTTGAGGTTGTTGCCGTCAAAGTGCAGGCTGATGTCCTTGGTGATGCGATAGCCCAAGGACATCGACAAGCTGCCCGCGCCGGCGTAGCGGTGCTGGCCGTTGTACTGCGTGATCACGCCGGCACTGTTGACCAGGGGCTTGAGCGTGCCGTCGCCCACGAAGCCAATGGCGTAGTCCGAACGGTAGTTCCAGGCCAGGCTGGCGGTCAGCTTGGAATCCTCGTAAAAGCCGCGCATGTTGTAGGTGCGCGTCGAGGTGCCCAGCAGCGGCGCCCCGTCGGCATCCTTGGAATCGACATACGTGCCGTTGACACCCAGACCGAAGCCGCCGGCCAGCGGCAGTTCCATCGCCGCCTCAGCGCCCTTGAGCTTGGCCGACACGCCGATGCGGGAGGTGACGAGGTAGGTGGTGACCTTGTTCTGCGCGATGTTGAAGTAGTCGATCGACGAGGTGCCGGTCTTGACGTAGTTCTCCAGGCTTTGCGCGAACACGCCGGCCGACACATAGGCCCTAGGCGCGAAGTAGCGCGCCCAGGACAGGTCCACGTTGTTGGACAGGATGGGCTTGAGGTTGGGGTTTCCGCTGGAGCCCGTGAGCAGCGTGTCGTTCAGGCTGACGGCACCGGCCAATTCGTTGTAGTTGGCGCGACCCAGGCTGCGCGAGATGCCCACCCGGATGTCGTTCTGACGATCCAGTTGCCACCTCATGTTGAAGCTGGGCAGCACGGCGTTGTTTTCCGTGGTGACCAGGCGCGGCAGGTAGGTCGCGATCCTTGAACCCACGATGGCACCGGGCACTGAACAGGGCTGCAAGACCACGCACTGCCCCGCAGCGGTGCCACTGGGCAGCGCTTGATAGGACAGGGAGTCGAGTTCGGTCTTGACCAAGCGAACCCCGAAGTTGCCGGTCTTGCTGGAGTCCAGCTCGAACTCACCCATGGCATAGGTGGCCGTGTTCTGCTCCTTGACCTTGTAGCCACTGGTCAGCACATCGTTGAGGCCGGGCGTCCAGTTGATGTACTTGTCGGTGAAGGCCTTCATCTGCGCCATATCGAAGCGGAAGATGTCGCGCGGGAAATTGCCGCTGGCCCCGTTGAACCAATCGGCCGGGTAGGCCGTGGCCGGCACCGGCAGGGCCGAAGTGGGCACCACCGTGGACTTGACGACCGAGCCGCCGGTGATCAGGGTGAAGGGGAAGTCGGGCGAGGTGGAGGGGATGGGCCCGGCGGCGTTGTCCTGCGCATTCCAGCGCGGGTTGACCACCGCATAGCTGCGGTCATGCGTCGAGCGGCGCGCACCAAACTTGATGTTGGTGAGGAAGCCGGTGGCCATCTTGTAATCGCCATCCAGGTGGAAATACGACTCCTTGTCCAGGGCCTTCACCGCCGCGCCCTGGTTGCTCAGGAGCGAGAAGTTGGCGACGTTGCGCAAGTCGATGGGCTGGCCATTGGCGCCGTTGATCGTGTACTGCGCGGGCGCATCCGGGGTCTGGCTGAACTTGACGGTGGTGGACGGGTTGATCAGGCCATAGACCAGGCTGGGCTGGGAGGCGGTGGTGCCGCTGCCTTCGGTGTAGCCGGCACGGCCTCGCACGCTGAAAGACGACGTGACGTTGAACTTCGCGTCCAGATCCCAGAAGGAACTGGTGGACTGCGCACCCTGCCGGTTGAAGTGGTCGAACTGCAGGCCGACCACGTTGGCGGTGGAGCCGGTGGGGCGGGTGACGGTGGCCGAGGTGACCACATCACCGGTGATCACCGCATCCCGAATCAGGTAGCCGGCGGTATTGACCAGACCATAGGGCAAGGCATAGGCCGAGCTGTTGTAGTTGTCGGCGTTGAGCTCAGCTCGGAACAGGGAGGCGTTGACCTCCAAGTCCTTGTTGGGCTTGAACTGCCAACCCAGGTAGCCGCCGCTGCGCTGGCGCACGCCTTCGAACATGGCCGAGTTCAAACTGCCGGTCATGCGCTTGCCGGCCAGGTCGGGGTTGCCCGAGGCGGCAGCCTGCGCGGCCGTGATCACGTTGTAGCCGAAGATTTCCTGGCCATCGCGGCGCAGATGGCGGTCTTCCTTGAAGACCTGCACCAGGAAGCCCATGGTGTTGTCGCCGTTCTTCCAATTCAACAGGCCGCTGACCTGGGGGTCGGTCTTGTTGGCCAAGGCCGCATGCACCAGGCCCAAGGAGACTTCACCGCTGAGCGCCTGACGGAAGCTCAGGGGCTTGCGCATGATGATGTCCACGCTGCCCGAGATGCCGCCTTCGGTGATGTCGGCCCGGCTGCTCTTGTAGACGATGGTCTGCCCGATGATCTGCGAGGGCATCAGGCCAAAGCCCACGCTGCGGCCGCTGCCGGCCTGGTCACCCACGTGCCAGTCGCCCGAGCTCAAGGCATGGCCATTGACCGTGACCAGGTTGAGGTTGGGGCTGGTCCCGCGGATGGCCACACGCTCGGCCTCGTCCATGGCCAGCGCACCGCCGTACTGCACGTTCACACCCGGCAGACGCGACAGCGCATCGGCGATGTTCTTGTCGGGCATCTTGCCAATGTCTTCGGCAGTGATCACGTCCACGTTGGTGTCGGCCGCACGCTTGGTGACCAAGGACTGTTCAATGGAGGCGCGAATACCGGAAACTTCGACCCGCTGGGGCGCATCCTTCGGCGCTTGCTGTTGGGCTTGAGCGCCAGCGGCCAGGCTGAACAGCAGCGTGGAAACGGCAACGGCAATAGGCTCTTGGCGGAATCTCATCAGTCAGTCTCCTGTTCGTTGTGAGGCGCGATCCGTCGGCATTCGATCCTCGCTTGCGCAAACACCCACTAGACCTCTGGTTCATTCTAGGGAGGGCTTTCGCCTCAAGCCACCGGACCAATTGATCGTTTTCCCTAGCCCCGGTCGTCCCCGCGGCTCGCCCGCGCCACCCCAGAGGCAAACCAGGAGGTCATCACCTCCAGCCGGGTGAGCGCCGTGCCCACCGTGACGGCCCAGGCACCGGCCTGGATGGCCCGTGCGGCCCGCTCGGGGGTGTCGTAGCGGCCCTCCGCCATGACGCGGCATCCCGCTTCGCGCAACTCCGACACCATCCGCAGGTCGGGCTCAGCCGGGGTGGGACCACCGGTGTAGCCCGACAGCGTGGTGCCGATGATGTCGAAGCCGAGCTGCCAAGCGCGCCAGCCGTCTTGGCGACATGAGGCATCGGCCATGGCCCAACACCCCTGCTCATGGATCGCCTGCAACAGCTCCTCCAGGGGGCATGGTCGCGGACGGTCCGTGGCGTCCACGGCGATCACGTCAGCCCCGGCAGCAGCCAAGGCCAGAACATCCTGGCGCAACGGTGTGATGCGCACGGGCGTGTCGGACAGGTCACGCTTGACGATGCCGATGATGGGCACCTGCAGCGCCGGGCGGACCGCGGCCACGCGGCGCGCACCCTCCAGCCGCACGGCCCGCGCACCACCGGCGACAGCCGCCTGGGTCATGCGAAGCACGGTCGCATCATCGTCCAGCGGGCCGCCTTCCACCGGTTGGCAAGACACCACCAAACCGCCGCGCAGCCAATCGTCCAGCATCGGCAGGGTCCCGCGCGACGCTTCGGGCCAGGCGGCCATCACGCGCCCGACTCCCACTCGCCCGGCGGACGACCGACGTTCACCTCGAAACGGTAGCGGTCGGCGCGGTAGATGGTCTTGCCGTACTCGAAGGCCTGCCCGTCGGTGGAGAACACTTGGCGTTCCACCATCAAGGCCGGGCTGAAGGGCGCCACATCCAAGAGGTGGGCCTCGTCCTCGGACAGCACCGTGGCCTGGATCTCCTGCGCCGCATTTCGCGGCACCACCCCGTAGTCCCGGCGCAGCACGTCGTACAAGGACTCCACCGCCAGGCACTCCACATCAAAGCCGGGCAAGGTTTGCAGACACAGGTAGGTTTCCTCCAGTGCCATGGGCTCGCCGCTGGCCAACCGCAGACGCCGCAGCTCCAAGACCCGGCTGCCAGGCACCAGCTTCAGGTTGCGGGCCACGCGGGCATCTGCCCGGGTGGCGCGCGAGGACAGGATTTCGCTGGATGGCACCAGGCCGCGCGCCATCATGTCTTCCGAGAAGGAGCGCAACACGAGTGGCTTGAGCCAGCTTTGGCCCGACACGAAAGTGCCCGCGCCCTGCCGCCGCTCCAGTGCGCCATCCTGCTGCAAATCGCGCAGTGCGCGGCGCAGTGTTTCCCGGGCCACGCCCATGCGCGAGGCCAATTCCCGCTCCGGGGGCAGCCGCATGCCTTCCCCGGCCTGCTGCATGATGGCCTTCAGGCTCCGTTTGAGTTCTTCGCGCCGCTGCGCCCTGTCCATCTCGTCGACTTTCCTGCGGCCTGACCGCGGTGCTGGTGATGTCGAGACATCATAGATCAACTTAGGCCAATTGGTCTATTTTTTGGGCTGACAAGGTATAGTTCATTCGGTCGACATGCAGCACCCCGTGAAAAGAAGATCGTTCAACACCGCCTTGGGCGCCGGCGTGGCGTGGGGGTGTGGCGCCGCAGCGTCCGGCTTGGCGGCGCCTGCGGTGGCCCGAGCGCGTGCCCCGCTGACGCTGTGGACCATGCAACTGGCCCCCTTCCACAACGACTATGTGCAGGGCCTGTTGAGCCAGTTTCAGGCCCAGCACCCCGGCGTGCAGGTGAAGTGGGTCGACGTGGCCTGGGCCGAGATGGAGCGCAAGGTGCTGGCCAGCCTGGCAGCCGGCACGGCCGCGGACGTGGTCAACCTCAATCCGCAGTTTTCCGCGCGGCTGGCCGAACTCGGTGCGCTCGAGGACCCGCGGCAGCACTTGTCCGAGCGTGAAATCTCGGCCTACTTGCCCGCGGCCTGGCGAGCCAATCAGTTGGGTGGTGTGCCCTTTGCACTGCCGTGGTACCTGAGCACCACGGTCAACCTGGTTCGACAAGACCTGCTGGATCAGGCCGGCGTGCAGGCACCGCGCAACTTTGACGAGCTGCCGGAGGTGTCCCAGGCCCTGCGCCGCCATACGCAGCGATACGCCTGGTTCGCACCGATGGACGGATCACTGGCGCTGGAAACACTGGTGTCCATGACCGGCGCGCTGCTCAGCCCCGATGGTTGCCGCCCGGCCTTCGAGGGCCAGGAGGGCCGCCGCGCATTCGAATTCCTGCACCGGATGTACCGTGAGCGGTGGATGCCCCCAACCGTTCTGACAGAAGGCCATCGTGGCGCGGTGCAGCAGTTCTTGGCGGGCGATGTGGCGATGATGCCCACGGGCATGCAGTTCATCTCACAGGTACAGCGCACCAACCCCGCGCTGCACCGGCACCTGCGGGTCACGCCGCAGTGGTTGCGCCACGGCACGCCGCCCAACATCGCCGTCATGAACCTGGCCGTGCCACGCGGATCTGGACAACCCGAGCTGTCCATGCGACTGGCGCACTTCATTGGCCATGCCGAGAATCAGTTGGAGTTGGCCCGCCGTGTGCCCGTGTTGCCCAGCACCCGGGCCAGCTACGAGGACCCCTGGTTCGCGCGGGACTCCGGCGATGTCCTGTTGGATGATGCCCGTCGGGTGTCGACCCAACAGGCGTTCGAGGGTTCGGTTCAAGTGCCACCCCTGCGCCACTACGGCAAACTGCGCTCGAGCTTTGTTCGGCAACTGCAGCTGGCCATGTCCGGGCGTCGAAGCGCCGAGCAAGCCGTGGCTGAAATCTCCAAGGTCTGGGTGCCGCTACTGGGGTGCCGGGCATGACGGTGGGTGCTGATCCGACGTCAGGGTGCACGGCATGAAGCGGTGGACGCTTGAACGGCGCACGCCGCTGCTGTTCCTGCTGCCAGCCTGCGCCGTGATCGGCGCCGTGGTGCTGTACCCGGCCCTGCGCGTCCTGGTCATGAGCTTCACCGACTACAACATGATCAACCCGCCCCAAGCGGTTGGGTGGGCCAATTACGAGCGCCTGTGGGCCGATCCGCTGTTCTGGTCTGCCCTGGGCAACACGGCGCTGTACCTGATCGTGGTGGTGCCGGTCTTGGTGATCGCGCCTGCACTGCTGGCCATTCTGGTCAATCGAGCGTTGCCGGGCCTGGCCTTCTTCCGAGCCGCCCTGTACCTGCCGGTGGTGACCTCGTTGGTGATCAGTGCGCTGGTATGGAAGTGGCTCTATGCAGAGCAGGGTCTGCTCAACACCGTGCTGCTGTCCACGGGGCTGACCGATGACCCGGTGCGCTTTCTGACCGAACCCGACCACGCGCTGTTCAGCGTGATGGCGGTGACGGTGTGGAGCGGCCTGGGCTACTACATGGTGATCTACCTGGCCGGTCTGCAGTCGATTCCATCGCAGCTCCTGGAAGTGGCCGAAGTCGAGGGCGTGAGCCGGCGTCAGCAGATTCAGCACATCATCTTGCCGCTGCTCAAACCGCAGATGGCCGTCGTGGCGGTGATGTCAGGCATGGCCTCGATGAAGGTCTTCGAGGAGGTCTATGTGATGACACAGGGCGGCCCATTGGACAGCACCAAGACCTTGGTCTTCCATCTGTACGAGTCGGCCTTCGTGGACTTCGACATGGGCTATGCCGCTGCGATCGGCGTGGTGCTCTTCGTGCTGACCCTGGGTTTATCCCTTTTGAACCTCAGGCTGTTGGGTCGGCCATGACCATGCGGCCGGCACCACGCTCGCTGACTTGGCGCCGCCGCCGAGATGCCGCCTGGCGCCTGTTGGCGCTGTGCTGTGCCTGCGCCCTCACCCTGGGGCCTTTCCTGTGGTTGCTCAGCACCTCGCTCAAGGGGACGGGAGAAGTGCTGCAGGGCACGGGCATGACCCTGTGGCCACAAGAGCCCACCCTGGCCAACTATCGCCAGGTGTGGGATTCGCAACCCATGCTGCGCTACTTCATCAACAGCCTGACCGTGGCGGTGCTGGCCGTAGGGTGCAACCTGGTGCTGTGCAGCTTGGCGGCCTACCCGTTGGCGCGCATGAAGTTCCCAGGACGCTCCTGGGTGTTCGTGGGACTCTTGGCCACGATGATGATGCCGTTCCAACTGCTGATGATTCCGCTGTACGACCTGGCGATTTCTTTGGGGCTGCACAACAGCACACTGGGCCTCGTGCTGCCGCATGCCTGCACCGCCTTCGGCATCTTCTACCTTCGCCAGGCCTTCTTGGCCGTGCCCGCGGCCCTGGAGGAGGTGGCGCTGATGGAGGGCGTGGGCCGGCTGCGGCTGTGGTGGCACGTGTTGCTGCCGCTGGTGCGGCCCTCGCTGGCCACGCTGGGTGTGTTCAGCTTTGTGGCCGTGTGGGGTGACTTCTTGTGGCCCTTGATCCTGCTGGACGACCCACGGCACTACACCTTGCCGCTGGGCGTGAATCGACTGGTCAATGCCTTCTCGCTGGACTGGCGTTGGGTCGCCGCCGGCGCCATGATGTCGCTGGTCCCCATCTTGGTCGTCTACGCGTTCAGCCAGCGCTTCTTCATCGAAGGCGCCTTGAAGGGAGCCCTCAAGGCATGAGCACGGCGACTCCGGAATCTTCACGCGTCGAGCCCCGCATCACCGTGGATGTGGTGGTCCATACCCATTGGGACCGCGAGTGGTACATGGACCGCGAGACCACGCTGTCCCGCTTGGAAGCCGTGATGGAGCGCGTGGTGGCTGACCTGGATGCGGGGCGGCTGGAACAGTTCCTGTTCGATGGTCAGACGGTGGCCCTGGAGGACTTGACGTCGCGCGCAGGGTCGGGGCTGATGGCGCGGCTGCGGGCCCACGCCCAAGCTGGGCGTCTGGTGCTGGGGCCCTGGTATGTGGCCAGCGATGAGTTCCTGGTCAGCGGCGAGTCGCTGCTGCGGAACCTGGCATTGGGCATGGCGCAGGCGCAGGCTCTGGGCCGTGGCCAGCCCCTGGGCTACCTGCCCGACACCTTCGGCCACATTGCGCAAATGCCGCAGATTCTGCGGGAATTCGGCATCGGCCACGCCGTGGTTTGGCGCGGCGTCGAGGTGCCGCACGACCTCTTCGATTGGCGCGCACCGGATGGCTCCAGCGTGACCACGGTGTACCTCAGCGAAGGCTACTACCTGCACCCGCTGCACGGTCCGAACTGGTTGGAGCACACGCGTGCCCTCTTGCGCAAACTCCACGCTCGACGCGATCCCGAAGTGGGGGGGCCACTGCTGTTGACACACGGGGGAGACCACCTGGCTCCGCACCCACAACTGCAGGAGCGCATCCGGTCCTTCAACCTTCAGCAGAAGGACTTCGTTCTGCAGCAGCGCACGCTGTTCAGCCATGTTCAAGAGGTGAGCTCAGGCAACACCCCGCGGCCCATAGTGGACGGTGAGCTTCGGCACAACCGCGCGGCCTTCGTGCTGCCCGACGTGCTGTCGACGAGGCGGTACTTGAAGCGGATGAACCAGGCAGCTGAGGATCGGCTGGTCGGCCAGATCGAGCCGCTGATGGCGCAAGTGGGCGCCGATGCAGCGGACCATGCCAGCCTGCAACGGGCCTGGCGGTGGTTGTTGCAGCAGCAGGCCCACGATTCGATCTGTGGCTGCAGCACCGACGAGGTTCACCAGGAAATGACCCTGCGCTTTGCGCGACTCCAGCGGGCCTTGGATGCACTGCAGCGTCGCGTGATGCACCGGGCGGGCATGCTGGATTGGGACCGGCATCATCCGCACGAAACGCCGCCGGATGACACGTCCAACCTGGAGTCGGTACCGACGCCGACAGCGTTGCCCACCACCGGCGTGTTCGCCGACGACAACCGTTTCACCCTGTTCAACCCCTTGCCCTGGCGGCGCCAGGGGTGGTTCGAAGTGGACTTGTTCCTGCGCGGTCCAAGGCGAACGCAGCTGTGCGCGGTGGATGCGCGGGGCCAGCAGTGGCCACTGGAGATGCTCAGGGTGGAGCAGGCCTTCGAGTTGATATCCCCGCTGGACGAATTCCCCGAGCGCCTGGACGGACACCGCTACACCGTGGCCCTGCAGCATGAACTGGCCGGCTTGAGCGGCGTGGCGCTCACCGTGACGGGGTCATCCGCCCCGGCGAACACGCCATCGACAGGGCGGACGACCACCACCACACTGGACAACGGTGCCTGGCGGGTGGAACTCGGTCCGCAGGGCGAGCTGCTGTTGACCGATCAGCGCCAGAGGCCAGCCCGGGCACGACGCCTGGGCATCCTGAGTGAATTGGACGCCGGCGACACCTACAACCACAGCCCCGTACCGGGCGCAGCGCCTGTTCGGATGGAGGCATGGCGCCTCATCAGCCAACGCCATGAAGGCCAGTTGCAGGAACTGCGCCTGAGCATCGAAGGGGAGCTGCCCGAAGGACTCGACGACCATCGTCAGGGCGCCTCGCCACGAACCGTTCGGTGCAAAGGTGAATTGACGTTGCGCCTCTTGGGCCATGAACCCCTGCTTCGCTTGACCCTCAACTGGCACAACCCTGCCTGCGACCAACGCACACGCCTGGTGTTGGGTGCGGTGCCGCCGAGCACGGCACAGACGTGGCGCGACACGGCCTTCGCCTGGACCGCGCACCCCGTCGTCCTCTCCTCGATACCCGAGCCCATCGGCCGCGGCGAAGCACCGGTGAGCGTGCAGCCCAGCCTGAGTGCCGTGGCGGCCGGGCCGTGGATGCTGGTCCACCTCGGGATGCATGAACACGAGATCATTCCCGACCCCTGGAGCGGCACGGACGCCTCCTGGGCACTGGCCGTGACCCTGGTGCGCGCGGTGGGGTGGATGTCCCGACGCGACCTGCGAACGCGCGGCGTCGGTGCGGGACCCGACCTCCCCACGCCGCAGGCCCAGTGCTTGGGGGAAGACCATTTCGATCTGATGCTCGTGTCCCACGCGCCCGACACCCCTGCGCATGAAGCCCTGCAGCACGCCCAGCGGCTGCGGCGCCCCCCGGTGGCCCTGCGGGGCCACGCGCGCCAATGGGCATCGGAACTGAACTTGCCCAGCACCCCGCTGCAGTTGAGCGCTTGCCGCAGACTGCCTGACGACCACCTCGAGATTCGTCTGTGGAACCCCACGCAGGCGGTGGTCACCCTGTTGCTGCCGCAGGGTCAGTGGAGCCGCAGACGGGCCGATGGTCAGCCCTTCTCCGTGGCCGACACACCCGATGCCGACCAAGCCACCGTGGGCGCAGCGTCCACCGACCTGTTCACCGTGAGGCCCCATCAGTTGATCACGCTGCGCAGCACCACGCCGTGGGGCCTGCCATGAAGCGGGTGTTGGCCGCGATTCCCGTGGATGCGCGCCCGGCCGTGCGCAGCCAGGTGCGCGAGATGGTGGCCTGCTCAGGATGGGAACTGCGCATGCCGCCCAAGCCTTTGCTGGGTCGTCTTCGAACCGCGGGTGACCGGGACGCGTTGCGCCACTGGCTGCTGGAGCAGGCGCCACAGGTCGACGGCTTCGTGATCTCCCTGGACATGCTGGTCTACGGCGGCCTGGTCCCTTCGCGCTTCATCGAAGACGAAGCCCAGGCTCTGCTGGACCGGCTGAAGGTGTTGCATCAACTGCGACGCCAGGCGCCGCACAAGCCGATCCACGCATTTGCCGCCACGATGCGCATCTCCAACAACAACGTGGCCGAGGAGGAAAAGCCGTATTGGGCCGAATACGGCGCCCGCTTGTGGTCCTGGTCCCATCACCAGGACCGTGCCCAACAAGCGGCCCGACAGGACCACGCCGCCCAGAGCCTGCAGGAAGTTCGGCGCCTGGAACTGGAGATTCCAGCGGCCATCCGCACCGATTACCTGATGACGCGCCAGCGCAATCTTCAGGTCACGCAGCACGCCCTGGAGGCGGTGCGCGCCGGCGTGATCACGCGCTTGGTGCTGCCGCAGGACGACACCGCCGAGTTCGGTTTGAACGTGGCCGAGCGTCGGCACTTGCAGCGTGAGGTGCAGCGCCTGGGCGTGGACGATCGGGTGGCCATCTACGCCGGAGCCGACGAGGTCATGCACACCCTGTGCGCGCGCCTGGTGGCCCAGCTTGAACGCCGTGACCCCTTGCGCATTGGGCTCTTGCCCAGCGACCCTCAGGCCCTGTCGGCCTTGAGGGCGCGCTACGAAGACCGACCCTTGGGGGAATCCGTTGCGGCCCAGATCACGGCGGTGGGTGCGCGCTGGGTGGGTGAGTCCGATGAGGCCGATGTGATGCTGGCCGTTCACACCCAGGGCACGGAGCAGGGCGATTGGGCGATGGGCATTGCGCTTTCCCAACGCACCGGTGTCAGCCGCGCTTGGGTCCAGGCACTCCACGATGCGCGCGATCGCGGCCGGGTACTGGCATTGGCCGATGTGGCCTACGCCAATGGCGGCGATCCCGATCTTCTCGAGTGTGGACTGCCCATGCCCGACGCCTACGCGGGTTGGAACACGGCCAGCAACACCTTGGGCAGCGTGCTCTCGCAATGCGTGCTGGGCGCAGGGCGGCTGCAGGATGAGCCGGCGCGCCGTGCCCTGAGCCTTCGCCTGCTCGAAGACCTGCTGTACCAAGCTCGGCTGCGGCAGGTGTTGCGCGCGCAGGTGGATGAATCGCGCTGCACGCCGCAGACCCTGCTGCAAACCGCACGCGACATCGTCCTGCCCGCCTCTAGAGACTTCGCTCGGGCTCATGGCCTGAGCCACTGCGCAGCCGACCTGAGCCTGCCCTGGGGGAGAAGTTTCGAGATCGACCTGCAGTTGGAAGCCCTCGCATGAGCCGGCGTTGGCACTGCGACATTGCCGTCATCGGCGCCAGCCTGGGCGGGGTGCTGGCGGCCTGGCGAGCCAGCCAGGCCGGCCAGCGGGTGCTGTTGGTGTGCGAGGAACCTTGGATGGGTGGGCAGATGAGCGCCCAAGCCGTACCCCCGGATGAGCATGAATGGATCGAGCTCGGTGGAGCGCCCAGCAGCTACCTGCGGTTTCGGCAGGACATCCGCTCCCACTATCGCCGGCAAGTTGGCTTTCTCGACCAGGCCCGCCTGACCGAGGGCACCAACCCCGGCGACGGCTGGGTCAGCCGCCTGTGCTTTGAGCCGGTGCTGGCGGCCCGTTGGTTCGAACGCCTGCTGCAGCCTGCACAGGCCAAGGGCCACTTGCAGGTGCTTCGCCTGTCCCGCCCCGTGGGTGCGGTTCGGCGAGGCTCCCAGCTGGACAGCGTCACCATCCAACGCCTGCAAGCAGGCCACTGCGACACCATCGTTGCCTCGGTCTTCATCGATGCCACCGATACCGGCGAGCTCCTGGCGTTGGCCGATCTGCCCTACCGCATCGGCAAGGAATCGCATGGCGAATTCGGCGAGCCCGATGCGCCGCCTGTGGCCGATGCCCTGGACCAGCAGCCCATCACCCATGTCATGGCCCTGCGCCGATGGGCCCGTCCGGGACCGGTCGGCCCCGAGCCCGAGGGGTACACCCGGTGGCGCTCACAAGGGGTTCCAGGCCACACGCATGCCCTGTTCAGCCCTCACCTGCCCGGCCGTGAGCCCGGCCGCTCGCACACCTTGCCCTTTGCCGCCGATGAAGACAGCAACACCCTGGACTGGTGGCGCTACCGACGCATCGTCAGCGCCCGCCAATGGCAAAGTGGCCATGGGCCGCATGAAGATGTGAGCCTCTTGAACTGGGCACAAAACGACCTGGCCGTCGACCCGCTCATCGACGGACCGCGCCGCCGCCAGGAGGTGGAGCAAGAGGCGGGGCAACTCACGCGGTGCCTGCTGCACTGGCTGCAGACCGAAGCGCCGCGCCCCGGGGGTGGCGCAGGCTTCCCGGAGTGGCAGGCCGCGCCCGACCTCCTGGGGACCTCCGATGGGTTGGCGCTCAGGCCCTATGTGCGCGAATCTCGGCGCATCAGGGCGTGCACCACGCTCACCCAAATCGACCTGATGCGCGGGCCAGCCCCAATGCCGCACGGCGTGGCCATCGGTTGGTACCCCTTGGACATCCACCCGACCTGCCGTTCCGGGCATGGCGTGAACGCCCAGGTGGAACCCTTCCAGATTCCGCTGGGCAGTTTCGTGCCCACCGATGTGGACAACCTGCTGCCGGGTTCCAAGAACTTGGGGGTGACCCACCTGGCCAATGCCTGCACACGGGTGCATCCCGTGGAATGGGCCATCGGTGAGGTGGCCGGTACGCTGGCGAGCTTCATGCTGGACCGCCGTGTCTGGACCCAAGACCTGCTGCGGCAGGGCCCTGGGCAGGATGAGCTGTTCAGGCGTTTGGATGCGCAGGGTGTGGTCCGTTACTGGCCCGAAGAACTGCTGCGCCGTCGCCCCAACCGAGCACAGGCCACCTGAAGCCCAAGCTGCCACACCCAGACCACCCCCCTATGTCCACCATCGAATTCAAGTCCTTGGGCAAGCGCTTTGGCGCCCAAGCGGTGCTGCGTGACATCAACCTGCGCATCGAGGAGGGCGAGTTGGTGGTGCTGGTGGGGCCCTCGGGATGCGGCAAGACCACGCTGTTGCGCATCTTGGCAGGCTTGGAGCCGGCCAGCCAAGGCCAGGTCCTGATCAACGGTCAGGACATGACGGACGCCCTGCCCCGTGAACGCGGTCTGGCGATGGTGTTCCAGTCCTACGCCCTGTATCCGCACATGACGGTGCGACAGAACCTGAGCTTTGGTATGCGCATGCGGGGCACGCCCAAGGCCGTGATCGAAGAGCGTCTGCAGCGCGCGGTGGCGATCCTTCAGCTGCAGGAGCTGATGGACCGAAGGCCTGGTGAGCTCTCAGGCGGACAGTGCCAACGCGTGGCCATCGGACGCGCCATCGTGCAGCAGCCCGGGGCCTTTCTCTTCGATGAACCCTTGAGCAATCTGGACGCCGAACTGCGGCTGCATCTGAGGCTCGAATTGATTCGGCTGCACCGCGAGCTTCGGGCCACGATGGTGTGTGTGACGCATGATCAGGTCGAAGCCATGACCATGGCTGACCGCATCGTGGTGCTTCGTGACGGCCAGATCGAGCAGGTGGGCACACCGCAGGCGTTGTACGACACTCCCCGCAACCGCTTCGTGGCGCAGTTCCTGGGGTCACCGCCGATGAACATCTTTTCCGCAGCCGAGCTGCCGGTACCGGCTGGCCTGGCCGGCCCCACGCCGGTGAGCCACTGGGGCATCCGGCCCGAACATCTGGAGATGTGCGAGGCCCATGATCCGCAGGCTCTGACGATGCACGTGCTGCACATCGAGCGCTTGGGCAGCAGCGACTGGCTGCACGGCACGGTGGGCAGCAGCGCGCACCGCATTTGTCTTCAAGCGACGGCGGGCCATCGCGCAAGGGCTGGGCAACACCTGCCGGTGCGGCCTGCGCTGCAGCAGGTGCACCTGTTCGGCCCTCACGGCCTGCGTTTGGACTCTGGCCCTAGGGCTGAAACCTCCACACCCGCATGAACGAAGCCCGCCGCACAGGCCTCGGTCCGATCCGATGACGGCCGCTTCCCGACCACGGAGATCCCCATGACACCCCCGTCCCACATGCGCACCGAGGCGCTTGAGTCCGCCACCGTCGTGGGTGAGTTGCTGCGCCGCGATCACGACACCCTGGCGACGCTGGTGGCCGAACTGCGGCGCAGGCCGCCCGAGCACATCATCACCATCGCCCGAGGCAGCAGCGACCATGCAGCGGCCTACTTCGCCTACCTGTGCATGCTGCGGCTGGGGCGCTATGTGACCTCGCTTCCGCCGTCCCTGATCAGCCTGTACGGTGCCCCCCTGCAACGAACCGGTACCCTGGCCCTGGCGTTCTCGCAGAGTGGGCGCAGCCCCGATCTGGTGCGTGCCACCGCCTTCTTCAGCGGACCCCACATCCGCAGCGTGGCCCTGGTCAACGATGCCGACTCACCGCTGGCACGCGAGGCCCTCACCGTGCTGCCCCTGCACGCAGGCACCGAGACGAGTGTGGCGGCCACGAAGAGCTTCATCGCTCAACTGGTGTCCGGTGCGCGGTTGCTGTCGAGTTGGCAGGCAGACGCCGTGCTGCAGGCCGCACTGGAGCAGTTGCCCATGTCCCTTGAGGACGCCGCGGGCCAAGACTGGGGCGAAGCGGTGCAGACCCTGGCATCGGCCGATCGGCTGATGGTGATCAGCCGTGGGCCGGGCATGGCCGTGGCTCTGGAAGCCGCGCTCAAATTCAAGGAAACCTGCGGCATCCAGGCCGAGACCTTCAGCAGCGCCGAGCTGCGCCACGGCCCCATGGCGCTCATCGACAACGGCTACCCCTTGCTGATCCTGGCCCCGCGGGGACCGGCTCAGGCCGAGATGTTCAGGCTGGCCGATGAAATGCGTTCACGCGGCGCCAAGGTGTTGTTGGCCGCCTGCGGCGATGGCGTGGCCGGCAACCTGCCCTGCACCACCGCAGAGCACCCCGATCTGGACCCGGTGTGCATGATCCAGTCCTTTTATCTGATGGTCGAAGCGCTGGCGCGCGCTCGAGGGCGGGACCCCGACAAGCCGGGTTTCCTGTCCAAGGTGACGATGACGAACTGATCCTGACCCAGACCTTCTCAGCTCCTGTCGCTCAGGGGGCCTGAGGCGCAGGCGCCGGCGGCGTGGGCCGGGAGATGAGCCACAGCCCTGCAAACACCACGGCGCCGTTGAGCAGCAGCAGCTCCAGCCCGATGCGCCAGGTTTCAAACACCATCGGCTGCAGTGCATCCAGCACCCCGCAGGCCACGGGCGCCAGCACCGTGACCAGGGGGACCCATGGGTCGCTCACCCGCCGCGTGGTCCACCACCCGAAGGCAAACAACCCCAACAGCGGGCCGTAGGTGTAGCTGGCCACCTTCAGGATGAGGCCGATCATGCTGGGGTCGTCCAGCCAGCGAAAACCCATCACCAACAGCAGGAAGACCGCCGCATAGGCCAGATGCACACGCTTGCGGATGGATTCCTGCTCGGCCGCGCTCCAATCGTGCCGCTTCCCGAAGGCCAGCAGGTCGTTGCAGGTGGATGACGTCAGCGCGGTGAGCGCGCCATCGGCGCTGGGGAACAGAGCCGAGATCAGCGCCAGGATGAAGATCAGCTGCACGATGGCCGGCAGGTGGCCCATCACCACGGCAGGGAACAAGCGGTCCCCCCGCTCGGTCATGCCCGCCTGCTGGGCAAACAGCATCAGCAGCCCACCCAGGAACAGGAAAGCCAACACCACCACCGACATGGCCAGCGCCATGCACAGCATGTTGAGTTGAGAGCCGCGCAGGGTACGAACGGAGATGTTCTTCTGCATCATCTCCTGGTCCATGCCGGTCATGGCAATGGCGATGGCCGCGCCGGCCAGCAGCTGCTTGAGCCAGTACTCCTTGGCCGCCGGCTCGGTACCCCAAACCCGCGACAAGCCCTGCTCCTGCATCTGCATCAGGGCCTGCCAGCCGGAGATGTCCAGCGCCTGCAGGATGAACACGATGCACGCGCCCAGGCCGAAGAGCATGCCCGCGGTCTGAAGCGTGTCGGTCCACACGATGGTCTTGACCCCCCCTCGCCAGGTGTAGAGCAGGATCATCAGGACCATGACCGTGGCGGTCGCGCCAAAGGAAACGCCCAGACGCTCAAGGACCACATCCTGCAGGATGCGCACCACCAGGTACAAGCGTGCGGTGGCCCCCAAGGTGCGCGACAGGATGAAGAAGCCTGCAGCCATGCGCAGCGCGGAGGTGCCCAAACGGCCTTCAATCCAGCCATAGATGGACACCAGGCCCAGCCGGTAATACAGCGGCAGCAACACCCAGGCCACCACGGCATAACCGAGCAGATGCCCCATCATGATCTGCCAGTAGTTGAAGCCGCTGGCCCCCACCGCACCGGGCACGCTGATGAAGGTCACCCCCGACAGCGAGGTGCCGATCATGCCGAAGGCCACCAGCGGCCAAGCGCTGTTGCGGTTGCCCACGAAGAAGGATTGGTTGTCGGCGCCCTTGGAGGTGCGCCAGGCCACCGCGAACAGCACGGCAAAGTACAGGAGCACGCAGGTAAACAACATCCACGGATTCAACTCATGCTCCTTTTCAGCGATCGGACGGAACCCTGCGCAGCGCAGCGGCTGTCTGGCGCAGGTCCTCGAACACCGACATCAGGTGGATGCCCGGGCACACGGTCTGTGTGGTGTGGTGTCGGTGCGCCACGATGCGATCAGGCGACAGGCCATGCGCGGTCATCAAGCTGGCCAACAGGCGCGCCGTGGCCTGCAACTGCGCCGCAGTGGGCCGCTGCTCCTCGAAGTTGCCCAACAGCATGACCTGCAACTGGCCGGTGGTGTCGTAGACGGTATTGCTGTCGCCAGCCCAGGCCGTGTCGCGCCCGGCATAGACCGTACCGTCGGGCGCCACGATGTAGTGGTAGGGAACATCCACCCAGGCCCGCTCGCGGCGCGACCATTGCTGCAGGCGACGCAGGTAGCTTGCCACGTCGGCGCCTTCGCTCCAGGTTTCGCCTTGGTGATGCACGGTCAAGCCCGTCACCTGCGCGTGAGGGCGCGACCGATAGGAGGCTTCGGGCGCGGGCAGCGAGCCCCACTGGTCAGCGGTGATCAAGGTCACCGCCGCTGGCCCGGCCATGGAGCCGGCCTGCCAGCCCGACACGATCCCGACCAGGACCGTCGCCAGCAAACCCCGCGCCATCCGCTTTAGCCTCATGCCGGCAACCGCGGTCAGCGGGTCTGTGGCCCCTGGGCCACCCGCGCACTCAGATAGGTCCACACGAAGTGGGCCGCAGCCTGGCTGGTCAACTCAGCATGGTCGTAGGGTGGGCTCACTTCGACGCAATCCATGCCCACCCAGTTCAGATCCGCCCAGCCTTCCAACAGCGTCATCACCTGCGCGGTGCTCATGCCGGCGGGCTCCGGTGTGCCGGTGCCGGGCGCATAGGCAGGATCCAGACAGTCGATGTCCAGTGTCAGGTACAGCGGCGGGTGACCCGCATCGGCCATGCGGCGCCGCACCGCTTCGATCACCTCGCGCAGTTGCCCGGGGCTTTCCAAGCCGCGCAGCGCTCGCGCCTCGAACATCAGTCCCCCCTCAGACCGGACGCGTTCGCGGGCCTGGCGCTCGGCCGAGCTGCGAATGCCCAACTGCACCACGCATTCAGGTCTCACCAACCCCTGCTCGAACGCCTCGTGCAGCCAAGTGCCATGTCCACTGGGCTCACCAAAGTGGTCCGGCCAGGTGTCGCAATGCGCATCGAAGTGGATCAGCGCCAAGGGTTGGCCGAAGCGTTCGCGATACACCTGCAGGAGCGGAAGGGTCACCGAATGGTCTCCCCCCAGCCACACCATGTGCTGGCGCGCCAGCAACGCTCGGGCCTGGGGCAGCAGGGCCTGTCGCATGGCAGACAAGGAGGTGTTGGGTACCGTCAGGTCGCCATGGTCTTCCAGGTGGCCCAGCGGCGTGACATCGAACAGCGGATGGACCCCGTCACACAACATGTGGCTGGCCTGGCGGATGGCTGCAGGGCCATGGCGTGCCCCGCTGCGGTTGGTGACCGAACCGTCCCAAGGCAAGCCGGCCAAGCCAAACGGCAAAGGCGGGTCGGCTTGGTGCCCATCGTGCCGGGCCGCCGCGCGCGCGCGCAAGAAGGTGGAATGGCTGGAATAGGGAAACATGGATGGACCAACAGGGGCTGAACGCTATCGCGCAGAAGGACCCGTGACTGTAGCCAGACCGGGCGCGCACGGGCCCCCGTGAGAGCCCTGCTTGCGGTGTGATGGTCCGCTGTGCACAGTTTGAAGTGTCGTACCCGTTCAAATGAAGCCGCAAGCGGCGCTCAGGCCTGCACGGCACGCTGGTACAACGCCGTGAGCACGCGCGCCTGATCGGGCGCCAAGGAGGTCCAGCCCACCTTGGGTCCATACGGTTGGCGACTGGGTCCGCTGAGCAGCACGATCAAGCCATGGCGGCGCACCGGGTCCAGTGCGAAGGCGCCCAGCAGACCATACGCGTCGCCCATATGACCCCACCCGCTGAATCCACCGCCTTCGACCAGCCGGTCGCCACGGCCCGGGCCGCTGAGGTCGGTGAAGCGTTGGGGGCCCAAGGCCCAGGACACCATGGCGTCATCCAGCGTGTCGCCATTGGGCTGCGCCGGGTCGTATCGCCACTGCTCAGCAGTCAACAACTGCATCGCGCGTGGGCTCAGGAAGACCTGATCGCGGTGGCGGCCCGCATGGAGCAGCACCTGCATCAACACGCCCAGGTCGTCACTGGATATCCGCAGTCCGCCCTGAGGTCCGAGGAAGGTGGAATTGGTACCGGGCACATAGCGCTCCAAGCCCGGCGGCGCTTGCGGCCGGCCCGGGCGGTGGTCATCGGCCTGCGGCCACCACCGCCCTTCAGGGTCCCAGAGTTCGCGCGCACCGTCCATGCGGCGCTTGCGGTACAGCGTGGCCAAGTCGTGCACCTCGTCCTCTGAGAGCTCAGAGGGCAAAAAGCCACCGCGCAGACCCAGCGGCTGAAGCACCAGGCGCTGGATGAGGCGGTCGAAACGCTCACCCGTGGCCCGTTCCATCAAGGTGCCCACCACGCCCCAGTTCAGGTTGACATAGTTGAACCAGGTCCCAGGTGCGCGCTGACGCCTCCACGACAAGCCGCCCCGGTACAGCGACCCATCCGGATGCAGCACCTCGCGCAGCGCCACCTCGGGTCCCCAGACATAACCACCGGCATCGCTCAGGCCAGACCGATGCGTCATGAGCAGCCGCAGGCTGATCGCCTGGCCGGGGTGATCGGGGTGGCGCAAGCGCCACCCCAGCCCTTCACTCACATCGGCATCGACATCCAGGCGGCCCTGGTCCACCAGACGCATCACCGCCACCGAGACGACCAGCTTCGAAATCGAAGCCACGCGAAAAAGCGTTCGCGAGGTCACCGGCAGATCCTGCGTTCGGTCGCTGGCGTGGATGAACCGCCGGCCGTGATGACCCCGATGCACGACCTGCCCATCGCGCAGGGCCAGCGTGCTGATTTGCGCCCACGGCGCAGGGCCTTGGGCGACCAGCGCATTCAGCTCACGGTCCAGCGCCGGCCAGGTGGGTATGCCCAGGCCTGTGCTCGCTTGAGCCGTCGGATGCGTCGGCCGTACCACGCCCCCGGTGCCGCAGCCCATCAGGGCTGCGCACGAGCCCAGCACCCACCTCCGGCGCGCGATGTGCACCTCAGACCCTTCCCTCGCCGAGTTGACCGAGTTCACCGAGACCCGCATCCACGCCACCCCAAAGGCCCCAAGCGCGACGCGCTGCGGCCATCGATGGGTCGATCTGCTGGAGCTCCAAGGAACACTCGGCTGGCAGGCCCGCCCGCACGCCCTGCCCCACCAGGGGGTGCAGCAACAGCACGCGCCCGGCCGCCACCACAGGCTTGGCGCCAAATCGTCGGTGCAACACGGCACCCAAGCGGCCGATCTCGATGCCCGCACGTCGCAGCAGCGACGCGGCTTCCGCATCACCCAGCTCCGCCGCTTCGGCCACCGCCAAGGCCAAGCGCCCGACCTCGCCGCGGTCTTGACCGTAGATGAATTGCCGCGTACTGGCCCAGTCCGATCCCCCCATGCGCGCAAACAAGCAGCGGGCCATCGGGCTTTCGACCCACTGGCCTGGCCATTCATCCTCGCGCCGCCAGATCGTCGACAGCGCCTCCTTGGCAATCCAATACCCGCCGCCCTCGTCGCCCAGCACAAAGCCACGCCCACCCGCGCGGTGCCACACGCCGGCCTCGTCGATGAAGGAGGCGATCGAGCCCGTTCCGGCGTACACCAGATAGCCCGCACCCGGTTCATGCGCCGCGCGAAACGCGATGTCCATGTCGCTGTGACACTCCACCCGATCGCTGGACGCGCGCAGCGCCCTCGCCAACATGCCGGCCAGTTCCAAGGAAGGCGCGGCCTGTGGCTCACTCACGCCCGTCACACCGGCATAGACGCCGGCCACCCTGGCCGAAGGCAAGTGTTGCCACACGGACGCTGCCAGATCTTGCAGCGCTTGCGCCAGCTGCACACGGCCGGCCTCGGTGGCCAGGCTCATGCCGCTGAAGCCCGCCACCTGCCCCTGGACGATCCGCGCCCCGTGCGCATCCAAGGCCGTCCACCGGCACGCCGTGCCGCCGGCGTCCAGACCCAGGAAGATCACACCTTGATGAACCATTGGCGTCGAGCCATGACGGCTGCCACCGCGTAGAACACCAGCACAAAGCCGACTGCAAACAGCAGCGACACCTGAACCGGTGGCAGGCCGCTGAGGTGCAGACCGGCCACGATGTGGGCCTTCAGGCTCAGCCCCTGCGGCTTGATGAAGGCCAGCGCCTTGGCCACCAAGCCCGCCAACACGAACAGGAACAGCGCATTCATGCCGAAGTCCACCAACGGTTGGGCCAGGCGCCGCCAACGCACTCGGGCCACAGCGTCGGCTTGTGCATCGAGCAACCAATGAAAGGCGGCGAACATCAGCAGGGCCCATCCGCCGGTGCTGGCCACATAGGCCGGCGTCCACAGCGGCTTGTTGATCGGCATGTTCCAGGCGGCCAGCACCTCAGCGGCCCAAAGGGCCAGCAGGCCAACCACCACCAGGCCCATGCAGCGCGCACCCGGCTCCTTGGCGTGTGCCATCCAATGCCCGGTGAGCAATCCCGCCAACAAGGTGGCCACCGCCGGCAGGGTGCTCAGCAGACCCTCGGGGTCCCAGGTCCGGGACTTGGCCCATAGGTGTCCGCCCATGAGCAGGCGGTCAACATAGCTGCCCGTGTCCTGCCCGGCCAGCAGCGAGCCCACGCGCACCACGCCGTCATCGCCGGGCACCGGCACGGCCAACATCAAGACGCTGTACAACACCAGCAGCCCCATGGCCACCAGCGCCTGCCCACGCCAGGTCAGCCAGACCGCTACCGGCGCGCACAACACGATGCACAAGCCGATGCGCTGCAGCACCCCGGGCCAGCGCAGGTTGTGCCAATCGAAGGCGGGGATCGCATTGAGCATCAAACCCAGCAGCAGGATCACCACGCCACGGCGCGTCAAGCCCCACCACAGCCTCAGGGGTTCGGCCCCCTCGCCCCGACGCCGAGCCAAGCTCATCGGCATGGCCACGCCGCTGATGAAGATGAAGAAGGGAAAGATCCAATCGGTAAAGGTCCAGCCGTGCCACGGTGCATGCAGCAGCGGGCCGTAGACATGGTTCCAGTCGCCCGGGTTGTTGACCAGCAGCATGGCAGCGATGGTCATGCCGCGAAAGGCATCCAGACTGAGCAGACGCTCGTTCATGTCGGGCGCTCCCGGCGACCGAAGCCTTCGGGCACGCGGATGAGGGCGGTCATCACGAAAGACGGGATGGCCGCCACCATCACCCAGGTGAAAAAGCCCACATAGCCCAGCTGTTCCTGCAGCCAACCACTCCAGAAGCCCGGCACCATCATCCCCATGGCCATGAAGCCCGTGCAGATGGCGTAGTGCGCGGTCTTGTGCGGGCCTTCGGCGATCAGGATCATCACCATGAGATAGGCCGCAAACCCCACCCCATAGCCGAACTGCTCGATGGCCAAGGCCGTACTCACCCACCACAGGTGCTCCGGTGGCCACAGCGCCATGGCCAGAAACACGAGGTTGGGCAGGTGCATGCCCCACACCAGCGGCCACAGGCACGCCTTCAGACCAAACCGAGCGATCAGCAGCCCCCCCACGATGCCACCCACCGTCAAGGCGATCAGGCCCACCGTACCGTAGGCCACGCCGACCTCGCGCGTGGACAGGCCCAAGCCACCGGCTTCAATCGGATCCATCAGGAAGGGCGCAGCCAACTTGAGCAACTGCGCTTCCGGAAAGCGGTACAGCAGGAGGTAGGCGATGCCCACCGCCACTGCGGGCTTGCGAAAGAAGGCACCCAACACCGCAAAGAATTCCACGTAGAGGCTGGAGCCGATGTGGCCCGGCCGGTCTTCCGCCGGGTGCGGCAAGCGCCAAGCGTGATACAGGCCGACCGCCACGAAGCACAAGGCGAGCAGTCCCATCACCACCTGCCAGGCCAGCACCGCCGAGCCGCTGCGTTCGGCGATTTCGCCGGCCAGGTACACCAGCCCGCCCTGCCCGGCGATGTTGGCCACGCGGTAGAAGGTGGAGCGGATGCCCACAAACGCGGCCTGCTGGTGAGTGGGCAGGGCCATCATGTAGTAGCCGTCGGCGGCAATGTCGTGACTGGCACTGGCGAAGGCCATCAGCCACAACAGGGCCAAGCTCCAGCGCACCCACTGCTCCGTAGGCAAGCTCAGCGCCACCATGGCCACCATCGCCCCCACGGCAAACTGCAGCGCCCAGATCCAACGCCGTCGAGTGCCCAGCAGTTCAATCAACGGGCTCCACAAAGGCTTGATGACCCAAGGCAGATAGAGCCAACTGGTGTACAGGGCAATATCGGTGTTGGACAAGCCCAGGTTCTTGTACATCACCACGCTCAGCGACATCACCACCACATAGGGCAAGCCCTGCAGCAGGTACAGGCTGGGCACCCAGGCCCAAGGACCAGGGTCTTGGGTGGACCGCTCAGTCGGCAGCGTGGAACTCAATGGCCTCTCCTTCCACCACCACGTGTTGAACTTCAAGCGTCGCGGGGTGCAGCACCACCAGGTCGGCCCATGCACCTTCGGCAATCACGCCACGGTCCTGCAGGCGCAGGTAGCGGGCGGCGTTCGTACTCAAACGCGCGCTGGCTTGAGCCAGCGGCAAGCCGATGTGCACCAAGTTGCGCAGGGCCTGGTCCATCGTCAGCGCGCTGCCGGCCAAGGTGCCATCAGCCAAGCGCACCCCACCCAGGCATTTGTGCACGATGTGCTGGCCCAGCGGATACGAGCCATCGGGCATGCCGGCGGCCGCGGTGGCGTCGGTCACGGCAAACAGCCCCGGCACCGCACGCAGGGCGGCGTGGATGGCACCAGGGTGCACATGCAGCAGGTCGGGGATGATCTCGGCATGCTGCGCATGGGCCAGGGCCGCGCCCACCGCCCCCGGAGCGCGGTGGTGCAGGGGGCTCATGGCATTGAAGAGGTGGGTGAAGCCCGAAGCCCCTCGCTCCACGGCCTGCATCACCTCCTCGTAGCTCGCCCGGGTATGGCCGATCTGCACGCGAATGCCTGCCGCCACCAGTTGCGGAATCAGGGCCAGGTTGCCGGGCATTTCCGGGGCCAGCGTGAGGACACGAATCGGGGCCACCGCATGGAGATGGAGGACTTCCTCGATCGTCGCCGGCTTGGCGTGCGGCGGTTGGGCGCCCAATTGATCAGGGCTGATGTAGGGACCTTCCAGGTGTACGCCCAGGATACGCGCAGCCTGGGGGGCGCGCTGGGCACACTGCGGGGCCAACGCCCTGAGCGCGTTTTCGATGTCTTGCTGTGGCGCGGTCATGGTGGTGGCCAACAGCGACGTGGTGCCGTGGCGCGCGTGCATCCGCGCGATGCACTGCACCGCATCGCGGCCTTCCATGGTGTCGCGACCCCCTCCACCATGGACATGCAAATCGATGAAGCCCGGCACGATCAGCGCCGGCGCGTGTTCCGCGCGACTCTCCCGCTCGCAGCCCACGCCCTCAACCGCCACCACACGGCCCGCCGCCCAGTGGACTTCTCCCTGAACCCAACCACCGGGCCCCAGGACCTGACCCCTCAAGGAGCCCGAGGACCCTTGAGCCGTTTGGGTGGTGTGTGTCGCGCCCATGGCATCGCGGCGTGCTGCATCCATGGCGTGATCATCGCTCAAAAAGTCGCGCTCGACGGCCAGCGGCGGGACGACAGCGGGTTTCCGAACGACGCGTCGCCGGCCCTTCCTATACTGCGCGCTCTTCAGACCCGGGACCGTACATGGCGCTGAACTTCATCTGGATCGGCTTCATCCTCATCGGCTTTGCCGTGGCCGCCGTGAAGGTGTCCATGGGCCAAACCGCTCTGTTTGGTCAGATGCTCAGCGGCCTGTTCGACATGGCCAAGACCGGCTTCGACATCTCGCTGGGCCTGGTCGGTGTGATGACGCTGTGGCTGGGCATCATGAAGATCGGCGAGCAAGCCGGCGTGATCCACCTGTTCGCGCGCGGCGTGGCACCCTTCTTCCGCCGCATCTTTCCCGGTATCCCTGAAGGCCACCCGGCCAGCGGCAGCATCGCGATGAACGCGTCAGCCAACATGCTGGGCTTGGACAACGCGGCCACGCCCTTGGGCTTGAAGGCCATGCGTGAACTTCAGGAGATCAACCCCGACAAGTCGGTGGCCTCCGACCCGATGATCATGTTCCTGGTGCTCAACACAGCGGGCATCACCCTGATCCCCACCTCGGTGATTGCCATCCGGCAGAGCCTGGCGGCCGAGCAGGGCCTGGCCAACTTCAACGGACCTTCATCTCCTTCGTGGCGGGCCTGCTGGCCGTGGCCTGGGTGCAGCGCATCAACCTGCTGTGCGCGCCGGTGGTGGCCTTCTTCGGAGGCTTTGCCGCGTTGATGGGGGCGCTGTACCTGTGGTTGTCGGGCATGCCAGCGGCCCAGATGGCCCAGTCGATTTCGGTGCTGGGCAGCGGGATCATCCTGGCCATCATCGTGCTGTTCGTCGCCGTGGGCGCCCTGCGCCGCATCAATGTGTACGAGGCCTTCGTCGACGGCGCCAAGGAAGGCTTCGGCGTGGCGGTACAGATCATTCCCTACCTGGTGGCGATGCTGGCGGCCATTTCGGTTTTCCGCAGCAGCGGTTGCATGGACTATCTGGTGCAGGCGGTGGGCGCGGGCGTGCGCGCCCTGGGGCTCGACGACCAGTTCGTGCCCGCGCTGCCGGTGGGGCTCATGAAGACCATGTCGGGCAGCGGTGCACGCGGTCTGATGGTGGATGTGCTCAAGACCTACGGCGTGGACTCTTTCGAAGGCCGCCTGGCCAGCATCATCCAGGGCTCCACCGAAACCACCTTCTACGTGCTGGCCGTGTACTTTGGCAGTGTGGGCATCAAGAAGACGCGCCACGCGCTGGGCTGCGCGCTCACGGCCGATGCGGTGGGGCTGGTGGGGGCGATTGCGGTGGGCTACGCCTTCTATGGCTGAGCCTGTGGCTTCGCGGGGCGCGGCGACCAGGCGAGATCGATGCAGACCTTGACCCACGCGGAGTTGGCCTGCGGCCTGCGCGAAGCCCTGCGATCCAGCCTCAGCGAGGCAGGCCCGTTCGATCCGCCACCCACGGTCGACCTGGCGGTGGTGGCCTTCCCCACCAACGCGCCCGCCGTGTGGGCCAACGTGCTGGTCCATCGAGGCCATCCTGAAGGGGTCGTGGCGCACATCGGGCCCCACGCTTCTGCGGTCCAGGACATCCGATACCTCGTCGACCCAACCGACGAACAGCGCCGCTCGATCGCCTGGCAACCCGGCGCGGACTGGACGCGCCTGAAGGGGTTGCAGACCCTGCACGGCAGTGGCCCCTTGGAGTCCATCGCGCCCTACCCCGCCTCGCTGATCAAGGTGATGGTGGCCGTGGGCGTGGGCTTGTTGGTGGACCGTGGCCTGACCGATTGGGACGAAGCCTGGGCCTGGGGTGGCCGCACGCGAGCGGTGCGGCAGTGGGCCGACGGCATGATCACCGAAAGCCGCAATGACGACTTGGTGGCGCTGCTGCACGCCCGGGGCCTGATCGACGAGCCCGCCCCCGGCAGGGGATGGGTCGAGCCGCGGGATGTCCACCCGACCGGTGATCCATCGGCCGGTGCACGCCATTCGTTCGGGGGCCTACACGACACCTTCTGGGCCTACGGCCTTCCCACCCTGCGCCTGGCGCGCACCCGGCCTGATGGCGGCTGGCTCAACCGTGATGGCTCGGGCGTCGGACACCTTCAGATGACCGCCTGGGACACGGTGCGGCTGCTGTGGCTGATGCTGCCCGCGGTGATGCCCGACGGCCCGCCACCGCCTTGGCTTGCGGCCGGCATGCGCCCACTGCTCAAGCCCAAGACCGCTGCGCAACTGTGGCAACTGATGGACGATCAGGCCCTGCATGAGGTCTTGTCCTCGACGGTGGCCGCGGGCCTACCCGGTTGGCGTGCTGGCATCCCGTCGGCAGTACCCGCGCGCTGGGTGGGGCCAAACGGTCAGGTGGCGGCGGCAGACAGGCGATGGCCAGGCGACATTCGGCCGATTCAGGCGCAGGCCACCGTGCACTTCGCGCACAAGACGGGCACGACCGAAAACTATGCCTCCGACGCGGGGTGGGTGCGCACGTGCGCACCCGGCGGGCGTCGCTACCTGGTGGCCCTCCTGTCCACCCTGGGGTCACGCCATGCGCCCCATCAGGGCCTGGCCACCGATTGGTGCATCCCCGCACTGGGTGCGCGCATCGACGCCTGGCTGGCGCAGCGCCTGGGCTAGGCCGAACTCGGCCGGCCGTGCCTTCGCCTGGGTGTGCGTTGTGCCTTTCCGGCAACACCGTTGACTCGTGTTTTCCCCAGGGTCGGGTGAGAAAAGCGGAAGATCGCAGCAGGATCGGCGCGCCGATGGACCGGCCTCGGTCATAACACCGGGTTATGGACCCAAGCCGATCCGGCAAACTACGGCGGTGTCGCGCCCCGGCGCCACTGCGCTACATTTTTTGAAAGTCCGACAACCCTGGCCGCCGCTTCTCGGCGTGCCCCGCTCAGGAGATTTCCATGAAACTCAAGCCGATCGTTCAAGCCCTGGCGGCCCTCAGCCTGATCTCGCCCGTCATGGCACAACAGGTGGCCGAGCAGAAGGTGGAAATCACGGGCTCGAGCATCAAGCGCTTGGCCAGCGAAGGTGCCCTGCCGGTGCAGGTCATCACGCGTCAAGACATTGAGCAGCAGGGTCTGACCAGTGCCGAGCAAGTCATCCTGTGGCTGTCCACCAACGGCAACGGCTTGGACAACCTGGCCTCCAACGCCGATGTGGTCGGCGGCGCGCAGCGAGGCAACAACGGCGCAACCAGCGCCAACCTGCGCGGTCAGGGCAGCAACGCCACCCTGATCCTGATGAACGGACGGCGCGTGGCCGCACACGGCCTGAACGGCGGCGTGGTGGATCTGAATCAGATTCCGATGGCCGCCATTCAACGCATTGAGGTCTTGAAGGACGGCGCGAGCTCCATCTACGGCACCGATGCCATTGGTGGGGTCATCAACTTCATCCTGCGCACGGATTACAGCGGCGCCTCGGTGCAAGGCTCGAGCGACGTGACCCAGGCCGGAGGCGGCAATATCTACCGAGCCTCGGTGGTGGCGGGCACCGGCGACCTCAACCGCGATGGCTACAACATCATGGCGGTGCTGGCTCGGCGCGAGCACCAGGCCCTGCGCGGTGACCAGCGCGACTTCGTCAACACCTTCCAGCCCAACCGCGGCTTGAGTGTGGACACCCGCGGCACGCCTTTCGCCACCCTCTTCCCGCTGGCTGGCACCCTATTCCCCACGACGACCTCTGTGCCCTTCCTGCCGGGCAGCACGACAGTGAGGGCCTCCGGTGGCCTGAACGTGCTGGACCTCCCGGGTGCCGAAGGTTGCGGCTCCATCGCTGGGCAAGCACCCTATGACGCCCTGTTGTGGAATGTGCCCACGGCCGCTTTGTCTTGCGCCTGGGACACCGGTCGGGCAGCGGTTCTGCAGCAGCCCATCAGCGATACCAACCTGGTGGCGCGCGCCACCTTCAAGCTTGGCGAGCACCAGCTCGCGGCCGAGTTCACTGGCAGCCAGACCGACTCGGCCAAGCGGTTTTCCAACGTGCAGCTGACGCCCAACACCACGACGCAGCAGCTGCGGTTCCCGCGAAACGCTGCCTCGCAAGCGGCGTATGACGCCGTCTTCAACCGGCTGCTGAGCGCGTTCCCGGGCCAGATCACGGAAGCCCAGCGGGGCCAGTCGTTGTCCTACCGTTGGCGCTGCATGGAGTGCGGGCCTCGAGAACTCACGACCGATACCAGCACCCAGCGCTGGGCCGTCACCCTGGACGGCCCCTTGGGCAGGGGCTGGGACTACCGCGCCGGCCTGATCCAGGCCAGCAGCGATGCCAAGTCCAAGCTGGGCACCGGCTACTACTACCGTGGCACCACCGCCACCGGCGCGCCCGATGGTGGCCCCGGCATCATCCCGGCGCTCAACAGTGGCCGCATCAACGTGTTCCTGTTCCCGGGCCAGACTCAGAGTGCCGACGGCCTGGCTGCGCTTCAGGAGGCCTCGGCAGCCGGTGTGGTCCTTTATGGCGGCAAGTTCACGATGCAGCAGGCCGACTTCGCCGCCACGGGCCCCGTGGGCAAGTTGCCGGGCGGTGAAGTGCTGGCTGCGGTGGGCATGGATCTTCGCCGGGAGGAGTACCGCTTCAATGGCGACGAGCGTGACCTCGCCTCTCAGCGCGTGATCATCGCGGC
This sequence comes from Betaproteobacteria bacterium, assembly GCA_009923315.1. GTDB lineage: Bacteria > Pseudomonadota > Gammaproteobacteria > Burkholderiales > Burkholderiaceae_C > RFTU01. The sequence continues at coordinate 42,530 of RFTU01000002.1, forward strand.
TCCCTTTGACCAGACCAACGTGCTGCTGGGTGCCAAGCGTGAAGTCAAGGCCTTCTACGGCGAATTGCTGGTCCCCTTGACCAAGCAGATCGAGACCACCCTGTCGGCTCGGCGCGACGACTACACCGGCTTTGGTGTGACCACGAACCCCAAGATCTCAGCGCGCTGGAAGCCCTCCCAACAGTTTCTGGGCCGCGGCTCGTACAGCACCGGTTTCCGGGTGCCGACCTTCAACCAGCTCTACAACGGTTCTGCCGAGTCGCTGTTCACCGGCACCACCTTGGTCGACCCCAAGACCTGCCCGAGCGGACGCCCCAACACCACCGACCCGGGTTGCGCCTTCATCGATCGCGCGGCCAACATCATCAACGGCGGAAAGCCCGACCTCGGCCCCGAGGAAGCCAAGATGGGCTCTGTGGGCTTCATCTTCGAGCCCAATTCACACCTCAGCATGGGCCTGGACTGGTGGACCATCCGCCGCGAGGGCACGATCCAGATCCTGTCGCTGACCCAACTCATCGACAACTACAACCTGTTCCCCGAGCGCTTCATCCGTGATCCGTCAGGCAAGATCATCGCCGTGGACCAGCGTTGGATCAACGCCGGCGAGACGGAAACCTCGGGTGTCGAAGTCACCCTGCGAGGTGGCTTCGTGGCCATGGACGCGCGCTGGACAGCCGGGCTGGACGGCACCTATCTGCTCAAGAAGCGTTCGCGCGTGGTGCCCTCGGCCGCCTGGAGCGCCAGCGAGATCGGCCAGTTCAGCTTCGCGGGAGACTTGGGTCTGCGTTGGAAGCACAGTGCTTTCCTCACGCGCAGCCAGGGCCCCTGGATCACCACCGTCTCGCAGATCTTCCGCAGCGGCTATAACGACCAGGTCCTACCCGGCGTGGCTGCCGGCGCGGTGACACCGCCGGACTTCAAGACCCGGGTAGACAACTACACGACCTACAACCTGGCGCTGACCTACACCGGCATCAAGAATCTGCGGGTGACTGGTCTGATCAAGAACCTCTTCGATCGTGACCCGCCGTTTGCGATCACCTACGACAGCAACTTCGGGTCGGGCAGTTCTTGGGAACCACGAGTGGCGGACCCACGTGGCCGTGCCTTCGTCGTGAGCATCGACTACAAGTTCCGCTGATCCCGGGCCACCGCGGTGAGGCTGCGGCACCTGGAGGTTTTCCATGCCGTGATGCGCGCCGGCACCGTCAGTGGTGCGGCGCGCCTGCTGCACATCTCGCAGCCGGCGGTCGTGCTGCAGCACGCCGAGGCCCAGCTGGGCTTGGCGCTGTTCGAGCGGGTGCACGGCAAGTTTCACCCCACACCCGAGGCACGGCGGCTGTTTGCCGAGGTCGACAAGCTGCACGCCGAGTTGGTGTCCATTCGTCGGCTGGCGGCCAACCTGAAGGCAGGGCCTCAGCAACGGGTTCGTCTGTCGGTGACGCCTGCCCTGGGGGCGACCGTGGTGCCATCGGCCGTGGCGCGATGGTCACGCAACTATTCGCAAGGCCATTGCGAACTGGCCACCCACCACACGCGTGAGCTGGTACAGGCTCTGATTCTGTCGGAGCTGGACATGGGGCTGACGCTGCACGACCCGCAACACCCCGGTGTGCACGCGGAGGTGCTCACGCGTGCACCCATGATGGTCCTGCTGCCGGCGCGTGGGGCCGCTCTGCGCGCGCGCTCGGCCTTGCATCTGCAGTCCCTGCCACCTCACCTGATCGGTCTGTCACCGACCGACCCGCTGGGGCTGCGCGTGACCGCCGAATGCGAGGCCTTGGGCCTGACGCTACAGCCACATGTGTCCGTGCAAACCTATCAGCTGGCGCGGCAACTGGCCGAAGCGGGTGTGGGTGCGGCCATCGTCGACCCCTTCACCGCCGCCAGCGCAGACCGGGAGCGGGTGGCCGTTCGCCCCGTGGAACCCCTGATCACCGTCCCCCTGGTGTTGCTGACCCCCGTGGCAGCCCCTCTTTCGCAGCCAGCCCGACGCTTGGTGCAGGAACTGCGCGAATCGGCAGTCGCCTGCCTGGCCGATGCGGGCATCGCGGAAATCGAGGAACCGGCCTCGACCGCCGAGCGGCGCGGGCGCTCACGTTGAGGCCGCAGCGGCCATGAGCATGCAACCCAGCGCGCCGTCAGATGCCGCGTGCTCGCCTGGCAGCCTGCCGTGCGAAGCGGTCGGTCAACACCCTGAGTTCGTCCATCTGTCCACCATCCCCGGGATCGTCGTGGACATCCGATACGCCGGGCCTTCGAACTTCGCCGGCCGAAACTTGTATGCCGGTCTGGACTGCGCCTGGTTGCGCCGACCGGCTGCACAGGGCTTGGCGCGCGCTGCCCAATGGCTGTCCACGAGTCGGCCAGGCCATCGACTGCTGGTCCTGGATGCCCTGCGCCCCCAACGGGTACAGGAAGCGATATGGCAAGACGTTCGAGGCACGCACATGGCCGCGTACTTTGCCGAACCGGTGCGCGGCTCCATCCACTCCTTCGGCATGGCCGTCGATGTGACGATGCTCGACCCGCAAGGTCGCGAGTGCGACATGGGCAGTGGCTACGACGAGATGAACGAGCGCTCGCACCCGAGCCTGGAGTCGCGTCACCTGGCCCTGGGCGAATTGCGTGCGGAACATTTGGTGGAAAGAGGATGGCTGTATGCCGCCATGGCCGAAGGCGGCTTTGTGGGCATCTCCACCGAGTGGTGGCACTTCGATCATGGTGACCGTGACCAGGTCCGGCAGGAGATGCAGCGTGTGGTGTGAAGGACAACCCCCCAAGCGACGTACCGTGCTCCAGCACGCCGCAGCGGTGCTGGTGGCCAGTGTGGCCACCGCGTCCGCTGCGCCACGCGCCCAGGCAAGCCCGCGTCCTTCTCCGACCTCCGCCCTGCCACTGATCAAGCCGCCCCGCCTGCACAGCGGACAGACCATCGGCCTGGTGGCGCCCTCAGGCGCGGTGCACGAGCGCCTGCCGCTGGAGATTGCCATCGACACGCTCGGCGCGCTGGGATTCAAAGTCAAGGAAGCGCCACACCTTCGTGCGCGCCGAGGGCAGTTTGCCGGCACCGATGCCCAGCGCGCCGCCGCGCTCAATGCCATGTTCGCCGACCCCGACGTGCATGGCGTGTTGGCCATCACAGGGGGCTCAGGCGCCAACCGCATCCTGCCCCTGCTCGACTATGCGCAGTTGCGACGCACCCCCAAGTTCATCGGTGGCTTTTCCGACATCACGTCCCTGCTGCACGCGGTGCACAGCCAGACCGGCTTGGTGACGTTCCATTGCCCGGCCGGCGTGTCTGAATGGAACGAATTCAGCTGGCGGCACTTCAAGGGGGTGGCCCTTGACGGTTCACCCGTGCTGATGCGCAACGAGCCCGACAAGGGTCCCTTGCCCGCCCCGCGGGAAGACCGCACCCTGACCATCCGCCCCGGCGTGGCGCGCGGGCCGCTCTTGGGCGGCAACCTGGCGGTGCTGTCCTCCTTGTGCGGCTCTGGCTATCTGCGTTCCTTCGATGGCGCCATCCTGTTCCTCGAAGAGATCAATGAGTTCATCTATCGGGTGGACCGCATGCTGTCCACACTGAAGCTGGCCGGTGTGCTCGACCGCCTGTCCGGCGTGATGCTGGGGGCGTTCACCAACTGCACGCCCGGCGACGGCTTCTGGACCCTGACGCTGGATGAAGTATTCGAGGACTACTTCGGAGGGCTGGGCGTGCCGGTCTACCGGGGCGCCTCGTTTGGCCACATCAAGCGCAAGTTCACACTGCCGCTGGGGGTGCCGGCCGAAATCGACGCCGGCGCGGGGACCGTGCGCCTCTTGGAGCCGGCCGTCGCCTGAGCCCAGGGTCTGGCCTGCGGCCTATCGCTTCACCACGAGTTGGCCCCTGCAGCCACCCAGTTGGCCACCGCATCCAGAACGGGACGTCCACGGCGTGGCGCCTCGTCATGATTGACCATCGCCGCCATCACCCAGCGCCGGCCCTGCGCGTCTTCCACATAGCCGGCCAGCGCCACGGCGTTGCGCAGCGTACCGGGCTTCAAGCGCGCGCGACCGCGTGCCGGTGTGTCGGTCATTCGCGCGCGCAGTGAACCATCCACGCCGGCGATCGGCAAACTCATCATCAGTTCGCTCGCATGCATTTGGGCGTGTGCCGCACGCAGCACCAGCGCCAGTTGACGCGGCGTGATGCGCTCGCTGCGCGAAAGGCCCGAGCCGTTGTCCATCACCAGGCCTTCGGTTGGGATACCGTGCTCCGTCAGCCAGCGCCGCACCGAAGCCTCTGCCCACTCAAGGGTGCTGCGCTCAGGAGCCCTCTGTGCCTGCAAGGCAGGCAGCGCCGCGGCCCTGCGCTCTTCCTCCAGCCCGACCAGCAGGTACAGGATGCGGGTGGCCACGTTGTCCGATGTCTTGTTCAAGGGGCGCAGCCACTCCCCCCAAGGTCTGGCTTCGCGACGCGCCAAGAGTCGGGTGGGCAGAGACAGCGGCCGCGGTGCAGCAGCCGCAGGGGTCGCCGCACTCGCCAACGGCAGTGTGGTGGGCGGTGCGGCCACGGCTGCAGCGCTCGCCACCACAGGGCTTGCCTCGTGCACGAACTCGCCCCTTTCCGCCTCGCGCACGCGCCCATTCCACTGGCCGCCCAACTCTGCCCACACCCAACGCAGCTGCGCTTGGGCCTGGCGGTTGCGCTCCATCAACTGCAGCGCTTGCCGCTGGGTGCACTCAGGGGGAAAGCGGCCCATCAAGCGCACCACCACGACCCCGTTGGCTTGCTCTTCGAAACTGGGGGTGTTCCAGCCCGCAGTACTCCAGTCGCGACATGCCACCGTGCCGGCGGGGTGCAAGGTCAAGCGGTTGTCCAGTTGGACACCGGGCAATTCGGGCCGCAATCGCGCGCTGACCTGGCTGCGGTCCGACACCAACTCCAACACCTGCAGATTGCCCGCCAGCTGCAGGGCATCGGGAATCACGTTGTAGGGAAATTCTGGGGACTCATCAAAGGCCGGCACACCGATGTCCAGGCGCGCAGGCTTGAAGAGGTGCCGGTCCAACACGATGTCGCCCTCGATGTGGCGCACGCCCGCCTCACGCAACTCCAGCATCAAGGCCCACAACTGGGGCAGGCCCAACTCGAGGTCCGCGCCGCCGCGCACCACCAAGTCACCACGCAGGCGCCCCTGCTCAATGGGGGCGGCGGTGCGCAGTTCGGTGTATCCCCGCACATTGGGGCCGACCCGATCCAGTGCCACCGCGCTGGTGACCACCTTCATGGCCGACGCGGGCTGCATGGGCCGGTCGGCCTGGTGCAGCAGGGCACTGGCCGGCCGATCTCCCGCCCGGGGCTCCAGGGGCAGCACCGCCACCGCCAAGGTCGAGGCGTCAAGCCCCGCCTTCTCCAGCGCGGCGCGCACGGGGGTGGGCAGTGCAGGGGGGGCTTCCCGCTGATGGGCGCAACCGGACAGGCCGAGCAGCCACCACACGCCCAGCACGGCCAGGGACTTGAACACCGCCGGTCGTTGAGGTGTGCGCTTCGGGTTCAGATTTGTCGCTTGCATGGACCCATCATTCCATGGCCGCCCCAAGCCAGACAAGCCCGACATCGTCCGGCGACTTCGACCATACCTTTGGGTAATGGGCTGAGATCAACTTGGCATCCAAGGCCCAGGTATCAGGGGTGCAACGGGTATTCGAAGCCGGTGGGCAGACGCACAATGTCGGGATGCAATGCTTCTGGACCCCATGGGCCATGGTCAGACCGTTCGCCCGGTGGTGTGGCGCGCTGCTCGGCGCGCTGGTGCTGGCCGGTTGCGCAGGCCCCCGCATCGATGCCCACACCTACCGCGCTGTCAGCCACGACAGCCGAGCCCAGTTTCTCATCCTGCACTACACCGCCGAAGACCTGGAACGCTCGATTCGTATCCTCACGCAGCAGCGGGTCTCATCGCATTACCTCGTCACCGACGAACAGCGCCCGCGCATCTATCGTTTGGTGGATGAGGATCGCAGGGCCTGGCACGCGGGCATCAGTGCGTGGGACGGCCATGCCATGCTCAACGGGAACTCCATCGGCATCGAGATCGTGAACCTGGGCAATCGACCCGGCCCCGACGGCCGCGCCACCGAATTTCAGCCCTACCCGCCAGAACAGGTGGAGTTGGTGGTCGAGTTGGTGCGCGACATCGTCAAGCGCCATCAGATCCGGCCTGATCGCGTGCTCGGCCACAGCGACATTGCACCTCAACGCAAGGTCGATCCCGGCCCACTGTTCCCCTGGAAACGCCTGGCCGATGAAGGCCTGGTGTTGTGGCCCAAGGAAGAGGAGGTCCGGCAAGCGCAGGCCCTGTACGCCACCGCCGTGCCGCCCGTGCAGTGGTTTCAGCAGGCACTGGCCAAGCACGGTTTCCTGATCGCGCAGCACGGCGAACTTGATGAGCCGACGCGACGTGTGATCGCCGCCTTCCAGATGAAGTACCGCCCTGCGAAGTACGACGGGCAGCCCGATGCGGAAACCGCCGCACTGCTCACCGCCCTCACCGGCTTGCGGCACGCTGCCAAGGCGCCATGATCGCGCAACGCCGCCAGTGGCTCCAGCAATCGGCAGCCTGGTCGGCCCTGAGCTGCACCGCAGCGGCCAGCGGCATGGTGGCCTGGTTGAGCTCGGGCTGCAGCTCGCCCGCCAGCCCACCCTTTGCAACGTCAGCCCTGCCTGCAGGCGCCACCCCACTGCCGGCGCTGGCGCTGGACACCCACGCCCTGCCACCGGCACCACCGCGCGAATGGCGCGCCGCCTGGGTGGCCAGCGTGGCCCACATTGATTGGCCCAAACAGGCCGGCCTCAGTGAAGCCGTGCTGAGGGGACAGATCCACACCATCGTGCAACGGGCCCATGCCATGGGCCTGAATGCCTTGATCCTGCAGGTGCGCCCTGCAGCCGATGCGCTGTACCGCTCGAGCTTGGAGCCGCCCAGCGAGTACCTGCACGCCAACGGCCAGCCGGGCCTTGAATTCGACGCCTTGCAGGTGTGGGTCCAGGCCTGCCACGCCCAGGGTTTGGAGCTGCACGCCTGGTTCAACCCCTACCGGGCGCGTCATCCTTCGGCACGCCAACCGGTGCACGAGCAGCATGTGGCGCGGCGGCATCCCGCGTGGGTCCACCGCTACGGCGATCTCCTGTGGTTGGATCCGGGCCACCCCGAAGCGCAAGCGCACAGCCTGAACGTGATCAGCGATGTGGTGCAGCGCTACGACATCGATGGCGTGCACGTGGACGACTACTTCTACCCGTACCCCATCAAGGGCACCGATGGCCGGGACCTCCCCTTCCCGGACGACGAGACCTTCAGGCGCCATCGCCGCTCCGGCACGGGCACCTCTGAAGGGGAACGGGCTCAGTGGCGGCGCGAAAACGTCAACCACTTTGTGCAACAGATGTACCGCCGCGTGCATGCGATCAAACCCTGGGTTCAGGTCACGATCAGCCCCTTTGGCATCGGTCGTCCGGACAGGCGCCCAAGTGGCATCGCCGGCTTCAGTCAATATGACCAGCTGCATGCCGATGTGGAGCACTGGTGCGAACAAGGCTGGTTGGACGCGCTGGTGCCCCAGTTGTACTGGCCGCGAAGCCGCCCGGCGCAGTCCTTCGAACAGTTGCTGGACTATTGGCTGGCGACCAACCCGCATGGGCGCCACGTTTGGCCGGGTCTGTACACGAGTTCGGTGGCCAATGGCACGCCAAGCGCCTGGTCGCCGGATGAAGTCTTGTGGCAGATCGACCGTCAGCGCGAACGGCCTGGCTCAACCGGCCATGCCCATTTCAGCCTGCAGGCCCTGATGCAAGACCGCGGTGGCCTGGCCACGGCCTTGCCACGCAGCCGCTATGCCGAGCGCGCCCTGCCCCCGGCGCTGCCCTGGTTGGGCCAGGGGGCTGCGCCGTCGGTGGCGCAAGCGCATCGCTTGACCGATGGGCGCGTGGCCTTGAAAACGGTGGAGGGAGCGCCGGCACGCCGTTTCGCCGTGTGGCGCCGCCCATTGGCGCAGCCCACGGCCTCCTGGCGCTTGGAAGTGGTGCCGGCGCTGCAAACCATCGAGTCACCGCAGGCGGACGAGTTGATGGTGTTGCAGGCGCTGGACGCCGCCGGACGGGAAGGACCACGCAGCGCCTTTCGCTTGGCCGCGTGAGGGCACAAGATCCGCCTTGCCATCGCCATGAGCAGCCGCCCCACCCGCACCGAATCGACCAACACCGCGCATGCCGAGCTGGACCGGTATGACACGCCCGTGCTGCTGGCTGCGCTCATCGACGACCATGCGCTGGCCGTCCAGGCGGTGAAGGCCGCCTCGCCGGAATTGGTGAGGGCGGTGGAAGCCACCGCCGAGCGGCTCGCCCGCGGAGGACGCCTGATCTATGCGGGGGCCGGCACCAGTGGCCGCTTGGGTGTCCTGGATGCGGTGGAGCTCAACCCCACCTTCTCCTGGCCGCGCCACCGAGCGCCCGCCCTGCTGGCCGGCGGCGATGGCGCCATGTTCCTGGCGGTAGAGGGCGCTGAAGACGATGGGGCCCAAGGCGCTCAAGACCTGCACCGGCTCGGCCCGGTTGCCGATGATGTGGTGTTCGCCATCGCCGCCTCGGGCACCACCCCGTTCGCGCTGGGCGCCCTGTCGGCAGCCCGATCATTGGGCTGTCTGACCATCGGCATGGCCAACAACCCGGATGCGCCACTGGTGGCGGCAGCCGAAATCGGCATCGTGCTGGACACCGGTCCCGAGGTGATTTCGGGTAGCACGCGGCTGAAGGCCGGCACCGCGCAGAAGGTGGCACTCAACAGTTTTTCCAGCGCGGTGATGGTGCGGCTGCACAAGGTGTACGGCAACCTGATGGTGGACCTGCGGGCCACCAACATCAAGCTGGTGCACCGCGCGGTGCGGCTGACCATGCAGGCCAGCGGCGTGGGGCAACTGCAGGCCGAGTCGGCCCTGCGCGACTGCGGCTTTCAGGTGAAGGTGGCGGTGGTCATGTTGCGCCTGGGGCTGGATGCCACGGCCGCCCAGGAGCGCTTGGCCGGCTGTGCCGGCAACCTGCGCACGGCGCTGGGAGAGGGCTGAGCCCAACAGCCACTCCTGCGCCATCGCATCGACGCGCCACTTGATCCCGAGGCCTGAGCGAGGCCCCGACCGCAACGCGCCGGTCCTCGTGAACCCCGCGCAGGCTCAAGGCTCAAACCGACTCGAGGCTGAAGGAAAGCCCTTGCAGCATCTCGGGCGTCTCTTGTCCATTCATCTGCGATGCCAGCAGTTGCGCGCTGCCGGCGGCGAAGGTGAAGCCCAGCGCCCCCTGCCCAAGGTTCAACCACAGCCCCCGCACGCCGCTGGGGCCGATGATGGGCGCACCGCTGGGCGTGGCCGGCCGCAAGCCGGCCCAGGGCTGCGCGCGGGCGTAGTCACCGGCACGGGGCATGTCGGACTGCGCCACACGCAACAGGCTCTGCAGTCGCCGCTGATCGATGGCTTCGGTCTGACCCACCAGGTCCACCATGGCCGCCACCCTGAGCCGGGATCCGATGCGCGCGTACAGCACCTTGCGCTCGAAGTCGGTGATGCTGGCGCGCGGGGCCACATGTTCAGACTCGATGGGCAGGTCCAGGCTGTAGCCCTTGAGCGGGTATAGCGGCAGCTTCAGGCCCAGCGGCAGGGCCAAGGATCGGCTGGCAATGCCAGCGGCCAGCACCAAGGCATCGGCACCGTAGGTCTCTCGCTGTCCCACCACCGACACGCGCGCGCCTTCGGGCACCAGGCGCTGCACCGTGTCCAGCAACAGGCCCATGAAGTTCGGGTGGGCCTGCAGTTTGTCCATCAGGCTCAGGCAGAAGGCATGACAGTCGGCGACCGCTTCATCTTCGCTGTAGATGCCCCCGGCCATCTTCGGGCCCAACTGATCCAGCGCGGGCTCCTGGGCCATGCACTGCGCCTGATCCCAGCACTCCTGGCTCGTATCCATGGCCGCTGCCGCGCGTCCCAGCGCCGCCGCGCTGCGGTACAGCACCAGCTTGCCGGCCTGCTCCCAGGCAAAGCCTTGAACCCCATGCCCATGCATCAGGTCATGCAGGCACACACGGCTGAACTGACCCAAGCGCGCCAAGCGCGCTGCAGTGGCGCGGTTGTCCGCGCCGTTGCACAGCGCCAGAAAACGGCCCAGCCAGGTCCACTGCACCGGGTCGGCCTGCGGGCGCCAGCGCAGGGGGCCATCGGGGTCCAGCAGCCAGCGCAACGCCTTCAGCGGCACGCCTGCATCGGCCAACGGTGCCACATAGCGGTAGCTCAGCTGGCCTCCATTGCGCAGGCTGGTGCCCTGCGCCACGCCGCGGGCATCCAGCAGGCTCACCCGCCAACCGGACTCGGCCAGGGCCCAGGCGGTGGTGATCCCCACCACGCCGGCGCCCAATACGATGGCCTGACCTCGCCTCATCGTCTTTCGGTGCCCCTTGAGTTCACGGTACCGCTGCGTTGGTGCTTCGAGGTGGAGTGGGGGTGGTGGCGTGCCCAGGGCAGCGCACCCAGCCGCTCACCGCGAAGGCTCAGGTTAGCAACAAGCCACCTCCAACCGGATCACCATCGCGGGTCAGGGCATAACCGCCAGTCATGGTCGCACCCCGCTTGGCAGCGCCCAGACGGGCAGGCGAATCCCCAACACCGCCAGACCCATGTGAACGTCGACTTCGCTGGCCTCCAGGCCTTGGTCACAATAGGGTGCCATGACCATGAATTCAGCAAGCGACCGGTCGACCGATGTGCTGGTCATCGGCGGCGGCAACGCCGCGCTTTGTGCCGCCCTCATGGCCCGCGAGGCAGGGGCCAGCGTCACCTTGCTGGAAGCCGCGCCTCGGCCATGGCGCGGAGGCAATTCGTCGCACACCCGAAACCTGCGATGCATGCACGACGGGCCGCAAGACGTCTTGGTGGGCAGCTACCCGGAAGAGGAGTACTGGCAAGACCTCTTGAAGGTGACCGGCGGCAAGACCAACGAGCAGTTGGCCCGGCTGACGATCCGTGAATCGTCCACCTGTCGTGGCTGGATGCAGCAACACGGCGTACGCTTTCAGCCTTCGCTGTCGGGCACGCTGCATGTGGCCCGCACCAACGCCTTTTTCATGGGCGGGGGCAAGGCCCTCATCAATGCCTACTACCGAAGTGCTGAAGCCTTGGGGGTGCACATCCGCTACGACACGCCGATCGACCGCCTCGAACTGCAGGAGGGCCGCTTTGTGGCCGCCTGGTCCGGCGACCAACGCTTCGTGGCGAAGTCCTGCGTTCTGGCTGCCGGGGGGTTTGAATCCAACCGCGAATGGCTGCGCCAGGCTTGGGGCGTCAACGAGCACGGTGAATGGCCGGCCGACAACTTCCTGATTCGCGGTACACGCTACAACCAGGGAACCCTGCTGCGCCATCTGATCGATGATCACCATGCCGACTCCATCGGCGACCCCACCCAGGCCCATATGGTGGCCATTGATGCCCGCGCGCCGCTCTACGACGGCGGCATCTGCACCCGCATCGACTGCGTGAGCCTGGGCGTTGTCGTGAACCGCGGCGCACGCCGCTTTTACGACGAGGGCGAAGACTTCTGGCCCAAACGCTACGCCATCTGGGGCCGATTGGTGGCTCAGCAGCCCGGTCAGATCGCCTGGTCCATCATCGACTCCAAGGCCATCGGCCGCTTCATGCCGCCGGTCTTCCCCGGCACCGTGGCGCAGAGCCTGCCGGAGCTGGCCCAGGCGCTCGGGCTCGACGAGACCACCTTCATGCAGACCCTCAACGACTACAACCGCGCCTGCAGGCCGGGCCAGTTTGACCACACCGTCTTGGACGATTGCCGCACCGAGGGCCTGACGCCGGCCAAGACGCATTGGGCACGCCCGATCGACAAGCCTCCGTTTTTCGCCTATGCGGTGCGCCCTGGCGTGACCTTCACCTATCTGGGCCTGCGCACCGACGACAGCACCGCCGTGCACTTCGAGGGGCGGCCGAGCCCGAACCTCTTCGTGGCCGGCGAGATGATGGCCGGCAACGTGCTGGGCCAGGGCTACACGGCCGGCGTGGGCATGTCCATCGGCACGGCCTTTGGGCGTTTGGCGGGAACGCGGGCGGCCGCCGCCGCCTTGGGCTTTGCACGGCCGCCCGCCGGCTCTGACCTTTGCGCCGCTGGAGCCCCCCATGCAAGTGCTTGAGTCTCTGGTTCGACAGGCCCAGTCCGAGGCCCAAGGCCGTGACGGCGCCGAACAGGAGGTCGCGCGCGTGATGACGATCTGCAACGGTTGTCGCTACTGCGAAGGCTTCTGCGCCGTCTTCCCCGCGATGACGCGCCGCCTCGAATTCGGCATGCTGGACGCCCACTTTCTGGCCAACCTGTGCCACAACTGCGGTGCCTGCCTGCACGCTTGTCAGTACGCGCCGCCGCATGACTTTGGTGTGAATGTGCCGCGCGCCATGGCGCAGGTGCGCGCCAAGACCTACGCCCACTATGCATGGCCTGGCGTTCTGGGGCGCGCCTACGCACGCAACGGTCTGGTGGTCGCGCTCGCGCTGGCGATGGCCCTCACACTGTTCCTGGTGTTGGGTATGCTCAGCCGCCATGGTCTGGCAGTGCCCACCGGGGGGAATTTCTATGACTTGTTTCCCCACCACTTGCTGGTGTCGCTCTTTGCGCCCGTCTTTCTCTTGGCCACACTCTCGCTGGGCATCGGTGTGACGCGCTTCTGGCGCGATGCACGCACCGTGACGGGCCAACGCGGCTTGAATGCACCGGCGGCTGTTGAAGCGGCGGGCGCCGCGCTCAGCCTGAAGTACCTGGACGGCGGGCACGGCGAAGGCTGTCACAACGAAGATGATCGCTGGACCCATGCCCGGCGCCACTTTCACCACCTCACCTTCTACGGCTTCATGCTGTGCTTGGCCGCCACCTCAGTGGCCACGCTGTACCACTATGTGCTGGACCTGCCCGCCCCCTATCCCTGGCCTTCCCTGCCCAAGGTGTTGGGCGTGGTGGGCGGCATCAGCCTGGCGGCCGGCACCGCAGGGCTGGCGTGGTTGAAGGCCAAACGCCACAGCCTGCACAGCGACCCCGCAACGGCGCCGATGGACGTGGGCTTCATCGCGCTGCTGTTCTTCAGCGCGACCACCGGGCTGGGTCTGTGGGCTTGCACCGGCACCGCGGCCATGCCTTGGCTGCTGTGCCTGCACCTCGGTGTGGTGATGGCCTTGTTCGCCACGCTGCCCTGCGGCAAGTTCGCCCACGGCGTGTACCGGCTGGCCGCGCTGGCGCGCCATGCCGTCGAGCGCCGCCTGCCCAAGCCCATCGGCTTGGGTGCCGATGCCTGACCAACCACCAGACCAGAACCCGGGAGACCCCATGCAACGCCGTTGTCTGCTGAGCCTGTCAACCCTGATGGCCAGCGCCTTGGCCGCCCCCGTGCTGGCCACCGCCGTCGCGGCCCACGCGCAGGACCTGCCCAAGAAGACCATCACGATGGTGGTGGGCTTTGCCCCCGGAGGCGCCGCCGATACCGCTGCGCGCATCATCGGCCGCAAGCTGGCCGATAACACCGGGCTCACGGTGGTCATCGAGAACAAGGCCGGCGCAGGCGGCAACATCGCCCACCAGTACACGGCCAACGGGCCCACCGACGGGTCGGTGATCCTCTTCGGATCGGTGGGCCCTCTGGCCATCGCTCCGCACCTGATGAAGGTGGGCTACGACCCGGTCAAGGATCTGGCCCCCATCACCCTGGGCGTTAACTTTCCCAATGTGCTGGTCGTGCATTCGGGTCTGAAGATCAAGACCTTCGCCGACTTCATCGACTTCGCCAGGAAGAATCCCGGCAAGCTGGACTTCGCCTCCACGGGAGCGGGGTCCGCCTCGCACCTGGCCGGCGAACTGCTGGACGACATGGCCAAGATCGACACGGTGCACATTCCCTACAAGGGCGGCGCTCCTGCGCTGCAGGACTTGTTGGGTGGGCGCGTGGCCTCCTACTACTCCACGCTATCCACCGCCAAGCAGCACATCGAGTCGGGCAAGCTGATCCCACTGGCCACCACCGGCACCAAGCGCATACCGCAATTGCCCCACATTCCCACCATCGCCGAGTCGGGGTTTGCGGGCTATGTGGCCACCAACTGGTATGCCTTCGTGGCCTCATCCAAGGTACCCAAGCCCATCCTGGACCGGTGGAACACCGAGCTGGTCAAGGTGCTCAACACACCGGAGGTGGTGGCCGAACTCAACAGCCACGGCATGCCGGCGGCCCCGGGCACCCGCGAAGAACTGGCGAAGTTCATCGCGGCCGAATCGGCGCTGTGGGGCCGCGTGATCCGCGACCGAAAGATCAGCCTCGAGTGAGCGCTCAGCCCCCGGCCAGGCGCCGACTGGGCTGGGCCAGGTAGAACCACTCCTGCCGAGCCGCCGCAGCCGTGTTCGGAAACATGATGCGGCCCTCACCGGGCGCTCGCACTTCCTGCCCATCCTGGCGCACTCCAATGAGCTCGCCGGCCTTCAGGGCATCAAAGCTCTGCCAGTCGCGCGCGAAGCGGTCATCGGGATGGCGCTTGTCCACCACTTCATGGAGCGTCAAGGTTTCGATGTCGGGCATGCGCGCCGGCGGGGCATCATCCGTCAGTCCGAAGTGCGCCAGCGTGCGGCGCACCGCTTGATAGGCCACCTCGGGTGCATTCGGGTCGCGGTGCTGACCGCATTCCAGCGTCAGCGCACGACCGCCGATGGAGCGCATGTACTCAGTGGTGCCCACTCCATAGTTCGGATTGAGGTCCAGGCCCGACGCGCGTTCGCCGGCTTCCTCGCGCCGGCGGGCCACGCCACGCACATAGGTACCCAGCCAGCCGTCCACCACCCGGTCCACGCCCAGCACTTGTACCCAGGCCTCCTCGTCAGCGGCATGACGATAGGGCTCGGTACCACTGCGGTTGTCGCGCGGACCCAGCATGGCGAAGGGCTTACCCTGCGCGTTGAAGGAATGCAGGTCCAGCAGCACCTCGTGCCCGGCCATCAACGGGCACAGCCAGTTGGCCACGTGGTCTTCGAACTCACGCACCACGGCGGCGGGACCGAGCGCGCGGTTGAGATTGCGCTCGCCATTGCGCGTGCCCTTGTGAAAGGCCAGGGGGTTGGTCACCGGGACCAAGGTCAACTGGCCTCGGGCCACGACCACCTCGCCGCGGTCGACTTCATCGATCAAACGTCGCAAGGCGTGCGTACCGCACACCTCATTGCCGTGCACGGCGGCCGTGACCAGGAGCTTCACGCCGGGCGCTCGTCCGGCATAGCTGACCGACTTGAAGGGATGCAGGGGCTGGCTCATCCGCACATTGTCGCGCTTCAGCGCCGCCTGACAAGCTGATGCCGTTAGACCCCTGGTTTCAACTGCTTGACTTCTAAACTATTCAGATCAACAGTACCCGCATGAAGATCGTTTGCCTCGGTGGAGGCCCCGCCGGCTTGTACTTCGGTCTGCTCATGAAGAAGCAGAACCCCACCCATGAGGTTTGGGTGGTGGAGCGAAACCGCCCCTACGACACCTTCGGATGGGGCGTGGTGTTCTCGGACCAAACCCTCGGTCGCCTTCATCAGGCCGACCCGGAAACGGCCTCGGAGATCCTGCAGGCGTTCAACCACTGGGACGACATCGAAGTCCACATCCGCGGCGCACGGGTGCGCTCGGGTGGACACGGCTTCTGCGGCATCGGGCGCAAGCGCCTGCTCAACATTCTGCAGGCCCGGTGCGAAGCGCTCGGCGTCAACTTGAGCTTCGAAAACGAAGCATCGGATGAGGACTTCCCGGACGCCGACCTGATCATCGCCTGTGATGGCCTGAACAGCCGCGTCCGCCAGAAGTACGCCAGCACCTATCAGCCCGACATCGACTTGCGGCAATGCCGCTTCGTGTGGCTGGGCACCACCCGGCTGTTCGAGGCCTTCACCTTTGATTTCCAGGAAACACCACACGGTTGGTTCCAGGCCCACGCCTATCGATTCGACGAACACACCTCCACCTTCATCGTCGAGGCTCCCGAGTCGGTCTGGCAGGCTGCGGGTCTTGGCGACATGGACAAGGAGGCCTCCATTGCCTGGTGTGAACGCTTGTTTGCGGGGGTGTTGCAGGGCCACCCGCTGATGAGCAACGCCGCGCACTTGCGTGGTTCGTCCCAATGGATCCGCTTTCCGAGGGTCGTCTGCCAACGCTGGGTCCACCACAACGGCCGGGCGCCGGTGGTGCTGATGGGTGACGCGGCCCACACGGCGCACTTCTCCATTGGGTCAGGCACCAAGCTCGCATTGGAGGATGCCATCGAACTGGCGCAGCGCATCCGCGAGCATCCCGGCGACTTGAACAAGGCGCTCACGGTGTATGAGGCCACGAGGTCGGTGGAAGTCCTGCGTATCCAAAACGCGGCGCGCAACAGCACCGAGTGGTTCGAGAACGTCCAACGCTACGCGCACCTGCCGCCTGAGCAGTTCGCCTACACGCTGCTCACCCGCAGTCAGCGCATCAGCCATGAGAACCTGCGCCAACGCGACCGGGGCTACCTGGAGGGCTTCGAGCGTTGGTGGGAACAGCGCGCGCACGGACAGCTGGAAACGCCCCAGCCTGCTTCGGCCGGCCAGGGACCGCACCCCACGCCACCGATGTTCACCCCCTACCGGGTGCGTGGCTGCACGCTGAATAACCGCGTCGTGGTCTCGCCCATGGCGCAATACATGGCCCGCGATGGCGTCGTGGGCGACTGGCACCTGATGCACCTGGGCGCGCGCGCCGTGGGTGGTGCCGGGCTGGTGATGGTGGAGATGACCTGCACCAGTGCGGACGCCCGCATCACCCCGGGCTGCCCCGGCCTGTGGAACGATGAACAGGCCCGCGCCTGGACCCGCATCGTCGATTTCGTGCATGCGCACAGCAGCGCCAAGATCGGCCTGCAGCTGGGCCATGCGGGCCCCAAAGGGTCGACCAATGTGCCATGGGAAGGCCACGGCATGGACACCCCATTGGCCCCAGACCACCCGCACCCCAACTGGCCCTTGTGGGCAGCCAGCGCAAAGCCGTATGTGCAGGGCTTGAATGCAATCCCGCGCTCGATGACCCGCGCCGACATGGACCGCGTGCGCGAGGACTTTGCAGCCGCCACTGGGCGTGCAGCGGCCTGCGGATTCGACTGGCTGGAGCTGCACTGCGCGCACGGCTATCTCTTGTCGTCCTTCATCTCCCCCTTGACCAATCACCGCACCGATGACTACGGTGGAACGCTGGCTCATCGACTGCGCTTCCCGCTGGAGGTGTTCAGCGCTGTGCGGCAGGCTTGGCCGCAGGACCGTCCGATCTCCGTTCGCATCTCGGCGCATGATTGGGTGGACGGCGGGATCACTGCCGACGATGCCGTGGAGATCGGGCGCGCGTTCCGGCAGGCCGGTGCCGACATGATCGACTGTTCCTCAGGCCAGGTCAGCGCTGAGCAGAAGCCGGTTTATGGCCGGATGTATCAGACCCCGTTTGCCGACCGTATCCGCAACGAAGCCGGCATTCCCACCATCGCCGTGGGTGCCATCACCGACGCGGACCAGATCAACGGCATCATTGCTGCCGGGCGTGCTGATTTGTGTGCGGTGGCCCGCCCGCATCTGGCCAACCCAGCCTGGACCCTGCAAGAAGCCGCGCGCTGGGGCTACGAGGCCATGTCCTGGCCCGAACCCTATCGGGCGGGCAAGCAGCAGATGGAGCGGCTATTCGAGCGCGAGCGGGCGCAACAAGAGGCAGCGGCTTCGCCGCGAGAGATGGGCGCATGAACCGCCTGGCACGCATCGAACTGGGGTTGGAGGCACGTGCTCAACACGATGACCATCTGGACACGCGCATGTGGCTGCGCCTGCTGGCTTGCAGCACCGACATCGAGCAGGCGATCCGACAGCGCCTGCATCGACAGTTCGGCACCACCTTGTCGCGCTTCGACTACCTCGCGCAACTCGAGCGCCACCCGAAGGGCTTGCGCATGAGCGAGCTCTCGGCCTGCCTGATGGTCACCAGCGGCAATGTCACCGGCCTGACCGACCAACTCGTGCAGGAAGGCTCGGTGGAACGCACGGAGGACGCCCGCGACCGCCGTGTGTGGCGCGTTCGACTCACGCCCGAGGGGCGGCGGCGGTTCGAGCAAATGGCCGCCGAGCACGAAGGCTGGCTGCGCCAGTTGTTCAAACCGATGCTGACCACTGAGAAACGGGCTCTGTTCGAACTCCTGGGTCAACTGCGCCAGCACCTGCTGGCCGCCCCCGATGGGCCCACACGACAAGACAGCGCATCCGCCGCCACATTGACCATCAAGCGCCACACCCACACAGGAGGCCGCACTTGAGCGCATTCCCCCCAAGGGACTCCACACTGGACCCCGCATTGGCCCGAGGCAATCGTCGACCGATGGCCGACTACCACGCACAGCACTTCCTGTGGCACTGCGACGATGGGGTGGCCACGATCACCCTGAATCGCCCTGATCGCAAGAACCCACTGACTTTCGACAGCTACGCGGAACTGCGGGACCTGTTCCATGCCCTGCGATTGGCGCCTGATGTGCATGTGGTGGTGCTGCAAGGCGCCGGCGGCAACTTCTGCTCCGGTGGCGATGTGCACGAGATCATTGGCCCGCTGGTGAAGTTGCCCGCGCCGGAGTTGCTGATGTTCACCCGCATGACCGGTGATGTGGTCAAGGCGATGCGGACCTGTCCCCAGCCCATCATCGCAGCCATCGACGGCGTGTGTGCCGGCGCAGGCGCGATTCTGGCCATGGCCTCGGACCTGCGCTTGGGCACCGCGCGCAGCAAGACCGCGTTCCTGTTCAATCGGGTCGGACTGGCCGGCTGCGACATGGCCGCCTGCGCCATCCTGCCGCGCCTGATCGGGCAGGGTCGTGCCAGCGAATTGCTCTACACCGGACGCGTGATGGGCGGCGAGGAAGCTGAACGCTGGGGGTTCTTCAACCGCCTGTGCAGCCCAGACGATCTTCAGGCTCAAGCGATGAGCCTGGCCGCCGAACTGCGTGCTGGTCCCACCTTCGCCAATGGCATCACCAAGACCATGCTCCATCAGGAGTGGTCGATGACGGTCGAGCAGGCCTTGGAAGCCGAGGCCCAAGCCCAGGCCCTGTGCATGCTCACCCAGGATTACAACCGCGCTTATGAGGCCTTCGTGCAGCGGCAAAAGCCGGTTTTCAAGGGAAACTGACGGTGAAGAGCCTATCCCCCTCGCAGGACGACCACACCGCGCCAGCCATCGGGCTGCCCCACCTGGAATGGCCCTTCTTCGAAGAGGCCCACCGTGAACTGGCACAGCGATTGGCCCGGTGGACTGCGCAACAACCAGCGCATGAGGACCACCTGGGTACTGACGAGCAGTGCCGCGCATGGGTGCGACGCTTGGGCCAGGCGGGTTGGCTGCGGCATGTGGTGGCCCTGCCCGATGGCAGCGCCCCGGGCGGTGCTCCAGGCGCCACACTCGACACCCGAACCATCTGCCTGCTGCGCGAAGCCTTGGCCCAGCATGATGGCCTGGCCGATTTCGCGCTCGCCATGCAAGGCCTGGGCTCGGGCGCCATTTCCCTGCACGGCTCCCCCGAACAGCGCCAGGCATGGCTGCCCGCCGTGGCCGAGGGCCGCTGCATCACCGCCTTCGCCTTGAGTGAGCCCCAGGCGGGATCGGACGTGGCGGCCCTGCAATGCCGAGCCGATGAAGGCACGGGACATGTGGTGCTCCATGGTGAGAAGACCTGGATTTCCAATGGCGGTATCGCCGATCTGTATGTCGTGTTTGCGCGCTCCAGGCCACTGAGCGCTCAAGCCAAACCCACCGCCGGCATCTCCGCCTACCTGGTGCCGGCCAACACGCCTGGGCTTCACATCGCTGAGCGGATCGAGGTCATGGCACCCCACCCCTTGGCACGACTGCGCTTTGACAACTGCAAGCTGCCCCTGGCCAACCGCCTGGGGGCCGAAGGTGAGGGCTTCAAGATCGCGATGCGGACGCTGGATGTGTTTCGCACCTCCGTGGCCGCGGCAGCGCTGGGTTTTGCGCGGCGCGCGCTGGCCGAAGGCCTGCACCGCGCACGCTCCCGTGAGATGTTCGGCGGTACGCTGGCCGAACAGCCTCTGGCCCAGGCCAAGCTGGCGGATATGGCGGTGCAGGTGGACGCCGCCGCACTGTTGACCTACCGAGCGGCCTGGGCTCGCGACCAGGGGAAAACCGTGACCCAAGAGGCCGCCATGGCCAAGCTCACCGCCACCGAGAACGCACAGCGCGTTGTCGATTCAGCGGTGCAGCTGTGGGGCGGTATGGGCGTGGTCAGCGGCCAAACCGTCGAACGTCTGTACCGCGAGATTCGCGCCCTTCGGATCTACGAGGGCGCCAGCGAAGTCCAACAACTCATCATCGGCCGCGAGTTGCTGCGCGCCGCGCGCTGACCAGGGAAGTTCGCCATGCCCAGTGCCCACCTCGACACCTTCACTTCTGAACACCTGCCCCCGCCGGAACTGTGGCCCGAAATGATCTTCGAGGGGCCGGCCTTGCAGGCGCTGGCCGAACGCCAGCAACTGAACTGCGCCGCCGAACTGTTGGACGCGGCCGTGGAGCGGGGCTGGGGCGGCCGCACCTGCGTCGTCAGCGACAACACGACGTGGACCTATGCCGATCTCTTGGCCCACAGCAACCGCGTGGCCCAGGTGCTCGTCCACGACATGGGGCTGGTGCCCGGCAATCGTGTGCTGCTGCGCAGCCCCAACACGCCGATGATGGCCGCCTGCTGGATGGGGGTGGTCAAGGCCGGAGGGGTTGCAGTGCCCACCATGCCGCTGCTGCGTGCACGCGAACTGCGGGTGATCCTCGACAAGGCCCAGATCAGCCACGCGCTGTGCGATGCGGCACTGGCCGATGAGCTCCTGGCCGCGGCCAGCGGCAGTCCGCTGCGGGAGGTGCGGTGGGTCGGCGAGCCGACGAACGCCATCGGGGGCATGGGGAAGTCCCTGGAATCGGCCATGGCCCGACATGGCGATGCCTTCACCGCGGTGGCCACGGCCTCCACCGACACCGCCTTCCTGGCGTTCACCTCCGGCACCACGGGCGTGCCCAAGGCGACGATGCACTTTCATCGAGATGTCATCGCCGCCTGCCTGTGCTGGCCGCGCCACACGCTGCGCGCCACGGCCGACGATGTCTTCATCGGCAGTCCGCCCTTGGCCTTCACCTTCGGCTTGGGCGGCTTGCTGCTGTTTCCTTTGCATGTCGGGGCCAGCACCGTGCTGCTGCCACAGGCCTCGCCCCCGCTGCTGGTCGAAGGCATCCAGCGCCACGGCGCGACGGTGCTGTTCACCTCGCCCACGTCCTACCGAGCCATGGCCGCGCGCGGCGACGAACTGCGGTCCAGTCGCCTGCGCCATTGCGTATCCGCAGGAGAAGCCCTGCCTGCTGCGACGCGCCAACTGTGGCACCAGGCCACGGGCCTGGGCATGATCGATGGGATCGGCTCCACCGAACTGCTGCACATCTTCATCTCCGCTACGGCCGAGGAATCGGTGCCTGGGGCCACCGGCCGCGAGGTGCCGGGGTATCGGGCGCAGGTGGTGGACGAACACGGCCATCCGTTGCCCGATGGCAGCGTGGGGAGCTTGGCCGTGCGAGGGCCCACGGGCTGCCGCTACTTGGCCGATGAGCGGCAGCGCCAGTATGTCCAGAAGGGATGGAACCTCACGGGAGACGCCTACCGGCGAGATGCCCAGGGCTACTATCACTACGTATCCCGCACCGATGACATGATCGTTTCATCGGGCTACAACATTGGAGCCCCGGAGGTGGAGGACGCCCTGATGTCACACCCCGCGGTGGCCGAATGCGCCGTGATCGGCGTGGCCGACGAAGAGCGTGGGCAGATCGTCAAGGCCTATGTGGTGCTGCGTGCAGGGCATGAACCGGGTGAGGCCACCGTCAAGGCCTTGCAGGACCACGTCAAGGCCACGATCGCGCCCTACAAGTATCCGCGGGCGATCAGCTTCCTACAGGCCTTGCCCCGAACCGAAACCGGCAAGCTGCAGCGCTTCAAGCTGCGTGACGCCCCCTAGAACACTAGGGTCCGGCCTTGATCCGTCCCCTTCGCTTGTGAGCACCCCTGGATGAACCTGCAAACCCTACTCCCTCCCGGATGGCCCCGCCCCAAGGGCTATGCCAATGGCGTCACCGCTCGCGGGCGCATGGTCTTCGTGGCCGGCATGGTCGGCTGGGATGCCCATGGGCACTTCAGCAGCGGTGAACTGGTGCCGCAGGTGGAGCAGGCGCTGCGCAACATCGTGGCCGTCCTGCACGAGGGTGGCGCTCAGCCTGAGCACATCGTGCGCATGACCTGGTATGTGCTGGACAAGAAAGCCTATATGCAGGCCTGGCCGCAGATCGGACGCTTGTTCCGAGAAATCATCGGCAGCTACAACGCGGCCATGACCGCGGTGGAAGTCTCGGGCCTGATGGAGGATCAGGCCCAGGTGGAAATCGAGGTCACCGCGGTGGTGCCCGACCCCGATTGATACGCCTTCGGCGCTGGGCCTACACCACCCGAACCTGGAGTTCGCCCAGGCCGTCGATGCCACCGTGCATCAATTGCCCGCGCTGCACCGCGCCCACCCCATCGGGCGTGCCGGTATAGATCAGGTCGCCGGGCGCCAACTCGAAGAAGCGCGAGAGTGTGGACACGATCTCGGGCACGCTCCAGATCAGGTGGGTGATGTCACTGTTCTGGCGCTGCTGGCCGTCCACCTTCAACCAGATGCCGGCTTTGGAGGGGTGTCCACACTGGGCCACCGGCACGATCGGCGCCAGGGGCGCCGAGTCATCGAAAGCCTTGGAGATATCCCAAGGGCGGCCCTTGTCGCGCATGGCGAACTGCAGGTCGCGCCGGGTCATGTCCAAGCCCACACCGTAGCCCGCCACCAGGCTCAGGGCCTGATCTTCGGGCACGTCACGCCCACGGCCACCGATGGCCACCACCAGCTCGATCTCGTGGTGGTAGTTTTCCGTCTGGCTGGGATAGGGCACCGGGGTCTCCTGTCCCGGTGGGCACACCACCACGGCATTGGCCGGCTTGCAGAAGAAGAAAGGGGGCTCGCGATCGGGGTCGAACCCCATCTCGCGGGCATGGGCGGCGTAGTTGCGGCCCACGCAGTACACACGGCGCACGGGGAATTGCTCGGCACGGCCGACCACAGGCACCCCGATGGGGGCTTCAGGGGGGAACAGATAGCTCATGGCCATCATTGTGGACTGCGCCCAACACCCCCGGGGCATCGGTGTTTCCTAGCAAAGACAAGCACTTGCGATTTCTAGGACAATAGTGGGATGGCTGCGAACAACCCCCCTGTCACCAAGTTGGCCGAGAACGGACTTCGCTACAAGAGCAAGGCCCCGGGCTCCCCCTTCGAAACCTCCTCCCCCTTCTCCTCGACCACCATGTCCTGCTTCCTGTGCGGCAAGCACCGCCAGCGCAGCCAGCTCAAGACCCGCCGTCTGCTGGGAAAGCCGCAGGCTGTGTGTGCGCCCACTTGCAAAGAGCTTGAGGCCTCGCTGAAGGGCTGAGCGCTCACGTCCCAGATTAAGGGTTTACCCTTAACCTGGGGGTCCTGTGCTGGGATGGGTCTGGGTGAACGCCCGCTCAACCGCTTCGTCCACATGCTCCACCCAGTGGACGGTCAGCGACTGGCGGGCCTCCTCGGGGACCTCGGCCCAATCCAGACGGTTGCCCGCGGGCAACAGGACCTGCCTGAGGCCCGCGCGCGCGGCGGCCAACACCTTGTCCCGTATGCCGCCCACCGGCAGCACCAGGCCGCGCAAGCTGATCTCCCCGGTCACGGCCAATTCATGCGAGACCGCACGACCGGTGAACACCGACGCCAGCGCCAGGAACATGGCCAAGCCTGCGCTGGGGCCGTCTTTGGGCACCGCACCAGCGGGCACGTGGACATGCACATCCACGTCCTGGAAGTCTTGGGCACTCAGGCCCAACCCCCGGGCACGCGCCTTCACCAGGGTCAGCGCCGCCTGAGCGCTTTCGCGCATCACCTCACCCAACTGCCCAGTGAGCAGTACCCGGTTGCTGCCCGCCACGCGGGTGGCCTCCACGAACAGGATGTCGCCTCCCATGGGCGTCCAGGCCAAGCCCGTGACCACACCACTGAGGCTGCTGCGCAGGGCAGACTCGCGGATGTGGCGTGGGGTACCGAGGATCTCGGGCAGGTCCGCCGCCGTCCATTCGGCCGGCGCCTGTCCCTCTTGCGCATAGCTGAAGGCCGCATGCCGCATCAGCGCGCCCAGGCTGCGTTCCAGCTGACGCACGCCGGCCTCGCGGGTATATCGCTCGATGACCTGCAGCAGCACCTCGTCACCCAACTGCGCGACGCCCTCGGGAAGGCCGCTCTCGCGACGTTGGCGCGGCAGCAGGTGATGACGGGCGATCTGCAGTTTTTCTTCCGTCGTGTAGCCGTGCAACTGAATCACCTCCATGCGGTCGCGAAGCGGCAGCGGGATGGCTTCGAGCACATTGGCCGTGGCGATGAACATCACCGCACTGAGGTCGAAGGGCAAGCCCAGGTAGTGGTCTCGAAAGCTCGCGTTCTGCGCCGGATCCAACACCTCCAATAGCGCAGCCGTGGGGTCGCCGTGTGCGCTGGCCGACAGCTTGTCGATCTCGTCGAGCATCAGCACCGCATCGCGCGCACCGCAACGGCGCAGCGTCTGCAGCACCAGGCCTGGCATGGCGCCGATGTAGGTTCGTCGATGGCCGCGGATTTCCGATTCGTCGTGAACACCGCCCAGCGACAGACGGCCAAAGGGCCTGTCCAGCGCGCGCGCCATGCTTTGACCGATCGACGTCTTGCCCACCCCGGGTGGGCCCACCAGGCACAGGATGGGCGCATGCGCATCCGGGCGCAGCTGGCGAACCGCCAGATGCTGCAACAGTTCGCGCTTGATCTTCTCCAAGCCCGTGTGGTCGGCATCCAGCACCTGCCGCGCGTGGGTCAATACCTGGCTCACCGGTTGCGCCTCGCGCACGGCCACCGACCAGGGCAACTCGGCCACCCACTGCAACCAGCCCAGCAGCATCGCGTGTTCACTGGAGGCTGCGGGCAACTGGGTCAAGCGCTGCAGTTCGCCGTCCACTTCTGACTTCACCGATTCGGGCAGGCCCGCTGCCTCCAGCCGCTCACGCAGGCGCGCAGCTTCCTGCGAGGCCGTGTCGTCTTCACCCAGCTCCTTGCGGATGGCCTGCAGCTGTTCGCGCAGCAAGGCCCGCCGCTCGCGGTCCTGCAGCTGCTCGCGGGTGCGAAGGCCAATTTCCTGGCTCAGGCGAAGCACCTCCAAGCGGTGTTCCAGGCGGCGCAGGATGCGCTCCAGGCGTGCGGCCGTATCGGTCATCTCCAGCCAACTCTGCTTTTCAGCCACCTCGGCATCCAACAGGGCGGCCACCGTGTGACCCAAGGGCGCCGGCGCGCGCGCGGACTGCACGGCGTGCAGCAGCTCGGCCGGCACGCCCGGCAGCAAGCCCAACATTTCGGCTGCGCGCTCACGAAGGCGCAGCGCAGCCGCTTCAGCCTCCGTACCGGCAGGCCCATCCTCCAGCGGCTCCACGCGAGCCATCAGAAAGGGTTCGGTGAGCAGCCACTCGCGCACCCGAAAGCGTGACAGTCCCAGACACATCAGATGCTGCGAACCCTCCTGACCTTCGTCAACGGGCCCATAGCGCAGAACCTGCACCAATGTGCCCACCTCGCACAGGTCTTGCGGGCCCGGCGCATCGACCGTGGCGTCCTTCTGCAGCAGAAAGCCCAGAGGCAATCGATCCGTGGATCGTGGGCTCAAGGGCGAGGGCTCCTGGGAGCCGGCGGCATGCCGCGCCTGTTCGATGGCCCGCAGCGAGGCCAGGCGACCCACGCTGACGGGCGTGAGCGCTTGAGGGAAGAGGACCAGATTGCGCATCGGCACGATGGCCAAGGCGTCGGCAGGCCATGGGCTCAGCGCCTTGGCTTGCCCGGATTCCACTGGGGGCTCCAGTGGGGGATCAGGCGGCGAGGCCGCTCGACCCTCGGCCCACTGGCCTGAGGGCGATTCGGACAGCGGCCCGGCCTTCGATGGCCGTGAGGGTTCCAGTCGATGATTCATGCGCCCCACTCTAAGAAGACCGCCTGTGGGGCGGTTGATCCGCTGCAAGCGGCCGTGGGTTCAGGCGCACGCCAGCGTGCGCTGGCCCGGCCTGCTTGGGCTCGGCTTGATCGACCACAAGGCTTCAGCGTTCGGTGCTGCCCCAATGGAGCTTGTCAGCGGCCATTTCAACCGACCCATCATCAGGAGGACTTCAGCCATGAACAATGTCGGCAGCATCTGCCAGCACCACGTGGTCACCATCGACAGCGATTGCAGCATCCAGGAAGCGGCTCAGCACATGCGCGAACACCACGTCGGCGCATTGGTGGTCACCACCGAAGAAGAAGGCTTGACAGCCAATGCCACCCGCGTGTGCGGCGTCATCACCGACCGCGACCTGGCGGTGGAGGCCCTGGCCCGTGGTCTGGACCCGCAAGGCATCACCGTGGGCACCTTGATCAGCGGGAAGGCGGTGGCCGTTCCCAGCCAGGCCAGCGTGGCCGAAGCGATCGCGGTGATGAGGCAAGAAGGCGTGCGCCGCGTGCTGGTCACCGGGCCACAGCGGCAGCTCAGCGGTGTCTTGTCGCTTGATGATGTCGTGGGGGCCTTGGCTGAAGACTTGGGTGACTTGGCCGAGTCCATGCGGCGCGGACTGGCGCGTGAATCGCTCACGCGCCGGCCACTGGAAGGCAATGGACAGGGTCTGGTTCAGGTGCCCCTAGAGGCACTGTCAGGGCCCTGGCGCGCCATCGCCACCCTGGGCGCGGGCAGCGGGGGCTGAACCCGCTTCAGGACCCGCGGGGCTCAGACCGGGATGCCCAGCCCATGGCCATCCGCCCCGTTGTGCGGCGCCACGCCTGGGCCCAAGCGCGCCATCTCCTGTACGCGCGCGCGGCGGGTGGCGCCCCCGCGGCCGCCCGGCGGTTTGATGGCCGGGCCGCGGGTCACGCGCTTGAAGCGCTCCAGGCCATCGGGGTCGAGAATCTCGATCTCGCGGTGCTGCACGTCGATGTAGCCCCAATCCGACAGTGCGGTGAGGGAGCGGCTGACGGTTTCGTGCGCAATGCCCAGATGGCTGGCAATGTCGCGGCGGCTCATGCGCAGCACCATGCGACGCGCCGAGTAGCCTTGTTCGGCCTGGCGGGCGATCAGCTGCAGCAAAAAGCGAGCGAGCCGTACTTCGGCACCCACAGCGGCCATCACCTCCAAGGTCATGTTCTTGCGGCGGATCTCCCGACCACTGGCCAGGAAAATCAATTGCTCCAGTGCCGGGACCTGGCGTGCCGCATTCAGCAGTTCACGGAAGGAGGCGATGGCCACGGTCGCATCCTCCAGGGCCACGGCGTCACCGCCGTACATCCCATCGCTCAGGCCATCCAAGCCGATCACATCGCCACGCGCCAAGAAGCCTTGGACGAGTTCGTAGCCGTCGGGGTCGGTGTGCACCGACTTGAAGGAACCCGCACTGATGAAGTACAGGCTCTCGAAGGGCGCGCCCTCATGCGTCACCAAGGTGCCCGTGCGCACCCGGCGCATCGGAAAGACGATCTGGTCCGATCGCGGCCCTACCTCATGGGACACACCCATCCAGCGCAACAAGTCTGATCCCGTGCAACGAGCCGATTGCAGTGCGCCTGTTCCATCCATGCGATTGTCCATCTCCACTCCTCCTGTTGATTGATGGTGCATTGAGCAGGCTGTAGGTTCGCTGCAAGGCGCGAATCTGAACATCGGCCGTTGGCGCGACAGGAAGCGGGAATCCAGGGACTGATTCGGTGGGTGTCGTCCGGCCTTTGATCGGAATCGTCCTACAGGCGAATACACGGTTACATCACTCAGAAATTGACGCAATGCAGCATTAAATGGCCGATAATCAGCAAACTGAGCACTCCACAGCACAAGGAGTTCGGAATGTCGTCTGCCATGCTCAATCTGCCAGCGCCCACCGGAAGAGGGACGTCGTTGGTATTGGCCGATGACCACCGGCTGATTCGTGAAGGCATACGGCGAATCCTGGAAGGTCACCCCGACCTGGAGGTGGTCGGCGAGGCCGATGATGGACATCAGCTGCTGTCCTTGGCGCGCCAGACCGGCGCCCATGTGGCCATCATCGATCTCAACATGCCGGGGCTTTCCGGTATGAACCTGATTCGCCGCATCCGGCAAGAGATCCCGGGGTGTGCGGTGCTGGTGCTGTCCATGTACGGCGAAGAGCTCTACGCCATGCGAGCCTTGAAGTCCGGCGCCCAGGGCTACCTGACCAAGGACTCGGCCACCGACGAACTGGTCCTGGCTGTGCGCAAGGTGGCCGCGGGTGGCTGCTACCTGTCGCGTCGAATGGCGGAAAGGGTGGCGATGTCTCTGGCTCATCAGGACGATGTCCCGCGTCACGAGCAGCTGACCGATCGTGAATTTGAGGTCTTCCGCTACATCGTCGCTGGCCAGCGCATCAGTGAGATCTCGCGCGCCATTCACCTGTCGGTCAAGACGGTGAGCACGCACAAGAGCCGAATCCTGCAGAAGA
This sequence comes from Betaproteobacteria bacterium, assembly GCA_009923315.1. GTDB lineage: Bacteria > Pseudomonadota > Gammaproteobacteria > Burkholderiales > Burkholderiaceae_C > RFTU01. The sequence goes on from RFTU01000002.1 coordinate 71,279, forward strand.
TGCAGCTCGACAGCACGGCTGCGCTGATCCGCTACGGCCTGGAGAACCGGCTGTTTCCCGAGCCGGGGGCGTCATCAGATCCGCACCATGTCGAGCGCGTGATGCCGCGCCGCATGCAGGCGCATCCCACCCAGGGTACTCTGAGCTTCTGATCGGACTCAATGCCCACCGGGCATAGGTCTTCATACTGGGACGTACAGCCACTTGAGGGCTGCAACCTGGCCCCATGATGGAGACTCCATGCCACGCGCCGACAGCAAATCCCGCCCCACGGCCACCCGCCGAGGCAACGCTCTTCGAACCAAGCCCGGTGCCTACGATGCATCTGCCTCGCCAGACGCTGTTGGCTCACGTGCGCCAGAAACCGCATCGGGCGCGAGTCGTCGTCCGGGTGTAGCCACCGGAAACGGCCACGAGACACGAGAGGCTGGCGGTGGCGTCAAGGTCAGCCCCAAGAACGCGGATGGGCATGAGACCCTGCCGGGATGGGCGGGCCAGCTCCGCCTACCGATGTCATGGGGCCTGCAAACCCTGATGCTGATGCTTCATGCGGGCGAAGAGTTTCAGCGCGCTCAGCTGGACTGCTTGCATCTGGCACTCAAGCGGCACGAACACGCACACCAGCGTCTGCTGTCCTGTGAAGATACCGCTGAGATGGCCAGCGTGCAGGCCGATCTCCTGCGCTTTGATACGGCCAACCTGACGCAGCTGTCACAGCGCTGCATGGACACTGGCGTGCACCTGAACACCGACCTCGCGCGCCTGGTCGCCCAGGCGATGGACGGTAGCCGACATCACCTGATGCGCTCGACCTTCGAAGGCTTCCAAAGTGGCCTGCGCACGGGCTTTCGGCCACTGGATGAAATCTTTTCAGCGCCCATCCTTCGTGAGCTGATGATGCCCAAGACGGCCATGGCTCAGACGGCAAGCGCGCAGGCTGCCACGGCACAGGCGGCGCAGTGATTCCCGAGGGCCTCAGCGCTTGGCCACCAGGGTGAGGATGTCGTAGCTGGCCACCACCTCCCCGTGTTGGTTGGTGACCTCGACATCCCAAGCCACCACGCCCTGTCCCTTGCCGTCAACGCCCACCTTCATGCGGTCGATCTTGCGTTTGGCCGTCAGGCGCGCACGGATGGTGTCGCCCAGTGCCACCGGCTTGGTGAAGCGCAGCGTATCCAAGCCGTAGTTGGCCAGCAAGGGGCCCGGCGCGGTCCACACGAAGAGCCCCGCTGCGGCCGAGAGCACCAGATAGCCGTGCGCGATGCGCTGGCCAAAGGGCGAAGCCTTGGCGGCCACCTCGTCAAAGTGCATGTAGAAGGTGTCTCCGGTGAGCTCACCGAAGGCCTGCACATCGTCGGCCGTGATGGTGCGCGGCGCTGTCAGCAGGCTCTCGCCGATCTGCAGGTCCTCGAAGACCTTGCGCATCGGGTGCACATCGGTATGGAGCGGTGTCGCACCGCGCACATACTCGCCCGTCACCGCCATCACCATGTCAGGCGAGCCCTGGATGGCGCTGCGCTGCAGGTTGTGCTTGACCGCGCGGATGCCGCCGAGTTCTTCACCGCCACCGGCACGGCCCGGGCCACCGTGCTTGAGGTACGGCAGTGGCGAACCGTGTCCGGTGGATTCGGCGGAGGCCTTGGCATCCAGAATGTGCAGGCGGCCGTGCAGCGCGGCGGCCTGGGGCACCACGCGAGCCGCCACCGCAGGGGTTTTGGTGATGAGTGAGCCCACCAGGCTGCCCTGGCCTCGCGCGGCCAGCGCCACAGCCTCGTCCAGATCGTCGTAAGGCATCAGGGTGCTGACCGGGCCAAAGGCTTCGATGTCGTGCACCTCCCTGACATCCAGCGGACGTGCACAGGCCAGCAGCGTGGGGCTGAAGAAGGCGCCTTCGCCCACCCCCTGGCCGCGCGGTGCGAAGCCATCACGCTCGCCGTACACCAGACTCATGTGCGGGGCGGCCAACAGCTGTCGCACGCGGTCGGCCACATCGGACTGCTGCCCCTTGGAGGCCAGGGCGCCCATCTTCACGCCCTCAAGCGCAGGGTCGCCCACCACCACCTTGGACAGTCGATCGCGCAAACGCTGGGCCACGGCATCCAGATGCCGACGCGGCACGATGGCACGGCGGATGGCGGTGCACTTCTGGCCGGCCTTGACCGTCATCTCTCGCGCCACTTCCTTCACGTACAGGTCAAACTCCGGGTCGTCCGGCGTCACATCGTCGGCCAAGATGGCGCAATTCAGTGAGTCCGCTTCGGCATTGAAGGGGATGCCGTGCTGGAGCAGATGCGGCCGCGCACGCAGCATCGCGGCGGTGTCGGCACTGCCGGTGAAGGTCACCATGTCTTGGCCGTTCAAGCGGTCCAGCAAGTCGCCTGTGCCGCCGATCACCAGTTGAATCGCACCTTCGGGCAGGAGCCCGGACTCCAGCATCAGGCGCACCATGGCCTCGGTCAGGTAACTGGTGGCCGTGGCTGGCTTGCCGATGCAGGGCTGGCCGGCCAGAAAGCCGGGTGCGAACTTTTCCAGCAGGCCCCAGATGGGGAAGTTGAAGGCGTTGATGTGAACGGCCAGGCCACGTCGCGGGGCCAGGATGTGCGTCCCCACGAACTGACCGCCCTTGCCCAAGGTGACCACGGGGCCCTCATGCACCACGTTGCCTGAAGGCAGCTCGCTGCTGCCGATGCTGGCATAGGCGAAGAGCGTGCCGGTGCCGCCTTCGATATCGATCCAGCTGTCGTGGCGTGTGGCGCCCGTGTGGGCGGAGATGGCGTAGAGCTCTTCCTTGCGGCTACCGAGGTACTTGGCCAGGGCCTTCAAGATGGCCGCACGCTGCTGAAAGTCGAGCTTGAGCAGTTCAGGAACGCCCACGGTGCGGGCATGGTGCACGGCCGCCTCGAAGTCCAAGCCTTCGGCATGGGTGTGGGCCACCACCTGGCCACGGACGGCACTGCGCAGTGCGGCGGCCGGCTCTTGGCCGACCCACTGGCCGGCGATGAAACTCTGGAGAACGTGGGGGCTGGTCATGGCGATGGTCTTGTCAAACAGGTGTAGCCGAGAGTCGGTTGCGCCGCACCCCTGGTGCAGCGCGAGCGTCTGAAACAACGCGACCCCGGCGGGTGACCGCCGGGGCCGCGCATGAGAAAAGCGCGGTTGGGCCGCGCAGATTCAAGGGTGCTGCATCAACAGCGGAATGCACGCCGTGGCATCAATCCCCAATGAACTTCCAGGTGCCGTTGCTGATGGTGACCATCACGCGGCCGCGCTGGTCCAAACCGTTGTGGTCGCCGGCAGACATGTTGAAGATGCCGTGCGCTCCGGGCAACTCCTTGACGGCTTCCAGCGCATCACGCAGGGCTGTCCGGAACGCGGGTGTGCCAGGCTGGGCCTTCTTCAGGGCCTCGGTGGCGGCGCGCTCGACCAGGAGGCCGGCGTCCCAGCCGTGGCCGCCAAACGTCGACACGCTGCCCTTGCCGTACTTGGCTTCATAGGCGTTCACATAGGCCAAGGCACTCTTGCGCACCGGATGATCGGCCGGCAACTGCGAGGCCACCAGCATCGGGCCGGCGGGCAGGATGGTGCCTTCAACGTCCTTGCCACCCACGCGCAGGAAGTCGTTGTTGGCCACGCCGTGGGTCTGGTAGATCTTGCCGGTGTAGCCGCGCTCACGCAGCGCCTTTTGCGGCAAGGCGGCCGGGGTGCCCGAGCCCGCGATCAGGATGGCGTCGGGCTTGGCACCGGTGAGCTTGAGCACCTGGCCGGTGACCGATGTGTCGGTGCGGTTGTAGCGCTCCACGGCGACCACATTCAGGCTCTTGATGCCCGCGGCCTTGTTGAACTCCTGCAGCCAACCTTCGCCGTAGGCATCGGCAAAGCCGATGAAGCCCACGCTCTTGATGCCGGCATTGGCCATGTGCTGCGCAATCGCAATGGCCATCATGATGTCGTTCTGCGGGGTCTTGAAGACCCAACGCTTCTTGGCGTCCACCGGCTCCACGATACGGGCTGAGGCCGCCATGGAGATCATGGGCGTTTGACTCTCGGCCGCCACATCGATCATCGCCAACGAATTGGGCGTTGTGGTGGAGCCGATGATCACGTCCACCTTGTGTTCGGTGATCAACTTGCGTGCGTTGCTCACCGCATTGGTGGTGTCTGATGCATCGTCGAGCACCACATAGTTCACCTTGTGCTTGCCGATCTGCTTGGGCATCAGGTCGATGGTGTTCTTCTCGGGAATGCCCAGTGAGGCGGCCGGGCCGGTGGCCGAGACCGTCACGCCCACGGTGATGTCGGCGTGTGCGGCAAGCGCCGCGCAGGCCAGGGCAGTGGCCAGCAAGGACTTCAACAACTTCATCGGATGTCTCCTTTTTCGGTGGTGAGGGTGGGAAATCGACTGAATTGGAGGAATCGATCGTCAAGAAAGTTCAGGATACCGCGGGCTTACGCGGCCGGGCAGCGGGTTGTCGCTTGGTTGAAACAGTGGCTGCAGGCGCCCGCTTGGCGAGGGTCAGCGTTGGTGTGGCCGTGCACGGCTGGGGCCTCACCGCATCCAGACCCCCAAAGAACAGCGCCGCCACCATCTCGCCCATCTGATCGTGGGTGATGGCGCCGCCGGGTCTCAGCCACGTGAACATCCAGTTGATCATGCCGAAGAGCAGCATCGTCACCGCCTTGTGCAGACCCGCTTCGGCCAGCTCGGGTCGAATTTCGCGCACCACATCGGCAAAGGCCTGCACCACGCGCTGCTGAGCGGCCACCACCTGCTCCTGCTCCCTGGGGCCCAGGAACTTCACGTCTTCGGTGAGCACCCGATGCTCGTGGCGCGAACCGGCGTATTCGTCGACGAACCGCAGAATCAAGCGGCGCAAGCGCTGTGGCGCCGATACCTGCTCGCGCAGGACATCTTCGGTGAGCTGCTCCAGCCGACCCACATGGGTCAAAGCGATGAGCGCCAGCAACTCGGACTTGTCGCGCACATAGTGGTACAGCGCAGCCTTGCTGACACCGCAGGCCCGGGCCACCTCGTTCATGCTGGTGCCGCCGTAGCCTTGAAGCGCAAAGAGCTCCGCCGCCTGGTGAAGGATGCGGTCACGCTGGTCGTCGTAGGTGGCGGCGCGGGGTCTGGCCATCCTGGGTCACCGTTCATCAAAACTCAGCACCACGCGTTCGGTCAGCGGGTGCGCCTGGCAGGACAGCACGAAACCGGCCTGCACTTCCTTCTTGTCGAGGGCGAAGTTTCGCTCCATCCGCACCTTCCCCTCGACGACCTTGCAGCGACACGTGCCGCACACGCCTGAGGTACAGGAAAAGGGCACTTCCAGGCCAGCGGCAGACGCGGCATCCAGAATGCTGGGCTGATCCTGGTTGAAGGCGATTTCCCGCCGCAAGCCGTCTCGTACGATGACGATGCGCGAGCTCTGGGCATCTCCCGGCCGCGCCTGGTGCATCACCGCACCGGCGCCCTGCCCGGCGGCAGCGCCCGGCGCCTGCGCCACGCCGAAGCGCTCGATGTGGATGCGCTCCTCAGCCACGCCCGCGGCCTTGAGCGCCGCATCAGCCTCGTCGTTCATCTGGAAGGGGCCGCAGATGTAGGCATGATCGATCGACGAGGCCGGCACCACGGTGCGCAGAAACTCGCCGATCTTCTGGCGATCCATCAGCCCCATGTTCAAGGGGGAGTCTGTCGGCTCGTCGGAGAACACATGATGGAGCACCACCCGCTGCATCCAGCGGTTCTTGAGGTCTTCCAGCTCTTCCTTGAACATCGTGCTGCGCAGAGCACGATTGCCGTAGATCAGGGTGAAGCGCGAATGTGGCTCGCGCACCATCACCGTCTTCAATATCGACAGGATGGGTGTGATGCCACTGCCGCCGGCGATACCCAGGTGGTGACGGCGAGCGTTCGGCTCCATCGGCACGAAAAAGCGCCCTTGAGGGGCCATCACGCTGATCTCGTCGTTGGGCTGGAGGTGTTCGTTGATCCAGTTGGAGAAGACGCCGCCCTTGACCTTGCGAACGCCCACCCGCAACTCTCCATCATCGACGCCCGCGCAGATGGAATAGGAGCGGCGCAGGTCTTGCCCGTCGATGGTCTTGCGCAGGGTGAGGTACTGGCCCTGGGTGAAGCCGAAGGTCTCGCGCAACGCGGGCGGCACCGCAAAGGTGACGATCACGGCTTCACTGGTATCGGGCTCGATTCGGCGCACCGTGAGGTCATGGAACAGAGAAGACGAGCTGCTCATATCGGTTTGAAATGTTCGAACGGTTCGCGGCAGGAGCGGCAGCGGTACAGCGCCTTGCAGGCGGTGGAGCCGAAGGCCGACAACCGTTCGGTGTCACCGCTGTCGCAACGAGGACAGGCGATGGTCTCGCGCCGAACGATGCGGATCGGCACGGCGCCGTCCGGCGCCTGCTGCAGGTGGCCTGGCGGCGCAATGCCATAGGCCTTGAGCTTGGCTCGACCCTCAGCCGTGATCCAGTCGGTGGTCCATGCGGGGGCGCGGCGCAGTTCGGTGCGCACCTTCGTGAAGCCGGCGGCTTGCAGGGCCTGGCACACCGCCGCCTCAATGGCCTCTGTGGCGGGGCATCCGGAATAGGTGGGCGTGAGCCAAACGGTGAGTTGGCCCGCGATCGCCAGCCGTACTTGGTCCTGCGCCTTCACCGCAGCATGCCGCGATCCACCGTCTTCAGCGTCAAAGTGCACCTGGCGCACGATCCCCAGATCGCATACCGACAGCGCCGGGACCTCAGGATCCAACACCTGCTGCAGCACGGCCCAGGCACGGGCCTCGGGCTCGTCCGCACCCGGCAGCCCCTCCGTGTGGAGGGGTTGCACGGCATAGGCCGCCCCACCAAGGTGCAGCGGGATGACCGGCGCAGCGGGCAGCTCTCTCACCAAACCGCTCCCGGATGGGCGCGCTGCAGGCTCTGCATCTCAGCCAACAGATAGCCCATGTGCTCGGAATGCACGCCGCGCCGGCCCATGCTGCGGAAGGTGCTGGGCTTGGGCTGCTGCAGCGTGGCCTGCTCCAACACCGCGCCGATCTCGGCTTCCCAGGCTCCACGCAAATCACTGGCACGCGGACCCAGCCCGCTTTGGGCGGCCGCCTCATCAACATGGTCGTCCTCGAAGAGTTCGGGCACAAAGGGCCAAAGCCGCTCCAGGGCGCGCTGCGCGCGCGCATGGGAGTCGTCGGTGCCATCACCCAAGCGCACCACCCAGTCGCCGTTGTGCTGCTGGTGGTAACGCGCTTCCTTGACCGCCTTGGCGGCGATGGCGGCCAATTCCCCGTCTCGGGATGAGGCCAACTCGGTCCAGGCCTGCTTCAGCCATGTGGCCACCATCAGGTTGCGCAGCACGGTGAACGCGAAGTCACCCGGGCGGCTGCGGCGGTGGGCTGCTTCGTCAGCGGTGTTGGGCAACTCACACAGCGTGGGGTTGAGGAAATCACGCTCTTCGCGCAGGAAGGCGAGCTGGTCTTCGTCATAGGCCTTCCCGCCGCCTTTGGCGTGGAGCTGCCCCGCGTGGGTCAGCAGCGCGCGGGACTGGCCGACCAGGTCCAGCGACATATTGGTCAGGGCGATGTCTTCTTCAAGCACCGGGGCGTGGCCGCACCACTCGGACAGGCGCTGGGCCAGAATCAGCGCGGTGTCGGCCAAGCGCAGAACGTACTGCACATCCGCTGATGCCTGAAGGGTGATGGCGGTGCTCATGTCATCCCTCTCACATGTGATCCACCGCATCAGGCAGTTGGTAGAAGGTCGGGTGGCGGTACACCTTGTCTTCCATGGGGTCGAAGTACATGTCCTTGTCGCGCGGATCGCTGGCGGTGATGTCGCTGGCCTTGACCACCCACACGCTGGACCCTTCCTGGCGGCGGGTGTAGACCTCGCGGGCCATCTGCACCGCCATCTGCGGATCGGGCGCGTGCAGGCTGCCGCAGTGCTTGTGGTCCAGGCCGGCGCGGCTGCGAACGAAGACTTCCCACAGCGGCCACTCGCTGACCACGCTCTGATTCGATGGAGACTTTGGAGCGCTCATGCAGCCTCCTGCTTCGTTGAATGCTTGCGTGCATGGGCCATCGCCGCTTCGCGTACCCAGGCGCCCTCTTCCCAGGCGGTCACGCGTGTGGCCAGCCTTTCCTTGTTGCATGGGCCGTTGCCGCCGACAACGTTCCAAAACTCGCTCCAGTCGATGGCGCCGAAGTCGTGATGGCCGCGCGCCTCGTTCCACTTGAGATCGGGGTCGGGCAGCGTGACGCCCAACACCTTGGCTTGGTCCACGGTGGCGTCGACAAACTTCTGGCGCAACTCATCGTTCGAAACGCGCTTGATTCCCCAGCGCATGCCCTGCGCGCTGTTGGGGCTGTCGGCGTCGTGCGGACCGAACATCATGATGCTGGGCCACCACCAGCGGTTTACGGCATCCTGCACCATGGCGCGTTGGCCATCGGTTCCGTCTCGCATCATCGTCAGCAGGGCATCAAAGCCCTGGCGCTGGTGGAAGCTCTCCTCGCGGCAGATGCGGATCATGGCTCGCGCATACGGCGCATAGCTGCAGCGGCAGATGGGCACCTGGTTCATGATGGCCGCGCCATCCACCAACCAACCGATGACACCCACGTCGGCCCAGGTCAGCGTCGGATAGTTGAAGATCGAGCTGTATTTCGCCTTGCCGCTGTGCAGCCCATCGAGCATCTGGTCACGGCTGATGCCCAGAGTCTCGGCGGCCGAATACAGGTACAGGCCGTGGCCAGCCTCATCCTGGATCTTGGCCAACAGGATGGCCTTGCGCTTCAAGGTGGGCGCGCGCGTGACCCAGTTGCCTTCGGGCAGCATGCCCACGATCTCCGAATGGGCGTGCTGACTGATCTGGCGGATCAATGTCTTGCGGTAGTCCTCGGGCATCCAGTCCTTGGCCTCGATGAAGTCGCCGGCATCGATGCGCTCATCGAAGCGCTCCTGCAACACGGCCTCTTCGGCGGTACGGATCGCCTTTCGGGCTTCGGGGCCCTGGGTGTCCATGGATTGGGTGTACATGGGCTGTTCCTTCAGCTGGTCATCATTCGATTCGTGAACGGTCGATGCGGCCGGCTCACTTGGGCCGGCGGTCGAATACGCGTTTGGCCTTGCCCACCTCGGTGCGCTTGAGACTACCCGGGGCCAGCACCAGCACCCGGGTGGAGATGCCCACCAGGGTCTTGATGCGGTGGTTGACCCACCGCGAAATTTCGTCCAACTGCGCCGCCGACAGGCTGGCGTGGTGGGGCTGCAGTTCGGTGTGCACCTCCACCTCGTCGAGGATGCCGTCACGACTGACATGAATCTCGTACTGGCCGGACAGGCGTTCGTTGGCCAGGATGATCTCCTCGATCTGCGTGGGGAACACATTGACCCCTCGAATGATGAGCATGTCGTCGCTGCGGCCAACGATCTTGCCCATGCGGCGGAACGAGCGCGCAGTGGGCGGCAACAGTCGTGTGAGGTCGCGCGTTCGATAGCGGATGATGGGCAGTGCTTCCTTGGTCAGCGAGGTGAACACCAGTTCGCCTTCGGATCCGTCGGGCAGTACCTCGCCGGTTTCCGGGTCGATGATCTCAGGGTAGAAGTGGTCTTCCCAGATCACCGGACCATCCTGCGTTTCCACACATTCGCTGGCCACGCCCGGGCCCATCACTTCACTCAGGCCGTAGATGTCCACCGCCTTGATGTCGGCGTTTCGCTGGATATCGGCGCGCATGGCTTCGGTCCACGGCTCCGCGCCGAAGATGCCGATCTCCAGCGACGATTCGCGCGGGTCCATGCCCATCTTCTGGAAATTCTCGATGATCACTTGCATGTAGCTGGGGGTGACCATGATCACCCTCGGCTTGAAGTCGGTGATGAGCTGGATCTGCTTTTCCGTCTGTCCGCCGCTCATGGGAATGACGGTGCAGCCCAGGCGCTCCACGCCGTAGTGCGCACCCAGGCCGCCGGTGAACAGGCCATAGCCATACGCCACATGCACGATGTCGCCCGGGCGCGTGCCCGCCGCGCGAATGGAGCGCGCCACCAGATCGGCCCAATTCGAGATGTCCTGTTTCGTGTAGCCCACCACAGTGGGCTTGCCGGTGGTGCCCGATGAAGCGTGAATGCGCAACACCTGCTCACGCGGTACGGCGAACAGCCCAAAAGGGTAGTGGTCGCGAAGGTCCTTTTTGGTGGTGAAGGGGAACTTCGACAAATCGGCCAGGGACTTGCAATCCGACGGGTGCACACCCTTTTCATCGAAGACTCTCTTGTAGTGCGGCACATGGTCGTAGGCGTGCTGCACAGACCACTGCAGACGCTTCAATTGCAGGGCGGCAACCTCATCGCGGCTGGCGCGCTCGATCGGATCGAGTTCGGCGGGTGCGGGCGGGCGAATGTCCACCATGATCTGTTGTCTCCGAGGGATTCTTGCTGGGTAAAACGCGTGGTTCTTCCGGTCGCTTGCTTGGTCAGTCCGCTGCGGTGGCGTTGCGGTCCGTTGCGCAGGGTCGGCACTCAGCCGAGTACCGGCTTGCCCTTCATCGTGTAGGAGCGCCCCCTGAACAGCGCAATGCGCTGCTGCGCCTGGTTGCACACCTCCACGTCGTACACGCCGGTGCGCCCGGTCTTGTTCTGCTCGCTGCACACGGCCGTGAGCACATCGCCTTCTCGAGCTGGGGCGACGAAGCTGATGTCGAAGCCGGATGCAACGGTGATTTCGTTGTACGCGTTGCAGGCAAAGGCAAAGGCACTGTCGGCCAGCGTGGCGATGAAGCCGCCGTGACAAGTGGCGTGCCCATTGAGCATCCAGCGCTGCACGGCCATGGTGGCCGTGGCCGAGCCTGGCCCCACCGCGGTGATGGCAATGCCCATGTGGGCTGTGGCGTGGTCGTCCCGGAGCATCGCCTCGCGCACGCGCGCCGCAAGGGCCGAAGCCTGTTCATGGTCGATGGTGGTGGCGGTCATGGACAGGACTCAACGATCGGTGAACACGGGCGCACGCTTGGCCAGAAAGGCCGCCATGCCCTCCCGGCAGTCGTGCGCCACAGCCAAATCGGCCTGCAGGCGGCCCTCGTGACTCAGCGCTTCTTCGAGGTTCATCTGCTGCGCAGCGTCCATGGCCAAGCGCGTGGCCACCAGCGCCTTGACCGGCATCGAAGCCAACTTCGCGGCCAGCGCCTGCACGGTGGTCACCAGGTCAGCGTCGGGCACGCACTGCCAGATCAGTCCCAAAGACTTGGCCTGCGCCGCACCGAGCTTGTCGCCAATGAGCGCCAAACCCAAGGCGTTGGCGCGGCCCACCAGCCGCGGCAACAGCCAGGTGCCGCCGCAATCGGGCACCAAGCCAATTTTGGAGAAAGCCTGAACGAAGGCAGCCGACTCCGCGGCCACCACGAGGTCACACGAGAGGGCCAGATTGGCGCCGGCGCCGGCGGCCACGCCATTGACGGCAGCGATCACCGGCACCGGCATCCGGCTGACCTGCAGGGCCAGCGGCTTGTAGTGCTCGGCCACCAGGTCACCCACACTTGGGGCGCCCTCGCCCATGACCTCGGACAAGTCCTGGCCCGCACAGAAACCGCGGCCCGCGCCGGTCATCACCACGCAGCGCACGCTGGGCGTGTCAGCAGCCTGCGCCAGTGCCGCGCGCAAGGCCTGGTGCATCGGCACGGTGAAACTGTTGAGCGCCTGCGGCCGGTTCAAGGTGATGGTGCGCACGGCCCCCTCATCTCGAACCAGAACCGTGGCAGCGTGGGTATCGGACATGGTCAAGTTGTCGAATGGAAAGCGCTATCGTATAGTTTACCGACCGGTCGGTCAATTAATGGATTTCCCATGCCCTGCTACTCCCTGGACGGCTTGTCGCCCGTCGTTCATCCCAGCGCCTTCGTCCACCCCAGTGCCGAGCTGATCGGCGACGTCTGGGTGGGGGCCCACTGCTACATCGGGCCCTTGGCCAGCCTGCGAGGCGACTTCGGCCGCATCGTGGTGCGAGACGGCGCCAATGTGCAGGACAGCTGCGTCATGCACGCCTTCCCAGGCCAGGACTGCGTGGTGGAAGTGGACGGCCACATCGGCCACGGCGCCGTGCTGCACGGCTGCACCGTAGGGCGCAACGCCCTGGTGGGCATGAACAGCGTGGTGATGGACGAGGTGGAGATCGGCGAGTCCACCATCGTGGCTGCCGGCGCCTTCGTGCGTGCCGGCCTCAAGGTGCCGCCTCGCGTGTTGTTGGTGGGCGCACCGGCCAAGGTGGTGCGTGAACTCAGCGACGACGAGGTGAAGTGGAAGAGCGAAGGCACCGGCGTGTACCAGTCACTGGCCCGACGCTGCCGCGCGAGTCTGGTGCCGGTCCAACCCTTGGCTCAGGACGATGAGACGCGCCGGCGCTTCACCGAGGCCGAACTGCATGCGGGCCGTTCCGATGGGCAGGGTGGGCTGAAGTCGCTCGTGGAGCTCAAAAGAACCAGCTCATGAGCCCCAGCGTGAGCGTGGGAAAGCACAGCATCAGCCCCAAGCGCACCACATCCCAGGCCAGAAAGGGCCACACGCCCCGGTAGGTGTCACCCATCGGCACCTCGCGCGCGATGTTGTTGACCACATACACGTTCAGGCCCACTGGCGGCGCGGTCATCCCAATGCCCACGGTCATGAGCACCAGGATCCCGAACCAGATGGCCTTGCTCTCGGCGTTCAGTCCCCACAGGTCCAGGCCCATGATGGCCGGGAAGAGAACGGGAATGGTCAGCAACATCATGGACAACTCGTCCATCACGCAGCCCAGCATCACATAGAACACGAGCACCGCGGCCACGATCCACAAGGGTGAGACCTGGAGGTGACTGACCCAGTCGGCCAGTCCGGCAGGCATTTGCGTGAGCGCCAAGCTCGCGTTCATCATGTCTGCACCCAGAAAGATCAGGAACACCATGGCGCTGGTTTCCGCCGTGCCCAAGAAGCTGCGCTGCAGGCCCGCCCAATTCAGCTCACCCCGTGCCCAACCGGCCACCAGCGTGGCCACCGCCCCCACGGCCGCACCCTCGGTGGGCGAGAACACACCGGTGTAGATACCGCCGAAGACCAAGATGAAGATGAGGACGATGGGCCAAATGCCCCACAGCGCGCGCCAGCGCTGCACCCAGGGCAGCGGGTCCAAAGCCGGCGCCAGATGCGGCTGAACTCGGCACACCAGGCCCACCACCAACACATAGCCCAGCATGGCCAGGATGCCGGGCACCATGGCCGCAGCAAAGAGCTTGCCGATGTTCTGTTCGGTGAGGATGGCGTACACCACCAAAGGTACCGAGGGTGGAATGAGGATCCCCAGTGTGCCGCCCGTTGCCAGCGTGGCCGTGCTCAGTCCGCCCGCATAGCCGTGGGCCTTCATCTGCGGATAGGCCACCTGCGTGATGGTGGCCGCCGTGGCCACCGAAGAACCGCACACCGCCCCGAAGGCGCCGGCGGCCAACACCGAAGCCATGGCCAGACCACCGCGGATGTGCCCTACGAATGCCGCGGCCGCTTGAAACAACGCGCGGCTGAGTCCGCCCTGGGTGGCGAACTGGCCCATCAGCAGGAACAGCGGAATCACGCTGAGGTCATAGACCGTCAGCCGGGCGACCGCCGTACCCTTGAGTTGGTTGAGCAGCGCGGTATCGTTGGTCAGCGCCCAGTAGCCCAGTGCACCCGGAATGAACATGGCCGCGGCGATCGGAATGCGCACGGCCATCAGCAGCAGCATCAGGGCGAACATCACCAGGCCTAAGGTGGTGGGGCTCACGCGGTTTCGTCTTTCAGACTGTCCAGGGGATCAGGGCCATGCGCGCCATGGCGGTCGGCCATGAAGCCCACCACGAGCAGCGCCGCCTGCCAACACGCAACGACCGCGCTGAGCAGCAGACCAGGCACCAATCCGGCATAGGCCCACCACATGGGCAGCCCCAGGATCATCGTGGTCTCATGCGCCTCGTGAACCGACAACGCGCCCACCGAGGAGCGCCAGGCCAGCAGCAGGTACATGATGCCGATCAGCACACCGCCCAGCGCATCCAGCAGCCACTGCTGCGGCGCGGGCAGTCGCTGGGTGAAGAAGTCCACGATGATGTGACCGCGCTTGAATTGGCACCAGGGCAGGCACAAGGAGATGCACACCGCAATCCCGATCTGTGTGAGCTCCACATCACCGAAGATCGGACGCGAGAAGGCCGCACGGCCGATCACGCTGACCACCGTCACCATCCCGACGAGCAGGCCCACGGCCGCACCCATCAGAGCAAACCAGCGTGCGGCGATTCGAAGAGATGATGGCATCAACGTGGGCGCGTGGGCCGGCGGGCTTGCTGCGCAGCGGCGCGGACCGGGGCAGGGCCCGGTCCGTGCGTGCACACCTTACTTGCGGAACCGCGCCAACAACTCACGCGCCTCGGCCAACAGGGCCTTGCCATTGGCCCCGCGCTTGTCCATGTCGACCACCCAATCGTCGTACAGCGGCGCGGAAGCCTTCACCCAATTGTCCAATTCGGAGCCCGGGATGGTGTAGAAGGTGTTGCCACGATCCTGCGCCGCCTTGCGCCCAGCGGCTTGGCTGTTGTCCCAGATCTTGCCGATCTGTTGGGACAGCCCTGCGCCACTGTTGTTGTCGATCACCTTCTTGAGGTCTGCCGGCAGGCTGTCGTACTTGGCCTGGTTCATCGCGAAGACGAACACCGCGCTGTACAGGGCCGGGCGGGCCGGATCGGTTTCACTGTGGAACTTCACCATCTCGTGCAGCTTGAGCGAAGGCATCACTTCCCAGGGCAAGAGGAAACCATCGATGGTGCCCTTGCTCACCGCATCGGGAATGGCCGGCAGCGGCATGCCCACCGGGGTCGCGCCCAACGAGGCCAGCAGCTTGTTGGTCTGGCGCGTCGGCGCTCGCATCTTCAGGCCCTTGAAGTCGGCCAGAGTCTTGACTTGTCGACCGTTGGTGTGCACATACCCTTCGTCATGCACCCACGTGGCCAGCAGCTTGGTGCCCGGGAACTCCTTGGTGGAGTGCTTGTTCATGTAGACCCAGGCGGCCTGCGCGCCAACTTCAGCGGAGTTGCACATGAAGGGCAGCTCGAACACTTCGGTGCTGGGGAAGCGTCCCGCGGTGTAGCCCGGCAGCGAGATGATCACATCATCCACGCCATCCTTGACTCGGTCCACCAGCTGCGCCGGCGTACCGCCGCCGCTCATGGCCGGCAGGATCTGGCACTTCATCCGGTTGTTCGATTCCTTGGCGATCTTGTCACACCAAGGCCCGATCACATTGACTGAAGCCATGGCCTGGGGGTTCCAAATGTGGTGGAACTTCAGGGTGACGTCCTGCGCCTGCACCTGCGCGGCGCCCAACGCCAAGGCAGCGGCCGCTGCGATCTTCATGCCCGTGTGCTTCATCATGGTCTCCTGTGATGGGGTTGTGATCTGATGTCCAAACCGTGGCCGGCCATACGCCTAGCCCCAGACTTCCTGTGCGGTTTCCACCACCAGGCGCAACTTGCTGCGTTGGTCTTCCACAGCGATGTTGTTGCCATGCACCGTACTGGAAAAGCCGCATTGGGGGCTCAGGCACAACTGCTCCAGCGGCGCGTATTTTGCGGCCTCGTCGATGCGGCGCTTGAGCGTGTCCTTGCTCTCGAGCTGTCCGAACTTGGTGGTCACCAGACCCAGCACCACCACCTTGCCCTTGCTCAGGAAGCGCAAGGGGCGGAAGTCACCGGACCTGTCGTCATCGTATTCGAGGAAGAAGGCATCCAAGCGCATCTCCGACAGCAGCGCCTCGGCCACCGGCTCATAGTTGCCCGAGGCGGCATGTGTACTCTTGAAGTTGCCGCGGCACAAGTGCATGGCCAGGGTCATGCCCTCGGGTTTGCGGTCCACCACCTTGTTGATGAACTGCGCATAGCGGTGCGGCAGTTCGTTGGGATCGTCGCCGCGCTGCCGCGCCGCTTCACGCATCTTCTCATCGCAAAGATATGCCAGGTTGGTATCGTCCATCTGCACGTAACGGCAGCCTGCGGCATGCAGGCTGTGAAGTTCGTCAGCGTAGGCCTGCGCCACATCGTCATAAAACGCGGGGTCGAGCTCCGGATAGGCCTCTCGCGAAATGCCGGCGCGACCGCCACGGAAATGCAGCATGGTGGGAGAGGGTATCGTGACCTTGGGCAGCACAGCCGCATCGCCGCTGGCCTGCACCTGCTGCTGCAGGTACTCGTAGTCCGCTCGTTGGATGTCGCGCACATGCCGCACCCGATCGGTCACGCGGATCACTGGCGGGGCCAGCTCCTCGGTACCGTCGGGCCGTCGCACGGTAACCGGGACATCGGTTTTCACGCCACCGAGTTGCTCGAGGAAATCGATGTGGAAATAGGTGCGGCGGAACTCACCATCGGTGATGCTGCGCAGGCCCACGCCGCGCTGAAACTCGACGACCTCGGCGATGGCGCGATCTTCCACTTCGCGCAGTTGCTCGGCCGTGATGGCCTTGCGTTGGAAGTGGGCTGCCCTGGCCTCCAACAGATAGGCCGGGCGCAAAAAGCTGCCAACATGGTCGGCGCGAAAGGGTGGCGCAGCGCGAGTGCTCACGGGTCTTCTCCGAATCCAGGACGCCGCAAGCGGCCTCAAGCATCGGAGGATAGGCCAAGCCGATGGCCGGCTGACTACGGGCAACTACTCAAACCCGGCCCCCAGCAACGCCAAAGAGCCCGAGGCTCACCCCTCAGGCCCGGGGCTATTCGGGCATGCGCCAGTCCAGTTGCCGCAACAGGCGCCGGCGCTCGGCGGCCGACAAACCCCACAGGTTCAGCAGCGCGACCGCCAAGTCATCGTCATCGCAATAAAGAAACGGCAAGGGCACGCCCAGCTCCATGGCCAACAGCCGTGCGGTGGCAATGGGTGGCTCGTGCACACCCGTCTCATACCGGCTGATGCGGGCGCTGCTGGTCGTCTCATCCAAGCCAATGGCAACACCCAAACGGTCCTGGGGCAGTCCCGCCCACTTCCGCGCTTGTCTTAGCCGACGGCCAAAAACAGCCGCCTGCGCGCGTGTTTCTCTCGACTTCATAAATTCGAACTATCGACTCTTCACGCAGCCCTCGTCTCTACGAAGAGCGCAACGAATTGACGCTCAAATTGACCTAAGACAAGGTGTCGACCATTGGCCCGACTGAAGTCGGCCGAGCTGCCATCTCAGGCCACAGGGCCCCTCAACCAGCCGCGCACCACATCAAGAAACTCAGCCGGGCACTCGGCCACACTCAGATGGCTGGCCCCGGGCAACACCGTCAACGCTGCCCCCGGTATGCGCTCGGCCAAGGCACGCCCCATCTCGGGCGGGGCACCCACATCCAAGGCTCCGGCCAACACCTGCGTGGGGCAGGTCACGCGATGCAGCTGATCCGTCCAGTTCACGCCGGCCACGGCCTCGCAGGCATCGGCGTAGGCCCCGGCATCCTGACGCAGCAATGTGGCGCGCAACTGTCGGACCACGTCGGGGTGGGTCGCACGGAATGGCGCATGCACATAGCGCTCGACCACCATGTCCGCCACCGCCGACATGCCGCCTTCCCGCACCGCCTGCACCCGTGCAGCCCAGGCCTGCTGCGCCGCCGGGGGATACGATGAGGTGGTGTTGGCCAGAAACAGCCGCGCCAGGCAATCAGGGTGGCGGATGGCCAAACCCTGGCCCACCATCCCGCCCATGGAAAGCCCGACGAAGGCCACGGGACCGCGTCCCCATTCGCGGATCACGCGGGCGGCATCTTCCACGAGATCGTCGATCGAAACAGTGCCCGGCCCAGTGCCCGAGCCACCGTGGCCTCGGTGGTCGTAACGCAACACCGGATGGTCGCGCGCCACAGCAGCGGCGATGTCGTCCCACATGTGCAAGTCCAGGCCCAGGGCGTGGCTGAACACCACGGGCAGACCGCGCGCTACCCCTTGAAGCGCCACGCGCAATTGCGGCTGACTGAAGGTGTGGTGGAACTGCACGCGCACATCCGGCGTCAGCGGCGCGGGGCCCGGCAGCAGGCCTTCATCGCGCAGGATACCGGTGGTGATCTTGAAGGCCGTGTTCGCAGCGGGCACACCGCAATAGATCGCACCCTGCAGCAGCGTTTCCTGAATCTTCTCCCACGGTACACCGCCGCGCAGCGCCGCACGGCAGTGCAGTTCGAACTCTTCCCAACGTGCCTGGCCCATGGTCATGCCCAACACCAGCAGGCGCCGTGTGGTGTGGTCTAGTCCCGGACGCCCCCAGATTTCATGCCAGGCGTAGCGCGTGATGAGGTTCTGGAAGTCGGCGTTGAAACCATGCGCCCCCGAAGTCGACTGCCGTACCCAGTCCTCGCCCAACACGGCGCGGCGATTGCGCAGACCGCGGTCGAAATCATCGTCCCGTGGGGGCATCGTGTCCGGGCTCATGCGCTGTCCTCCATCAAGCTGCGCTCCAATTCGGTCCACAGTCGGGCACGTTCGCCGGCCAAGCCCAAGGCGTCGGAACCCAGCGACGGGGCCGAAGTGCCCGTGCCCGAATGCAGCGTCTGCAGGTGGACCCCCATGCGCTGTGGGTCTGCCGTGGCGTGCTCCAAGGCATCGGCCATCGCGGCTGCCGAACCGGCGGTGATGATCATCAAGTCCGCCAACTCCGCACCTTCGGCCTGCCAGCTGCCCAGTCCACGTTCCTGCGAAGCGGCCATCGCCCCAATCACCGCGGCCACCCGATGCGGCGCGCGCTGCACGGCCGACAAGGCCACCAAGGCACCCACCGGGTTGCGCTTGTGGGGCATGGCCGAGGAACCGCCTCGGCCCTCGGCCGCCGATTCGTGCAACTCGGCCACCTCGGCCTGCGACATCAGGGCCACATCCAACCCCACCTTGGCCAATGCGCCCACCAACACGCCGAGTTCGGCCGCCAGGCGGGCCCTGTCATCGCGCTGGACCTGCCAGACCCAAGGATGAAGCGGCAAGTTCAGGCGCCGGGCCACGGCCTGCCGCAAGGCCACGGCCTGTTGACCCCACACCGCGGCGTCACCCACCGGACCCGCCAACTGCAGCGTCAGAGCCGCCTGCCCAAGCCGGGACAAGGCTTGGCGGCTGCGCTGCAGCGGCAGCGCCCAGTTCAAGAGCCGGGCCTCCAGGACGGTAGGGGCGGCCGGCTGCATCAACGTGCGGGCCAGCAGCGGCGCCTGCCCATGCGCCTGTTTCAAGTGGATGAGGGCCCGCAGCACACGCTGCACCGCCTCATCGATGAGGGTCAACACCTGCCGGCCCTGCACAGACAGGGCGGTGTCGATCAGGTCCTGACTGGTGGCGCCCAGATGAACCGCGGCGAGGGCTTGGGGGTCCCGCTCACGCACCCGGGCCTTCAGCGCATTCACCAAGGGAATGGCCAAGCTGCCGGCGCTGGCGGCCTGCGCCACCCAAGCATCGACCTGGAGCTCGTCTTGGTGATCCCACGCGCAACAGCTTGCCACCGTCTGCGCGTGCTCGCGCGACACCAGGCCCAGATCAGCCTGCGCCAACACCAGCTCGCGCTCCATGCTCAGCATGGCCCGCATCACCGCCGTCGGCCCGAGCAGAAGCGATGCCTGCGGGTGCGCCAACAGCAGAGAAAAGGCGTTGCTCATGAGGGACGCCCTGCCCGCATGGTTCAGACCGGCAGCTTCAGCGCCAGACGGCGCTCCACCAAGCGGCGCATCATCGCCATGGAGCCAATGTGCGCATACAAAAGGGCCAAGATGCCGCTGCGGTGGAGCTCCACCACCGTGGCCTCGGGCAACTCCGCCAGCTTTTGTTCGTTGACCGCCAGGAAACCGTCCACCACCAGGGTCTGCCCGTCTTCGATTTGCGCATCAAAGCGCATGTCCTGCAGCAGTTCAAGCTCGACCAGACGCTGGCAAAAAGCCCGCGTGCGCTGCATCTCGGCGTCGAGTTGTTCGAGATAGGTCTGCACGCCCTTCATGAACTCGGAAGCTTCGCCGGCATCGTCGAACAAGCGCTCGCCCTCCTGCTCGGAGAATCCGCTCCAGGCCTTGTCAAAACACACGATGTAGTTGTTGTCATCCGTGTGCACCAGGGCGAAGGGATAGGAACGCAGCATGGCGGGCACATAGGAAGCGGCCCAGGATCCGTCGTCCTTGAGAAAGAGGTTCTCGCCGCGCTTAAGGCCGAGCACCGCCACCGGAGACACTTCCAGCTTGCCATTGTTGGCCGCCGGGTCGCCCGCGCGCACGAACACCACCGGGTACTCGCGCGCCAGGTCCATGAATTCCACCGCGTTGGCGAACATCGAGTTCATGCCGCGGGCGGGACTGTGGTCGCTGTGCACCAGGCGCGACAGGCGCATCTGGCGATGTGCCGCGCGGTCCAGGGCCTGCAGCTCAACGTACAGGTTGTCCTTCGGGGTGGCCGCAGCAGTTTGTTCAGGGGTGCTCATGAAATCGTTTCTCCGGAAGTGGCGAGGGGCGTGGCCAGCACCTTGTCGATGCGTTTGCCGTCCAGATCCACCACCTCGAACTGCCAACCGGCCCATTGGACCGAATCCGCCGTTCGGGGCACGCGGCCCAGCAGCAGCATGATCATGCCGGCCAAGGTGTTGTAGCGACCACGTTCCTCATCGGGCAGCTCCTTGATGTCCAGCCGGTCCTTGAGCTCTGGGGCGGGGATCAGACCATCGAGCAGCCAGGATCCGTCCCCGCGCTCAACGGCCCAGGGATTGTCGTCGCTTGGCGGGGTGAATTCACCGGTGATCGCTTCGATCAGGTCGCGCACGGTGATGACGCCTTGAACCTCACCATATTCATCGACCACGAACACGAGCTCATCCCGAGACAGGCGGAACTGCTCCAGCAGTTCCATCCCGGTCAGGGTTTCGGGGACGAAGACGGCCGGTTGCAGCAGTTTGGAGATGTCCAGGGTTTCGCCGCGGGCCAGGGCCGGAAGGGCCGCACTGGAGGACACGACGCCCACCACGTCCTGCAGGCCATCGCGGCACACCGGGTAGCGGCTGTGCGCATGCTCGCCGATGATGCGCAACTGTTCGGCCAGCGGCGCGTTGATGTCCAGCCACACCACATCATTGCGCGGCACCATCATGGAGCCCACCTGGCGCTCGTCCAACCGGAACACATTGCGCACCATCTGGTGCTCCTGCTCCTCAATGACACCGCTTTCCAGCCCTTCTTCCAGGCTGGCGGTGATCTCTTCTTCGGTCATACCGGGGCCTGCCTTGCGGTGTTGGCCCAGCAAGCGCAACACCGCATCGGTGCTCAGGGACAACAAGGCCACGAAGGGTCTGGTGGCCCGCGACAGGGCCTGCATGGGCCGCGCCATCACCACCGCCACCGCTTCGGGGTGCAACTGGCCGATGCGCTTGGGCACCAGTTCACCGAAGATGATGGTGACGAAGGTGATGATCACCACCACCAGCCCGGTGGCCGTCCACCCGGCAGCGGTGGCCGAAATGGGGACCTGGCCTTGCAACCAAGCCGACAAGGGACCGGCAAAGGCCGCCTCACCCACGATGCCGTTGAGCACGCCGATGGACGTGATGCCGATCTGGACCGTGGACAGGAACTTGGTGGGCGTGTCGTGCAAGTCCATGGCCGCAGCCGCGCCGGGGTCGCCGGCTTCCACCAACACCTGCAGCCGCGCCTTTCGGCTGGCCGACAGCGCCATTTCCGACATGGCAAAAACCGCGTTGAGCAGGATCAGGCCAACGAGCAGGGCAAGGTCCATGGGGGTGCCGCGCCGGTGGCAGGCCCGGGGCTCGCTCAGCGCTGCGGCGTGAAATGCAGACGGCGCAAAGCGTAGCAGAATCGGCCGATGCACCTGCTCATCGGCGACATCCAAGGCTGCCTGAGCGCCTTTGAGCGCCTGCTCGCCCTGTGGGGCTTTTCACCCTCGCGCCATCGGCTCACGGTGCTGGGCGACCTGGTCAACCGGGGGCCCGACAGCGCCGCCACGCTGCGCCGCATGATGGCCCTGGGCGACAGCGCGCAGGCCCTGCTGGGCAATCACGACCTTCACCTGTTGGCCGTGGCCCACGGCGTGCGCCCGGCGCACCGTCAGGACACCCTGGACGATGTGCTGCAGGCCCCCGACCGTGGCGCACTGCTGGAGTGGCTCAGGCACCGGCCCTTGGCGCTGCAAGTCGAAGGCTGGTTGTGCGTGCACGCCGGCGTGCTGGCGCCCTGGAGCGCAGCCGACACGATCGCCCTGGCCAGCGAGGTCCAGACCTTGCTGCAGGGCCCTGGGCTGGGCGAATTCCTGCCGCTGATGTACGGCAACCAACCGGCCGCGTGGAGCGATGAACTACAGGGCCCGGACCGCTGGCGCTGCATCATCAATGCCCTGACCCGCCTGCGCTGGTGCGGCCTGGACGGCACCCAGGATTTCCTGGTCAAGGAAGGCATGGAGCAGGCGCCGCCGGGGCTTCAGCCCTGGTTTGAACTGCCGCAGCGGCGCACCGCGGGTACCCGGATGGCCTTCGGCCACTGGAGCACGCTGGGCCTGATCAACCGGCCCGACCTGCTGGCGCTGGACACCGGCTGTGTGTGGGGCGGATCGCTCACCGGGGTTCGCGTGGACGGCGGGCGGCGCGAGGTGCTCCAGGTCACCTGCGAGCCCGCCCAGACGCCGGGCGTGTGAGGCCAGCGGATGCGCCGCTAAACTAGGGGACTTGGGAGGCTTGGGGGAGTGGTTTAACCCAGCAGTCTTGAAAACTGCCGACGGGCAACCGTCCGTGAGTTCGAATCTCACAGCCTCCGCCAGACCTCCGGCGTTCAGCTGCTGCTGGGCACCCTTATCGGTTTCGGACCACCCGCATGCGTCGTCACCACGGGAACCCTTTTCTGCCCATGGCCGCTCATGCGGACATGATCGCCCCGCCCTGAGCCCGACTGCCCGCCATCATGAACAAGATCCTGCTGATCAACGGTCCCAACCTGAACCTCTTGGGTACCCGTGAGCCTGAGGTTTACGGCCACGCGACTCTGAGCGACATCGAGCGCGAGCTCAAGGCCCAGGCCAAGGCCGCCGGCGTCAAGCTGCTGAGCTTCCAGTCCAACCATGAAGGTGCCCTGATCGATCGCATCCACCAGGCCGGCGCTGAGGGCGTGGCCTGGGTGATCATCAACCCCGGTGCCTACACCCACACCAGCATCGCCTTGCGCGACGCGCTGGCCGGCACCGCCCTGCCCTTCATCGAGGTGCACATCAGCAATGTGCATGCGCGCGAAGCATTCCGCCGACACTCTTACCTCAGCGACATCGCCCGCGGGACCATCGTGGGCCTGGGCGTGTCAGGCTACCGCCTGGCGCTGCAGCACATCCTGGCCACCGCGGCCGGAGCACACTGAGACGCCATCGGCCGCCCGGCCCCTGGCATCACCCCGATCCCTTCTGACACCCGAACCGTCCTGCGGCGCGCGCCGCCACTGCCCATGGCCACCAACCCTCTCGAGAACAAGAACCAGGCGTGGTCCGCGCTGTTCAGCGAGCCCATGAGTGATCTGGTCAAGCGCTACACCGCCAGCGTCTTCTTCGACAAACGCCTGTGGCAAGCCGACATCCAGGGCAGCTTGGCCCATGCAGAGATGCTGTGCGCACAAGGCATCATCAGTGCACAGGACTTGGCCGACATCCAACGCGGCATGGCTCACATTCGCCAGGAAATCGAGGCAGGCACCTTTGAGTGGAAGCTGGAACTGGAAGACGTGCACCTGAACATCGAGGCCCGTCTGACGCAATTGGTGGGTGATGCAGGCAAGCGCCTGCACACCGGCCGTTCGCGCAACGACCAGGTCGCCACCGACGTGCGCCTGTGGCTGCGCGGTGAAATCGACCAGTTGTTGCCCCTGCTGCGCCATATGCAAGGCTCCTTGGTCGAGTTGGCTGCTGAACACGCCCACACCATCATGCCGGGCTACACCCACCTGCAAGTGGCCCAGCCCGTGAGCTTCGCCCACCATCTGTTGGCCTATGTGGAGATGTTCCACCGCGACGAGCAGCGCCTGATCGAAGTGCGCCGCCGCGTGAACACACTGCCGCTGGGCGCGGCCGCACTGGCGGGCACCAGCTACCGGCTGGACCGTGAACGCGTGGCCCGCACACTGGGCTTCGACTCGGTGTGCCGCAACAGCCTGGATGCGGTGAGCGACCGCGACTTCGCCATTGAATTCACCGGCTTTGCAGCCCTGGTGATGATGCACGTCTCGCGCATCAGCGAGGAGATCATCATCTGGATGAACCAGAACTTCGGCTTCGTCGACTTGGCCGACCGGTATTGCACCGGTTCGTCGATCATGCCGCAGAAGCGCAACCCCGATGTGGCCGAATTGGCCCGCGGCAAGACGGCGCGGGTCTACGGGCACCTGAATGCCCTGCTGGTCTTGATGAAGGGCCAGCCGCTGACCTACAACAAGGACAACCAGGAAGACAAGGAACCGCTGTTCGACACCGTGGACACGGTGCGCGACACCCTGCGCATCATGGCCGAGATGGTGCAAGGCATCCAAGTCAAGCGCGAAGCGATGGAGCGCGCAGCCTTGCGTGGCTACGCCACCGCGACCGACCTGGCGGACTACCTGGTGAAGAAGGGACTGCCCTTTCGCGATGCGCACGAGGTGGTTGCCCACGCGGTGAAGACGGCCATCGGCCGCGGCCTGGACTTGTCGGCGCTGAGCTTGAACGAACTGCAGGCCTTCGATGCGCGCATCGGAGACGATGTGCACGACGTGCTGAGCCTGGCCGGCTCGCTGCAGGCGCGTCAGGTGTTGGGCGGCACCGCACCGGTGCGGGTCCTGGAAGAAGTGCAGCGGCACCGCCAACGGCTCAACCCCGCATAGACGCCGCACCGCCGAGGCCTGCTGCGCCAAGCCCTGCCCACGCGCCCGGCGATCCCCTGCCCAAGGCCATGCCGCGCCGCTGGATCGCCCACCTGGACATGGACGCCTTCTACGCGTCGGTGGAACTGCTGCGTTACCCGGAACTGCGTGGGCAGCCAGTGGTGATCGGCGGCAGCCGCCGGCATGCACCGACTCGTGATGGCGGCAGTTGGCAGTTCGCCACCCTGGCGGGCTACCGTGGCCGCGGTGTGGCCACCACCGCCACCTATGAGGCGCGTGCCTTGGGCCTGCACTCGGGCATGGCCCTGGCCCGCGCCGCCGACCGGGCCCCTCAAACGGTGCTGCTGCCGGTGGACTTCGATGAGTACCGCCGCTGTTCGCGCCTGTTCAAGGCGGCTGTGGCCGACGTGGCCCCGGTGATTGAAGACCGTGGCATCGACGAGATCTACATCGACCTCACCGAGGTGCCCGGCGCGCAGGACGTGGTGGGCCATGACCCCTGCGGTGGCGTGCGCGCCCTGGGCCAGAGCATCCGCAACTCGGTGCGCGAAGCCACCGGCCTGACCTGCTCCATGGGCATCACGCCCAACAAGCTGCTGAGCAAGATCGCCTCCGAGCTCGACAAGCCCAACGGCCTGACCGTGCTGACGATGGACGACGTGCCTGTGCGCATTTGGCCGCTGCCCGTGGCGCGGGTCAACGGCATCGGCCCCAAGGCGCAAAAGGCGCTGGCGGCCATCGGTGTGTTCACGATCGGCGAACTCGCTGCAGCCGATCGCGCTGAGCTGATCCAACGGTTCGGGCGCAGCTACGGCAGCTGGCTCCATGAGGCCGCCCATGGGCGAGACGACCGCGCGGTGGTCACCCACAGCGAGCCGGTGTCGGTGAGCCGCGAGACCACCTTCGAGCGCGACCTGCATGTGAAGCGCGACCGTGCCGAACTGGCTCGCGCACTGGACCACCTGGTACAGCGCCTGGCCGCCGACCTTCAGAAGAAGGGCTACACCGCCCGCACCGTGGGCATCAAGCTCAAGTTCGAGGACTTTCGAACGGTCACGCGCGAACTCACCCTTGCGCAAGCGGTGCAGGAGTCGGCAGCGCTGCGCCAGGCCTGCGGCCAGTGCCTCAAGCGCGTGGAGTTCCATCAGCGCATCCGCCTCTTGGGGGTGCGGGCGGGATCCCTGGCGCGGCCGTAGGGCTTGCTGGGCGGATAGGATCCGCTGTTGCACCTTGAATGGAGTGCCCCATGCCCGTGATCACCAACATCGAAGACCTGCGCGTTCTGGCTGAAAAGCGCGTGCCCCGCATGTTCTACGACTATGCGGACTCAGGCTCCTGGACCGAAGGCACCTACCGCGCCAACGAAAGCGAGTTTCAGCGCATCAAGCTGCGCCAGCGCGTGGCGGTGAACATGGAAGGGCGCAGCACGGCCGTGGCGATGGTGGGGCAGGCCGCGAAGATGCCGGTGGCCATCGCCCCGGTGGGCCTGACGGGCATGCAGCATGCCGACGGCGAGATCCACGCCGCGCGCGCCGCGGAGAAGTTCGGCATCCCCTTCGCCCTGTCCACCATGAGCATCTGCTCCATTGAAGACGTGGCCGAACACACGAGCGCACCCTTCTGGTTTCAGCTTTACATGATGCGCGATCGGGATGCCATGGCCCGCATGATCGAGCGCTGCAAGGCCGCGCGCTGCAGTGCGCTCATCCTCACGCTGGACCTTCAGGTCATCGGACAACGCCACAAGGACCTCAAGAACGGCTTGTCTGCGCCGCCCCGCCCGACGCTGCGCAACATCCTGAACCTGGCCACCAAGCCGCGCTGGCTGTGGGGCATGGCACAAACGAATCGCCACACCTTCCGCAATCTGGTGGGCCATGTGAAGGGCGTGAGCGACATGAAGTCGCTTTCGGCCTGGACCAACGAACAGTTCGACCCGCGCCTGAACTGGGACGATGTGGCCTGGGTGAAGGAGCGCTGGGGCGGCAAGCTCATCCTCAAGGGCATCATGGAAGTGGAGGATGCGGAATTGGCGGCCAAGGCCGGCGCGGACGCCATCGTGGTGAGCAACCACGGCGGGCGCCAACTCGACGGCGCCCCGGCCAGCATTGAGGCCCTGCCGGCCATCGTGCAGGCTGTGGGCACCAAGACCGAGGTGTGGATGGACGGCGGCATCCGCAGCGGTCAGGACGTGCTCAAGGCCTGGGCCCTGGGCGCACGCGGCACGATGATCGGCCGCGCCATGGTCTACGGCCTGGGCGCCATGGGAGAGGCTGGCGTCACCAAGGCGCTGCAAATCCTGCACAAGGAACTGGATGTGACGATGGCCTTTTGCGGCCACACGCAACTGCCCCAGGTGGACCGCTCGATCCTCGTTCCGGGCACCTATCCCGTGGCTCGATAGCCCAGGGCAGGCTTGGCGCGGCCGTGCCGCGCAAGGGACGGACCTCAGGTCTTGGGTAGCGTCACGCCGCGCTGGCCCTGGTACTTGCCGCCACGGTCCTTGTACGAGGTTTCGCATACCTCGTCACTCTCGAAGAACAGCACCTGGGCACAGCCCTCGCCCGCATAGATCTTGGCCGGCAACGGGGTGGTGTTGCTGAACTCCAAGGTGACATAGCCTTCCCACTCGGGCTCGAAGGGCGTCACATTGACGATGATCCCGCAGCGCGCGTACGTGCTCTTGCCCAGACAGATGGTCAACACATTGCGTGGGATCCGAAAGTACTCGACGGTGCGCGCCAGTGCAAAGCTGTTGGGCGGGATGATGCACACATCGGCCTCAATGTCCACGAAACTCTTCTCATCGAAGTTCTTGGGGTCCACCACGGTGCTGTGGATGTTGGTGAAGACCTTGAATTCCGGTGCACAGCGGATGTCGTAGCCGTAGCTGCTGGTGCCGTAGCTCACGATCTTGTGGCCATCGGCCGCAAAGCGCACCTGGCCGGGCTCAAAGGGCTCGATCATGCCGTGCTGCTCGGCCATGCGGCGGATCCAGCGGTCGCTCTTGATGCTCATGGGAGTTCCTGGGGCTTGTGAGGCTCCGGGGCGCACAGCGCTCCGGCACACGCCATTCTAGGGAAGCCCCGGAGGTCCCCTGGAACGGTTCGGCCTTAGCATCGAATATGGAGAACGCCGTCACGCGTCTGCCCGCTTTGGAGGTCACCATGCGCGACACCACGACCCTGCTCGTCGAGTACGCCCGCTACCACCGCGACCCGCGCAACATTGCCACCCACCTGGTGGGCATACCGCTGATCGTGTTGGGTATCGGGGTGCTGCTGTCCCAACCGGCGATTCCGCTGAATCCCGGCTCCTTCTGGGTGCTCACCCCCGCGTGGGCCTTGTGGGCAGCGGCGGCGCTGTGGTACCTCACCCGGGGCGGCTGGCTCGTCACCTCCAGCGTGATTGCCGGCAACGGCCTGCTCATGCTCTTGGCGCACTGGATCGCGGTTCAGGTGGGGCCGCAGTGGCTGGCCTGGGGTGCCGCCTTGTTCTTGGGCGGGTGGGTGATTCAATTCATCGGCCACTACTACGAAGGACGCAAGCCTGCCTTCATGGACGACCTCATCGGCCTACTGGTGGGTCCGATGTTCGTCTGCGCCGAACTCCTGTTTGCCCTTCGCTTGGGCCGAGAACTGCGCCAGACGATTGAGACCGAAGCCGGCCCGACGCGCTTGCGCGACCTGCACGCCGGCGCCCTGCGCTGACGACTTCCGGTTTCAGGCCACGATGCCCTTGTCGCGCAGTTGTGCGATCTGCTGCGCGCTCAGGCCCATTTCATGCAACACCGCATCGGTGTCTTCGCCCAGGCGCGGCGCGGGCAGGCGCACGGTGCCGGGCGTAGCGGAGAGCTTGGGCACCACACCGGGCACCTCCACCTCATAGCCCTCGCGCGTCTTCTGCGTGAGAATCATGTCACGGGCACGGTAGTGCGCATCGGCGGCGATGTCGGCCACGGTGTACACCTTGCCCGCCGGCACGCGCGCCGCGCCCAAGGCATCCAGCACCTGCTGCACGGTGCGGCCCACGGTCCAGGCTTCGATGGCGGCGTCCAGCTCGGTCACGCGGGCCACGCGCCCGGCATTGCCCGCCAAGCCTGGGTCCTGTCCCAGATCTGACCGGCCGATCACCCCCATCAAACGCTTGAAGATGCTGTCGCCGTTGCCCGCGATCAGCACATAGCCGTCACGGCAGCGGTAGGCATTGGAAGGCGCAATGCCCGGCAAGGCCGAGCCTGCGGCCTCCCGAACCGCACCGAAGGCGCTGTACTCGGGCAGCAGGCTTTCCATCACATTGAACACCGCCTCGTGCAGGGCCACATCGATCACCTGCCCGCGCCCACCGCGCTGGTCGCGGTGATAGAGCGCCATCATCACGCCGATGGTGGCGTGCAAGGCGGCCAAGGTATCGCCCAGCGATACCCCCACGCGCACCGGTACGCGGCCCGGCTCGCCGGTGAGGTGGCGCAAGCCGCCCATGGCTTCGCCAATGGCACCAAAGCCCGGCAGGTCGCGGTAGGGTCCGGTTTGACCGTAGCCCGAGATGCGCACCACGATCAGGCGCGGGTTCAGCGCCATCAGGTCCTCGGGCGAGAGGCCCCAGCCTTCAAGCGTGCCCGGGCGAAAGTTTTCGATCAGCACATCGGCCTGCGCCAGCAGGTCCCGCGCCAACTGCTGCCCTTCAGCCTGGCGGAGGTCCAAGGCCACCGAGCGCTTGTTGCGGCTTTGCACCTGCCACCACACCGAAGTGCCGTCCTTGATCAGCCGCCACTGGCGGAGCGGGTCCCCCGCGCCGGGCGGCTCGATCTTCACCACATCGGCGCCGAATTCGGCCAGGGTCTTGCCGCAGAAGGGGCCGGCGATCAACTGTCCCATCTCCACCACCTTCACGCCTTGCAGCGCAAGCGGATTGGGCTGGGTGGGAAGGTTGGCGCTCATCGTTCAGCCCTCGGCGGGGTTCTCGGTGGAAGAGGACACCACGCGCACCGTTGGGCGCATGGGTTCGGGCTCGGAATCGAAGCGGTCGAAGCCGCAATAGCACAGGAAGTGACGGTTGGAAGCGCGGCCAAAGAGCGTCATGCCCAGGCCGCTGGCCAGGTCGTGCCCCATCTGCGTGACGCCGTTGCGCGAGACGATGATGGGCACGCCCATGTGCGCAGCCTTCATCACCATTTCGCTGGTCAAGCGACCGGTGGTGTAGAACAACTTGTCGCCGCCGCCCACGCCATTCAGGGCCATCCAGCCCGCGATGGCATCGATGGCGTTGTGACGGCCGACATCTTCCACGAACATCAACAGCTCAGCACCCTTGAACAAGGCGCAGCCGTGCACGCTGCCCGCGCGACGGTGCACGCTGTCCTGCTGGCGCATGGTTTCCAGTACGGCATGCAGGGTGGACTGGCGGATGCGCGCTTGAGCGGCAGATGGCAACTCGATGGCTTCCAGGCCGGCCATCACATCACCGAACACCGTGCCCTGTCCGCATCCTGTGGTCACCACGCGCTTGGCGGTGCGGGCTTCCATGTGCTCGATGCCCACACGGGTGTGAACGGCCGCGGCCGACACATCCCAATCGACGGTGATGGACTCCACGTCAGCCGGCGAGGCAATCAGTCGCTGATTGATGAGGTAGCCCAGCACCAGCAGTTCAGGGGCCGAGCCCAGCGTCATCAGGGTGACCAGTTCGCGCTTGTCCACGAACACGGTCAAGGGCCGCTCGATGGGGATGGCGATGCTGCGCCGCTGGCCGTATTCGTCCAGGATTTCGATCTCGCGCGTGAGCGCGCCGCCGGCCTGGGTCATGCGCGGCATGGCAACGGGCGGCAGATGGCCTGCAGCCTGCGGCACGGCCGCGTTTTCGAGGGGGTCCGGTATTGCACCCAGCATGTCCTCATTGTCCTTCAGGCGGCATCGCCCTTGCACCGTGGGGGTTCGGGGATAGGGACGGCCGTGTAGGATGAACTTTTCCACGGAGACCCCAGCATGATCGTCGGCACCGCCGGCCACATCGACCACGGCAAAACCTCACTGGTGAAGGCCCTCACCGGCGTGGATGCCGACCGGCTGAAGGAAGAGAAGGAACGCGGCATCACCGTGGACCTGGGCTTTGCCTATCAGGCCCAGTCCGATGGACAGGTCCTGGGCTTTGTGGACGTGCCCGGCCACGAAAAGCTGGTGCGCAACATGCTGGCCGGTGCCACCGGCATCGACCATGTGATGCTGGTGGTGGCTGCCGACGACGGCCCCATGCCGCAGACGCGCGAACACTTGGCCATCCTGGACCTGCTGGGCCTGCAGCGGGGTGTGGTGGCTCTGAGCAAGTGCGACCTGGTGGACGCGACCCGGCTGTCGCAGGTGGAGCAGGAGATCCGGGCCCTGCTGCGCGGCACCGCATTGGCCGCGGCCCCCGTGCTGCCGGTGTCGAGCATCAGCGGGCAGGGCCTGGATGCCCTGCGTGAACACCTGGAGGCCGCTCGACAGGACGCTCCGACGCGCGCGCTGGACGGCCACTTCCGCCTGTCGGTGGATCGCAGCTTCACGCTCTCGGGCATCGGCACCGTGGTCACGGGCACGGCGGTGAGTGGTCGCGTGCGTGTGGGCGATCGCCTGCGGCTGAGCCCATCGGGTTTGGAAGTACGGGTGCGCGGCCTGCATGCGCAGAACTGCGTGGCCGAAGACGGCATGGCCGGCCAACGCCTGGCCCTCAACCTCGCCGGGGTGGAAAAGCAGCAGGTGCAACGCGGGCACTGGCTGGTGGCCGATCCATTGCACGCGCCCACGCAAAGAATGGCGGCGCGGCTGCGGTTGCTGCCCTCGGAGGCCAGGGCCCTGGCGCACTGGACCCCGGTGCATCTGCACCTAGGCGCCGAGGATGTGAACGCGCGCGTGGCCCTGTTGGAGGGCTCTTCGCTGCAGCCCGGTGGCGATGCGCTGGTGCAGTTCGATCTGGACCGCCCGATTGGCGCCCTGCGCGGCGACCGCTTCATCATCCGCGACCAATCGGCGCTGCGCACGCTGGGCGGAGGGCAGGTCGTCGATCCCTTCCCGCCACCCACGCGCCGGCACCGTGCCCAACTGGTGCGGGCCCTGCAGGCCATGGAGGCCGCCACGCCGGGCGAAGCGCTGCAGGCCTTGCTGGCACTGGAGTCGCCCTACGGCATCGAGCGCCGCGCGTTCTCACTGGCATGGAACCTCACGCCAGACGCCTTGGCGCAGGCGGAACAGCGGGCGGCGGCCGTCACCCCTCACGACACCGCGGGCGACGGCGAGGCCGCCCTGTGGTTCACCCGCGCGCAAATCCAGCGTTACCAGGAACGCATCACCGAAGCGCTCGCGGCCCACCACCGCCGCAGCCCCGACAGCCCTGGTCTGAGCCAGGAGCAGCTCAACCGCCAGGTGCGCGACAAACCCACCGCGGCGGTGTTCGCGCTGCTGCTGACGCAATTGCTGCGCGACGGCAGCCTGCGGCGCCACGGTGCGGCCTTGGCACTGACCAGTCACGAGACCACGCTGCAGGGCACGGAAAAACTGATCTGGGAGCGGATCAAGCCGTGGCTGGATGAGGGCGGCTTTCTGCCCCCGCGCTTGAGCGATCTCTTGGAGCGCGACCGAACGCTGCGCAAGGACCAGGTGCTGCGCACCCTGCAGCGCCTGCAGCGCATGGGCAAAGTGCATCCCGTGGGCGCAGAGTATTGGTTCCAGACCGATCAGATGCTGGAGCTGACGCTGCGCGCCAAAGCCCTGGCCGACGCCGATCCCAACCATCGATTGAACGTGCGCGACCTGAGGGAATCGGTAGGCGTGAGCCGCCACCTGTCGGTGCCTTTGGTAGAGTACTTCGATGAAATCGGTTTGACCGAGCGTGATGCGGTGGGGCGGCATTTCAAGCGCGACCCCCGCAAGATGTTCGGCAGCTGATGCGATTGCCGCAGGAGGC
>RFTU01000011.1 GCA_009923315.1 Betaproteobacteria bacterium
TGTCGGCGGGAAGGGAATCAAGATTTTGAAGAAGTTCCTCGGCGGTCTTTTTTTGAAGGTCAGGATAAGGAGCCACGGCCTTATTGAGATTGTTGACGTAGGCGGCGTGATGTTTGTCGTGGTGGCGAGCCAGGTGCCGATGATGGGCGCGCCAGTCCACATCGGGGAATCGGAAGTCGAGGTAGCCGGTGACGCAGCCCAGGGCAATGTCAGCCAGGCTGTAGTGGGTGCCACTGCACCAGGCTTTGTCACCCAGCGCGGCATCCATGGCCTTCAGACTGGCGTGGACCTTGGTCATCTGCCGCTCACACCAGGCGCTGCTGCGCTGCTCGGGGCGGCGACCGGCCCAGGTGTTTTCAAGACGGATGGCGATCAGGGCATCGAGCACGCCATCGGCCAGGGCTTCCCAGGTGCGCACTTCGGCGCGCTCGCGGCCCGTGCCGGGTATGAGCCGGCCCACGGGGCTCAGGGTGTCCAGGTACTCGACGATGACGCGCGAATCAAAGACCGCTTCGCCGCCTTCCATGACCAGGCAGGGCACCTTGCCCAATGGGTTGCTTTGCAGAATGGCGTCGCTGCCCCACACATCCTCGAGCACCAGTTGGAAATCGAGCTTCTTTTCAGCCATCACCACGCGCACCTTGCGCACATAGGGGCTGGCCAGGGAACCAATGAGTTTCATGCCGATCAGTTTAATGGCCCGACCGCACCCAGGCAGAAGGGTGGCGGACAAAAAAGCCCGGCCAGTGTGAAGTCTGGCCGGGCCGGGTGGCGATGAACCGCCCCTGCACCTTGCGCAGGGGCCGCGTGGCGGCCCCTGATGCCGGGCGGCGACGGCGCCGCGTCGTCAGAACTCGTAGCGCATCGTCAGCTGGGCGGCCCACTGCGACTCGCCGGAGGCCTGGCGTGTGACCAGGGCTTCGGTGCTGCCCAGGCTGTACACATAGCGACCCTGCGCGTCCAGGCCCGCATAGTTCACGAAGCTGCGATTGGACGGGAAGCCGATTTCGTTGATGCGGCCCCAGTTCTTGTTGAGCAGGTTGCCGAAGTTCAGGATGTCCAGCGTGATGGTGGCGCGCTGCTTGCTGCCAAAGCCCGGCAGCTGCTGACTCAGGCGCACATCAAAGCTGTTGACCCAGGGAGCGAACTCGTTGTTGCGGCCCACGACGCCACCCTTGGCGCTGCGAAGGGCGGGGTTGGCTTCGACGATCTCCCAGAAGCGGGTCTCTTCGGCAGCGCCGCCGCGGAACACCACTTC
The DNA here is from genome assembly GCA_009923315.1 of Betaproteobacteria bacterium. Classification (GTDB taxonomy): domain Bacteria; phylum Pseudomonadota; class Gammaproteobacteria; order Burkholderiales; family Burkholderiaceae_C; genus RFTU01. The sequence goes on from RFTU01000011.1 coordinate 1,259, forward strand.
ACCCGAGCCTGGGCCCTTGGGGATGTACATCAGGTCGTTGCCGAACACGCCGTCGCCGTTCAGGTCGTTGATGTAGGTCCAGCTGTAGGGCTTGCCACGGCGGCCTTCGAAGAAGACGCCCAGCGTGGTGGGGGCCTTGGCGATGAAGGCACGCGAGAGGCTGAAGGCGGCGTTGAAGCGGTCGCGAACCAGATAGTTCGAGTTCTGCAGCACCTGCTCGTTGGGGTTGAAGATGTTGCGGTTGAGCCAGTTGGAGTTGGCCACGGAGGAGGTCAGCGGGCTGACCTCGGTGGCCGAGGTGCGGGTGTAGCCCATGGACCACGCGGCGCCACCCGGGATGACCTTGCTCAGCGACAGGGTGAGCGCGTTGCCGCCGCCCTGGTCGGTGCCCGGCCGTCCAGGCCGGTGCGCGTGGCCACGCCCAGGTTCAGGTGCTCGTAGTAGATGCCGTCCTTGACGCGGGTGCCCAGCATTTCCACGCCGGCCGTGGTGCGGCCGATCAGGGGCAGCTCAGGCAGTTCGGTGTCGAAGGCCAGGTTGAACTTCCACACCGAGGGCTGCTTCAGGCTCGGGTCGAGGAAGTCGACGTTGGCCGCTGGGATGGTGCCGGTGAGCACCGGCTGGGCATCCGGGTTGGGGCTGAAGCGTGCGTTGGAGCTGACACAGGTGGCGAAGGTGGTGCAGCTGTAGGTGACCGCGGCGCGACCCGTGTTGGAGTAGGGGTTGGACAGCCACACATTGGCCGCCGCGCCCTGGAACAGACCGAAGCCGCCGCGCAGTTGTCGACGGGTGTCGGCGGTGCCCAGGTTCCAGTTGAAGCCCACGCGCGGTTGGAACAAGGTGGCGCCGTCCAGCGTGCGGGTGTTGTCCAGGCCGAAGCCGCCGCTGGCCCGGGTGTTGGTGGCGGGATTGCCGGCCACCGGTGCGGCGGCGGCAGCGGGGTTGGCCAGCGGGGAATCGGGCATCGCCAAGCGGTCGATGCGCAAGCCTGCGACCATGCTCAAGTCCTTGCTGGGCTTGAAGGTGTCTTGCAGGAAGAAGCCGGTGTTGGCGTAGCTCCAGATGGCCACGGCGTCGTTGAGTACGCGGCCGGGTTGCGGCACCTGCACGAAGTACTGCGAGGGGCGGCCCAAGCGGAAATTCTCCAGCACCGCAGAGGCGACCTGGTCAGCCGTGGCGGTGGCGCAGTTGATGCTGCCGAAGCTGTAGCTCAGGCTGGCGCTGCTGTTCTCGCACTGGAAGGTGTAGCGACCGTTGGTGTCCTGCAGGAAGGCGTTGTAGACGTCGTTGTCGGCGCGGTCCAGGCCGAACTTCAGCTCGTGCTGGCCCAGGCGGTAGTTGGCCCCGAGGTAGGTGTCCAGCGTGTTGGTGCGCAGGATGTTGAAGTGGCGGCTGCGCTCGGTGCCCATCAGCAGGCTGCGGGTGTTGGCGCTGGTTCCGGCCGGTGCGTCGCTGGGCAGCGCACCGGAGAAATTCAGCGAGATCTGCGGCAGGCGCACGCCGTTGACCGGGGTGGGCACGCTGTCGTAGTCGCGCTTGGAGATCTTGAATTCGGTGCTGAAGTTGTCGGTCCAGTCGGAGAAGAGCTGGCCCACGACACTCTTGAGCGACTTCTCCTGGTTGTACCAGTAGGAGCTCAGCGACAAGCTGGTGGTCCCGAAGCCCACGAGGAAGGGCTCGGTCTGCTCGGTGCGGGTGAAGCGCACATTGGCGCGGTGCTGGTCGCTGATGTTCCAGTCCAGCTTGAGCAGGCTGTCCTTCACATTGACTGCCACGCCCTCGGGAACCGCCGAAGTGCCCACGTCGACCTTGTAGGTGTCGCGGCCGATGGCAATCGCCTGGTCGATGGTCGCCTGGCGAATGCCCACGACCGTTCCGGCGCCGCCCACGGGTGCGAAGTCAGGCCGCGTGCGCGAACTGGTGAACGTTTCGTGGTTGACGAAGAAGAAGAGCTTGTCCTTGACGATCGGGCCACCCAGCGTGAAGCCCTTGGTGTTCTCGGTGAACTTCGGCGCGTCGAAGTAGGTGTCGGTGGTGGCGTTGTAGCGCTGACCGACCAGGCGGTCGTCTCGGGTGACGTAATAGACGCTGCCCTTGACATCGTTGGAGCCGCTCTTGGTGACGGCATTGATGTTGGCGCCGGTGTAGCCCTTTTGCGTGACGTCGTAGTTGGAGATGTTGACCTGCACGCTTTGGATCGCCTCAATGGAGATCGGCTGCTTGATGGTGGGCAGGTTGTTGGACTCCAGGCCGAAGGTGTCGTTGGTGGTGACACCGTCGATGGTGATGGAGTTGAAGCGGGTGTTCTGGCCGGCGGCGGAGATTTCGCCTCGTTCCTTGTCGGTCTGGGCCAGGCGGGGATCAAAGCGGGCGTAGTCCTGCAGGCTGCGCTGGATGGAAGCCTGGGCGGCCAGGTCGCGGCTGCTGATGTTGGTGCCCGCGCCCATGTTCGAGCTTTCGAACTTGTCCGAGGCGCCGCGGCCGGTCACGGTCACGCTGGCCGCACTGCCCAGCATGGCGATGTCCAGGCTGGCGGTTTCGGCCAGTGTCAGGAAGACGTTGTCGCGCTTCTCGCTCTGGCCGCCCTTGGTGACGGTGACGGTGTAGGGGCCGCCCACGCGCAGGCCGCGCGCGCTGTAGCGGCCGTCCGCATCGGTGGTCAGGGTGCTGGCGGTGCGCGACTCCACATGCAGCACGGTCACGGTGGCACCGGCCACGGGTTTGCCGTCGGCGCCCACGACACGGCCCGCGACGCTCGCGGTGGTGTTTTGGGCGATGGCGGGGGCGACCACGGCGGCGATGGCCAAACCGATGGCGCTGCGGGTGAAACCGTTGAGGCGCAGGGAACTCATTTGGGGGTCTCCAAAAGACAAAACGGACGCCGGCGGCCGGATGCCGCTGGGACGCCCAATCGGGTGTTGGGATGCAGAAACGTCACGCGCGGCTGACAGCGCCGCCAGAGGGGTTACTTCGGCGACTATCGCGGAGGACACCGTGCTTGCGCAACATCATGCCCGAGTGCCATGACTGGACTGTGACAACGGTACAACACCCGGCGGTCAATCGCCGACCGTGATGCGGGCCGGACCGGCATCGGCCACCCCCTGCCGCAGGTGGGCCAGCATGGCGTCCAGGTCCTGGGCACCGCCCAGGCGCTGGCGACCCCGTTGCAGCACCGTGTAGCCGTCTCCGCCTTCGGCCATGAAGCTGTTGACCGTGATGCGGTAGGTGGCGGCTTCGTCCAGGGCCTGGCCTTGGATGCGGATGTCCTGGGCGCGGTGGCCGGGGGGGGCCTTGCGGGACCATCGGTAGGTCAATCCGGCCGACGGCGACATGAGCGGCGCGTCGGGGCCGCCGCGCTGCTGCTGTTCCAGCAGTTGGCGGACTTCGGCGCCGCTCAGACTCATGACCACCAGGCTGTTGCCAAACGGTTGCATGCTGAACAGGTCGCCGTAGGTGACCTCACATGGGGGCGTGCCCCGACAGGCCAAGTCGGTTCGGATGCCGCCGGGGTTCATCAGCGCGAAATGCGAGCCGCCGTTGGCTGGGCTGCGGGTGGCCTCCCATTGGGCCTGGGCGACCAGTCGGCCGGCGGGCGTGTCGCCGATGCCGCGGCGGTCGAGTGTGCGGGCGATGCGGCCCACGACCCGCTGGGCCTGGGGGGCCGCGGCTTGGGCATAGCGCTGCACCAGGGCGGCGACCTCGGCATCGGGCTGGGCGTCCTTCAGGGCCGTGCTGAACACCGGCGGCTCGGCACCGAGGATCTTGTCCCGGTGGGCAGCCTCGGTGCGGGCGTTGAGCACGGGAAGGTTGCGCGCAAGGGTCTTGGCGCGGTCGACATCGCCGCTCTTCACCTGGATGTGAAGATCGGCCACGGACAGGCCGCGCCCATAGGCCACGGCCTGCATCACCGGCCGCCCGTCGACCCGGCAGTTGTAGCCCTGGTGGGTGTGGGCGGTGAGGATGAGGTCCACCGCCGGGGTGATGCGCTTGATGATGTCCACCGCTTCGCCGCGCAGGCCGGGGCAAGTCGTGTCGTTCCAGTCCGCGGGCTGGCCGGGTGCGCCAATCTCGGCGCCCTCGTGCAGGGTGACCACCAGGGCCTGCACGCCCTGGGCCTGAAGGGCTTGGGCGGCTTCGTTGATCGCCTGGGCCTCGTCGGTGAACTGCAGGCCTTCGACACCCGAGGGCACGACGAGCTGCGGCGTGACCCTGGTGACCGCGCCGATCACGCCCACCTTCACCGGGCCGGCCTGCATCACCCATGATGGGGGCAGCAGCGTGCCGCCGCTGGCACGGCGCACATTGGCCGACACCATGGGAAAGCGGGCGCCGCGGTAGGGGCCCAGGGCACAGGAGCGCACGGGGTCGTCGGCCCGTTGATCGGCGCAGCCGCCGCGCAGGATGCGCAGCAATTCGGGCGTGCCGGCGTCGAACTCATGGTTGCCGGCGGTGGCCACGCTCACCCCGATCAGGTTGGCGGCCTCGATGGTGGATTCATGTCGGAACAGCGCCGAGACCAGGGGCGTGGCGCCGATCAGGTCGCCGCTGCTGACCACCAGGCTGTGTGCGGCCGAGCGGCGCAGGCTTTGCACCAGGCCGGCCATGGCGTCGGCGCCACCCACGGCCACGCGCATCACCGTGCCGCCCGCAGAGGGGTCGGCCACGTTGACGGTGAGGTTGCCGCTTTCCAGGTAGCCGTGCAGGTCGTTGAACGCGATGACCCGTACGTGGACGGTCTCGCCGGCGGCCCCGGCCGTGGGGGCTGCCTTCGAGGTGGGGGACCCCGGACCAAGGGGCAGGGCGCAGCCCGCTGCCGCCAGCGCCAGCGTCAAGGCCGCCGAGCGCAGCACCACCCGGCTGCCCCGGTGGTTGCGCCAGGCGCCGCGCTTGGCTGGGTGGGCCGCTGGCTCCGTGGACAGTCGCGCGCCGGCGCGTGGGGTGTGAGCAAGGTGTGGAGCGATCATGGGGTGTAAACCGTTGAGGAGGCGATGTGGTGGATCAGCCCAGGCCCTGTGCCCGGGCCCATGCCCGAAGTGCCTGGCGCGCCGGTTCGGTGTGGACATGGCCCAGAAAACTGGCGCTCAGCGCCATGTCCTGCATGCTCAGCAGGTCGGCCAGGCCAAAGCCGGCTTCGTCCACGAGGGCCTGACCTTCCAGGTTCATGTCGGTGCAGGAGATCAGGTGGTTGTCGGTGTGGAAGGACAGCGACACGCCGGCGTCCCACAGCGCGCGGATCGGGTGGGTCGCGATGGAGGAGGCTGCCCCAGTTTGCACATTGCTCGTCGGGCAGATTTCCAGGTGCACCTGCGCCGCTTGCAGTTGTTGCAGGGCTTGCGGGCCCGTCGGTGTGTTCAGCAGGTCGGCCAGGCGCACGCCGTGGCCGATGCGGCGCGCGCCCAGTGCGACCGCCTCGAGGACCCGCTGGCCCTCATCGGCTTCGCCGGCGTGCAGGGTGATGGGCAGGCCGGCTTCTCGCACCCGCTGGAGGGTTCGGGCATGTCGTGTGGCCGGCCAACCGCGTTCCGGGCCGGCCAGGTCGAAGCCAACCACGCCGATGGTGCGCTGCGGGCCGGCGCGGTGGCGCAGCGCCAGCTCGGCCGCTTGAGCCACATGGTCGGGGTCTTCGTGTCGCATGCCGCACACGATGAGGCCGCAGGGCAGGCCGCTGCGGGCCAAGCCGGCCAGCATCGCCGCCACCGCTTCGTCCGGTGCCACACCGTGGGCTTGTAGGAGCAACGGTGCCATGCGGAACTCGGCCAGGACACAACCTTCTGCCCGCGCGTCTTCGGCGGCTTCAAAAGCCACCCGTTCGAGTGCCGGCAGATCGCCCATGGCCGCCACGGTCAAGGCAAAGCCTTGCAGATAGCGCTCCAGGCTACCGGCCATGGCGTTGCTGCGGAACCATTGTGCGAGTTCGGCGCTGTTCTGTGTGGGCAGTGCCAGGCCCCGGCGCCGGCACAGCTCGATCAGCGTGCCGACCCGCAGGCTGCCATCCAAGTGGTCGTGCAACAGCACCTTGGGCATGGTGGCCAGGGTGGGGTCGGGTTTGGGGCTCGACATGCCCATGATGCTAAACCCGCTTTGGGCAGGGCCGGTCGGCGGCTTGCTATCCTTCTCGGTTTACCGTCGCGGACACAGGTAAGGCATGCCCGGCTTGATGAACACCCCACTGCCCTTGAAGATCAAAGGCCTGCACCGCGCAGGGCTTGCGCTTGTACTGGCCTTTGCGGGCACTGCACAGGCGGCACCCGCGGTGATCTTCGACATGGGCGGCAAGTTCGACAAATCCTTCAATGAGGCGGCCTACCGAGGTGCCGAGGCCTGGAAGAAGGAAACGGGCCAGAACTACTTGGAGTTCGAGATTTCCAACCCGGCGCAGCGCGAACAGGCCATGCGGCGCATGGCAGAACGCGGCGCCAATCCGATCGTTGGTGTGGGCTTCTCGCAGGGCACGCCGATGGAGAAGGTGGCCAAGGCCCACCCGAACCTGCAATTCGCGCTGATCGACGCCGTGGTGAACCTGCCCAATGTGCAGTCCATCCTGTTCAAGGAGCATGAGGGCAGCTTCCTGGTGGGCATGTTGGCCGCCATGGCCAGCAAGACGGGCAAGGTGGGCTTCATCGGCGGCATGGACATTCCGCTGATCCGCAAGTTCCAGTGCGGCTACGAGCAGGGCGCGCGATATGCGAATCCCAAGGTCGAGGTGAGCACCAACATGACCGGTACCACCCCTTCGGCTTGGAACGACCCCACTCGCGGCAGTGAGTTGGCCAAAGCGCAATTCGCCAGGGGTGTGGATGTGGTGTTTGCGGCCGCCGGCGGCACGGGGATTGGCGTGTACCAGGCGGCCAAGGACAGCGGCAAGTTCGCCATCGGGGTGGACAGCAATCAGAACCATCTGCAACCCGGCACGATGCTGACCTCAATGGTCAAGCGGGTGGACGTGGCGGTGACGCGCGCGATGAAGGGCGTGACGCCGGGTCTGACGGTCTTGGGCCTGGCCGACAACGCGGTGGACTATGCGCTAGACGAGCACAACGCCAAACTCATCACCCCTGAGATGAAGAGGCGGGTGGATGCGACCAAGGCCGACATCATCGCTGGCAAGGTCAAGGTGATCGACTACATGGCGGGCAACGCCTGCAAGTGATGGTGGCCGGCGCGGCTGTCGGCGGCGATGCGGGAGGCGCTCGGGGCGCCCGTCCCCTGGCGGTTCGCATGACCGGCATCGACAAGCGCTTTGGTGCGGTGCAGGCCAACAAGGCGGTGAACCTGAGCGTGACCGCCGGCACGGTGCATGGCATCGTGGGCGAAAACGGCGCGGGCAAGAGCACGCTGATGTCCATCCTCTATGGCTTTTACCAGGCCGATGAGGGGGGGATAGAAGTGAACGGTCGGGCCGTGCGGATCCGCGATTCGCGCGATGCGATGGCTGTGGGCATCGGCATGGTCCACCAGCACTTCATGCTGGTGGACACGATGACCGCTCTGGACAATGTGCTGCTTGGGGCCGAGCCGGATTGGCGCCTGGGTGCCGCGCGCGATGCCTTGGCGCAGCGACTGCATGGGCTGATGGATGAAACCGGTCTGCGCGTGCGGCTGGACGCTGTGGTGGAAGACCTGCCGGTGGGCGAGCGCCAGCGACTGGAAATCCTCAAGGCCCTGGTTCGCGGGGCCCGCGTGCTGATTCTGGATGAGCCCACCGCAGTGCTCACGCCCGATGAAACCACGGCGCTGTTCGACGCCTTGCGTGGTCTGCGAGCCCGCGGCACGACGGTGCTGCTCATCACGCACAAGCTCAAGGAAATCATGGCGCTGTGCGACCGCGTGACGGTGATGCGTGGTGGGCAGGTGGTGCTCGAGCGTGAGATCACGCAGACCAATGTGGACGATCTGGCCCAAGCCATGGTGGGGCGGCGGGTGGTCACGGAGCGCCGCGTTGGTGCGCGCCCCGACGGCGACCCCGCCGCCAGTGCGCCGCGCGGCGCGGCGGTCCCGGTGCTGCAAGCCCAAGGTCTGCGCTGGACTGATGAATTCGGCGTGGCGCGGCTGCACGACGTGAGCCTGATCCTGCGCCCGGGCGAGATCGTGGGTGTGGCCGGCGTATCGGGCAACGGCCAGACGGAGTTGCTCGAGGTGCTGTCGGGCTTGAAGGTGCCGCAGGCCGGGTCCCTGGCCGTGGGAGGCCAGACCTTTGTGCCCACCGCTTGGCTGAGCCCGGCCCGCGCGCGTGAGCTGCGCTTGGCCCATGTGCCGGAGGACCGGCTGCACCGCGCGCTGGTGCTGCCTTTTGCCGCCTGGGAGTCGGGGGTGTTGGGCTACCAGGGCTGGCGCCGGTATGGTGCCTGGGCCTGGATGAAGCGCCGCGCGATGCGGCAAGCGACCGCGCAGATGATGGATGCCTACGATGTTCGTCCGCGCAACCCCGACCTTCGGTCTTCCAAGTTCTCCGGCGGCAACCAGCAGAAGCTGGTGCTGGCACGCGAGGCCACGGCCGAGCCTTCGGTGCTGTTGGTGGGCCAGCCCACCCGCGGCGTGGACATCGGCGCCATTGAATTCATCCACGCGCGCTTACGTGCCCATCGCGATGCGGGCGGGGCGGTGCTGCTGGTGTCTTCAGAGCTCGACGAAATTCTGGCGCTTTCCGATCGTGTGGTCGTGATGAACGCCGGGCGGGTTGCCGGAGAGTTGCCGATCGAAGACTGCCACGAGGCCGCCTTGGGACGGCTCATGGGCGGCGCGGGCCACTGAACATCAGCGCGGCGCCATGAACGACACCTTGCCCCGTTGGATGGACCTCGGTCTGCTGCCGGCACTCAATCTGGCCATGGCTCTGACGGTGGCCAGTGTGGTGGTGTGGGCCGTTGGCCTGGAGCCGTTGGCCGTGATGGGCCTGCTGGTCAAGGGGGCCTGGGGCAGCCCCTCGGGCATCAGCTATACGCTGTACTACAGCACGACCTTTGTCTTCACCGGCTTGGCGGTGGCGGTGGCCTTCCATGCCGGCCTGTTCAACATCGGCGGCGAGGGGCAGGCGGCCATGGGTGGCCTGGGCACGGGCCTGGTGGCCTTGGCGGCCCTGCAGTGGGTGCCGGGCCTACCGGCAGCGGTGCTGGTGCCGGGCATGGTGCTGGGGGCCATGCTGTTCGGTGCGGCGTGGGCGGCAGTCCCCGCCGCGCTGCAGGCGTGGCGCGGCAGCCATGTGGTGATCACCACGATCATGTTCAACTTTCTGGCCGCCGCGCTGATGGGCTACCTGCTGGTGGAGGTGCTCAAGGAACCGGGCACGATGGACCTGCAAAGCCGCGCCTTCGAACCGGCCGCGCGCATGCCGGGCGTGCATGAGCTGCTGCAGGCCATCGGTGTGGACTGGCCGGCCACCCCCTTGAATCTGACCGCCGTGCTCGCCGTAGGCGCTTTGGGGGTGAGCTGGTGGCTGCTGTGGAAAAGCCGCAGCGGCTTCGAACTTCGCGCCAGTGGACATGCGCCGGCGGCGGCCCTGTATGCGGGTGTGGACCCGCGGCGCCAGGTGATGTTGGCGATGGTCGTGTCGGGTGCCCTGGCCGGGCTGGTGGGCGTCAACGAGATTGCCGGCGTGCACCAGCGGCTGCTGCCCGACTTTGTGGCGGGCGCAGGCTTTGCGGGCATTGCGGTGTCGCTGATCGGGCGCAACCACCCGGTGGGCATTGCCATGGCGGCACTGTTGTTCGGCACCCTTTACCAGGGTGGCGCGGAATTGACCTTCGAAGTGCCGGGCTTCAGCCGCGACATGGTGTTCACCCTCCAGGGGCTGATCGTGTTGTTTGCAGGCGCCTTGTCGACCGTGATGGTGGGGCCCTTGCTGCGTGTGCATCGGCGCTTGGCGCGCCGGGCGGACCCCGTGGCCCAGGGGCGCGTCTGATGGAGATGCTGCACGAGTTCAGTGTGTGGGCCGGCACGCTGCTGGGCTCCACATTGCGGGGTGCCACACCCTTGATCCTGTGCGCCCTGGCGGGATGCCTGGCCGAGCGTTCCGGTGTGGTGGACCTGGGCCTGGAAGGCAAGATGCTGCTGTCGGCCTTCGCAGCAGCCAGTGTGGCGGCGGCCACGGGGTCTTGGGTGCCGGCGATGATGGTGGCCTTGGCATTGGGCGTGTCGATGTCGATGGTTCAGGCCTGGGGCTGCGTGACCCACCGCGGGGACCAGGTCGTGATGGGCATGGCCCTGACCATGACGGCCGCCGGATTGACCGTGGTGCTGGGCGGCGCCTGGTTCGGCCTGGGCGGGCAGACGCCCCAGGTGGGCGAGGGCGCCCGACTGACCGCTTGGTTGACCGATGCGGCGCAGGCGGTGCAGGGGGTGCCCCTGTTGGGACCGGTGCTCGGCTTGGGCTTGATGGGCCACAACGCTCTGGTCTACCTGGCCTTGTTCTGCGTGTTGCTGGTGTGGGCCCTCCTGTTTCACACGCGGCTGGGACTGCGCTTGCGGGCGGTGGGAGAGAACCCGCTGATGGTGGATTCGGCCGGCGTGTCGGTGCAGGGACTGCGCTACCGCGCCCTGGCCCTCAACGGCGTGTTGTCGGGCTTGGCTGGGACCTACCTGGTGCTGGCGCTCAATGCCAACTTCATTCCGCACATGACGGCTGGGCGCGGATACATGGCTCTGGCTGCGCTGATTTTCGGGAAGTGGAACCCGGTGGGGGCGATGGCGGCCTGCCTGCTGTTCGGCTTTCTGGATGCACTGGCGATTCGGCTTCAGGGGGCGCCGTGGCCTGAAGCACTGGGTGGTGGTACCGTTCCGGTGCAGGCCATTCAGGCGTTGCCCTACTTGCTGACGGTGGTGCTGCTGGCGGGCTTCATCGGACGCGCCAGGGCGCCGGCGGCGCTGGGCGTGCCCTATCTGAAGGAGCGTTGATGTCATCGAGCCTGAGCGCGGAGCACGAGCGGCACCTGGTGCAGGTGGCGCGCGACGCACGGTTGCGCGCGCACGCGCCGTATTCGCACTTTGCGGTGGGTGCTGCGCTGATGGACGAGCAGGGCCGGGTGCATGCCGGCGCCAACATCGAAAACGCGGCGTATCCGCAGGGCCTGTGTGCCGAAGCGGCTGCCTTGGCGCACCTGGTGGTGGCCGGGGGCAAGCGTGTGGTGGCCGCGGTGGTGGTGGGCGAGGGCCAGCAGCCCGTCACGCCATGCGGCGGGTGCCGACAGAAGCTTCGAGAATTCGCGGGAGATGAGCTGCCGGTGATCGTGGCCGATGGGCGCGCGGTGCGTTTGCGGACCTCATTGGGCGAGCTGTTGCCGCACAGCTTCGGCCCCGATCATTTGGGCAAGAGGATCAGCCGGTGAGCCTTTCCCCGGTTCAGCGCAGCGCCGAGGTGCTGCTCAAGGCCTGGGGCGGGCGGCGTCCGAAGGTGGCCGTGGTACTGGGTTCAGGTTGGGCGGGCATGGTGCAGGGCCTGCAAGAGCCCATGGATGTGCCGTATGCCGATTTGCCGGCCTTCCCGCCGTTGGGCATTGCCGGACATGCCGCCTGTGTGCGACTGGCGCGGCTGCCTGCCATTGGCGGCGCCGATTCGGCTGGCCCGGATGTGATGTGGCTGATGGGCCGGCAACATGCCTACGAGACCGGTGACGCTACCGCCATGCGCGGCGCGGTACAGACAGTGGCAGCCATCGGCTGCACGACGATGGTGGTGACGAATGCGGCGGGCAGCCTGCACTCGGATTGGCCGGCCGGCAGCCTCATGGCACTGCGCGACCACCTCAATCTGGTGCAGCGCTCGCCCTTGCAGGGCTTGAGCGGCAGCGACCGGTTTGTGGACATGGGGGCCGCCTATGACGCGGACCTTCGGCGGCGTGCCATCGAGGCGGCGGCCACAGCCGGTGCGGTGCTGCAGGAGGGCGTGTACGCCTGGATGATGGGCCCGCAGTTCGAGACGCCGGCCGAGATCCGCATGCTGAAGATACTGGGCGCCGATGCGGTGGGCATGAGCACCGTGCCCGAGACGATCGCGGCGCGCCACTCGGGTTTGCGTGTGCTGGCGATTTCGCTGATGACGAATATGGCCGCCGGCCTGGATGCCCAGCGGCTCAGCCATGAGCAGACGCTGACGGCCGCTGCCGCCCATGAGCAGCACGCCGCGCAGGCGCTGCGCGCCATCCTTCACTCCATTGCCAACTAGATGAGCTTCTCATGGCCCCGTGGTCACCGCTTTGCCGGCTTGGCCATCGTCACACTGATGGCACTTCCCTTGCAGATGTCCATGGCCAACAGCAACCCACCGACCGTTTCATCGACGCCCGCGCGCATGGCGCCGGAGCCGCACGATCCGCATGTGGGCTTGGAAGAGGTGATGGGGGAGGCGGCCTTGACTTGGGTGCGGCAGCGCAACGCGCAGTCCGAGGCGGTGCTGCAGGCCGACCCGCGCTACGAGCCTTTGCGGCGCGAGTTGCTTGAAGTCTTGGATGCCCGAGATCGCATACCGATGGTCAGCCGGCGCGGGGAGTGGCTCTACAACTTCTGGCAGGACGCGACGCATCCGCGAGGCCTCTGGCGTCGCACCACGATGGCCGAGTACCGCAAGCCCGACCCGAAATGGGAGGTGCTGCTGGATCTGGATGCCCTGGGCAAGGCCGAGGGGCAGAGTTGGGTGTGGCAGGGCAGCAGTTGCCTGTCGGCATCGTCCAACCGTTGCCTGGTGGCCCTGTCGCCTGGGGGCACCGATGCGAATGTGGTGCGCGAGTTCGACTTGGACTCGCGGGAATTCGTCAGGGACGGTTTTGCGCTGCCCCTGTCCAAGAACCGCTGGACCTGGGTGGATGCGGACACGCTGTTGGTGGGTACGGCGGCGGCCGGTGACCCGGTGACGGATTCGGGCTATCCGCGGGCCATACGGGTTTGGAAGCGCGGCACCCCTCTGGCGCAGGCGCGTGTGGTCTTTGAAGGGCTGAAGGGCGATGTGTGGGCCGGCGTGGGCAGCGATCGAACGACGGGCTTCGAGCGGACCTTTGTGATGCGGGGCATCGACTTCTATCGCAGCGAGATGTGGGTGCTCCAAGGTCTGGCGCTGAAGAAGGTACCCAAACCCGAGGACGCGCAGGTGAGCTTCTGGAAGGAGCGTGCGCTGATGCGACTGCGCTCGGATTGGAGGCAGGGCGATCGCGTGTGGCCAGCCGGCAGCCTCCTGGTCATGTCGGCCCTGGCCTTGATGGAGGGCAAGCCCGATCCCGTGGCACTGTTCACACCCACGCCGCAGCGGTCGCTGGCGGGCTACACCACCACCGCCACGTCGGTGGTGCTGAGCGTGATGCAGGACGTGACGGGTCGCCTGGAGGTGCGCAGGCCCGACGGCGCGGGCTGGATGAGCCGTTCCATTCCTGTGCCCAATACGGGGACGCTGTCGGTGTCGTCCCTGCATGATTCGACCCTGGCGGACGATGAGTGGGCCGAGGGCCTGTTGATCAGCTACACCGACTTGCTCACGCCCGAAAGCCTGTTGTTGACGCGTGCGGACCGTTCCGGCATCGAGAGCCTGAAGGCGCGGCAGGGTTTGTTTTCAACCCATGGGCTGCGCTTGGACCAACGATTTGCGGTGTCCAAGGATGGCACGAAGATCCCCTACTTCATCGTGATGCCCACCGGCCCCCGCACGGCGGGGCCCAAGCCGACACTGCTCTACGGGTATGGCGGCTTTGAGATTCCCATGCGGTCCACCTACTCGGGCGGCATCGGGCGCGGCTGGCTGGCACGCGGCGGCGTGTACGTGCTGGCCAATATCCGCGGAGGCGGGGAATATGGACCCGCATGGCACACCTCGGCCATCCGAGAGAACAAGCAGCGCAGCTACGACGACTTCATCGCGGTGGCCGAGGACCTGATCAAGACGGGCGTGACGACGCCGTCGCAGCTGGGCATCCGCGGCGGCAGCAATGGCGGGCTGTTGGTGGGGGCGGTGATGACGCAGCGCCCGGAGCTGTTCGGTGCGGTGGTGTGCCAGGTACCGCTTCTGGACATGCGACGTTTTCACCGCCTGCTGGCTGGGGCGAGCTGGATGGCCGAATATGGCAACCCCGATCGCGAGGAAGACTGGGCCTACATCTCGCGCTACAGCCCATACCACCACATTCCGCCGGCCAGTGGAGAAGGCGCCAAGAAGCTGCCCTCGATGCTGCTGGTGACTTCCACGCGGGACGACCGCGTGCACCCCGGCCATGCGCGCAAGATGGCCGCGCGTTTGATGGAACGAGGACAACCGGTGCTGTATTGGGAAAACGTTGAAGGGGGGCACAGTGGCGCAGCCGACAACGGGCAGCGTGCGCGGATGCAGGCCTTGGAGTACACGTTCTTGTGGCGGGCATTGGGGCCGATGGCTGGGGCCGCCTCGACGGCATCCATGAGCTCGGGCCCGTCGATGCCTGGGGGTGCAAAGTGAAGGCAATGGACGAGATGAAGGCGCCGGCCGGTCTCGATGATGTCGCGCGGGTGGCCCTGGCCTGCATGGATCTCACCAGTCTGGGTGAGGCCGATACGCCGCTGGTGGTGGCCGATCTGGTGGCGCGCAGCCGCTGTGCAGTCGGTGTGCCTGCGGCGCTTTGCGTCTGGCCGCGGTTCGTGGGACAAGTGGCCGCGGGTTTGCGGGCCCTTCATGGTTCGGACAGCGCGTCGAGCTCGACGACCATGCCCAAGGTGGCCGCCGTGGCGAATTTCCCTGGCGGGGCGCAGCCCCTGTCTGAGGTCTTGAGGCAGGTGCGTGGCATCGTGGCCGATGGCGGCGATGAAGTGGACCTGGTGCTGGATTGGCAGGCCCTGCGGCGCGGCGGCGTGGCCGATGTGGAGCAAGCCGCCATGGGCGTTCGCGCGGTGCGGCAGGCGTGCCGCGGTGCGGTGCTCAAATTGATCATCGAGTCGGGTGAGTTGAAGGAGCCTGCGCTCATCGCGCTGGCCAGCCGCATGGGTCTGAATGAGGGCGTGGACTTTCTCAAGACCAGCACCGGGAAGACCCCCACCGGGGCGACGCCGCAAGCCGCCCGCGTGATGATGGAGACCATCGCGGCCCATCCGCGTGCAGCCCGGGTGGGATTCAAGGCCTCCGGTGGCGTACGCACGGTGCGTGACGCGAAGATCTACGTCGACCTCGTGGTCGACATCCTGGGGCCACAGGCCTTGTGCCCGGCGCGGTTTCGCATTGGCGCCAGTGGCCTGCTGAACGACGTGGAGCAGGTATTGGCGCTGCCGGGCGGGAAGGCACCCTGCCCGCACCCTGGAGCCTACGATGCAGGCGGCTACGACCACGGCGCTGACGCCGACGGAGGCACTTGATGGGTCTGACTCCCGCCGAGATCATCCGCACCAAGCGGGATGGCGGGGTTCATTCCAAGGAAGAGATCGCCGCACTGGTGCGCGGCATCGCCGATGGGAGTTGGGCCGACAGCCAGGTCGGGGCCTGGGCGATGGCCGTTGTGCTGCGCGGGCTGGATGGGGTCGAGCGCCGCACGCTGACGCAGGCGATGGCGCATTCCGGCCGAGTGCTGGATTGGCGTGGCGTATCGGGCCTGCAGGGGCCCATTCTGGACAAACACTCGACCGGCGGCGTGGGCGACAAGGTCAGCCTGATCGTGGCGCCCCTGTTGGCCGCATGCGGCGGCGTGGTGCCGATGATCTCCGGCCGTGCCTTGGGACACACGGGCGGTACGCTGGACAAACTGGAGGCCTTGCCGGGTTTCAATGTGCATCCTTCGCAGCCCGTGCCGCGAGGCCGGCTGCGCCATCGTAGGCGCTGGCCCCGATCTGGCGCCGGCGGATCGAAGGCTCTATGCGATTCGCGATGTCACGGCCACGGTGGAGTCGCTGGACCTGATCACCGCCAGCATCTTGAGCAAGAAGCTGGCCGCCGGTTTGCAGGCTTTGGTGATGGATGTGAAGGTGGGCAGCGGGGCGGTGATGCCCGAGCTGTCGCAGGCGCAGGCCCTGGCGGCCAGTCTGGTGGAGGTGGCCGCCGGGTCGGGATTGCCCACGCGCGCTTTGATCACGGACATGAACCAGGTGCTGGGTCGCAGTGCAGGGCATGCGGTGGAAGTGCGCGAGGCCCTGGACGTGTTGAGCGGCGCACCGGCGGAGCCTCGACTGTTGGAGTTGTGTCTGCTGCAGACCGCTCACCTGCTGGTGATGGGTGGACTGCAGCCCACGCTGGAAGCGGCGCTGAAGGCTGCGCGGGCTGCACTGGCCAGCGGTGCCGCGGCCGAGCGTTTCTCGCGCATGGTGGCGCTGCAGGGTGGGCCGCGTGATGTGATGCGTGAGCCCAGGTTGTCTGCGGCGCCGTGCCGTGTGGGTGTCTGGCCTGCGGCGGCTCGCCGCGGGCGCGTGAGCACGATTGATGTCCGTGCAGTCGGCCTGGCGCTGCTGCGCATCGGCGGCGGCCGCGCCAGGCCAGGTGATGCCATCGACCCTCGCGTGGGCCTGACCGAGGTGCTGGGGGTGGGCGAAGTGTTTGGCGAACAGCGCCCGCTGGCGGTCCTGCATGCCGCGTCAGCCGAGCAGGCGCGGGCGGCGGCGCGCGAGGTGGCCGCCGCCTTCGGATGGGTGGATGAAGACCACGCGGTGGCGCCGTCGCCCTTGGTGCATCAGGTGGTTGGGAGCGCGACAGTCGGTCGTTCACAGGGGACCCCATGACGCCGTTGGCCCGACCGACCCCACGACGGGCTCTGGTGGAGGCACAGCCGACGCCTGCCTTCATCGTTTGGCATGCCGAGCGCACACCGCTACCGGGGGATGGCCCATCGCTGGCGCCGCGCATGGGCCTGACGGCAGCTCACTTCGTCCCGTAGATCCGATCCCCCGCATCGCCCAGGCCCGGCACGATGTAGCCGTGCTCGTTGAGCTGCCGGTCGATGGCGGCGGTGTAGACCGGCACATCGGGATGCGCAGCGCGGAAGGTGCGCAGGCCTTCCGGTGCAGCCAGCAGGCAGACGAAGCGGATGGAACGCGGGTTGGTGGCTTTGAGCCGCGTCACCGCCGCCACGGCCGAGTGACCGGTGGCCAGCATGGGATCGAGCACGATGGCGTCTCGCTCGGGCATGCCCGCGGGCATCTTGAAGTAGTACTCCACCGCCTGGAGGGTCTCGGGGTTGCGGTACAGGCCCACATGGCCCACACGGGCGCCGGGCACCACATCGAGCATGCCGTCCAGGAGGCCCGCGCCGGCTCGCATGATGACCACAAAGACCGTCTTCTTGCCATCGATGACCGGAGAACGCATGCGTTCCAGCGGCGTTTCGATCTCCACCATCTGCGTGGGCATCTCACGCGTGACCTCATAGGCCATGAGCAGGCTGATCTCCTGCAACAAGCGCCTGAAGCTCGAGGAACTGCGGTCCTTTTCCCGCAGCAGCGTGAGTTTGTGCTGGATCAGGGGATGGTTGAGCACCTGAATGCCGGGGGCGTTGTGTGCGAGCGATTCAAGCGGTAAGGCGGTGGACATGGTGATGATGGTGGGCAAGGGCGAGTGCCGGTCAAGTGAGCGCGCGGTCGGCCTGAGCGCCTGTGGGAAAGGCAAATCTGAGCCGAATCTTGCTCCAAGACGGCGCGCCTAAAATTGAGGATTACCCGCCGGCTGCTCCCGCCATGAACCTTTCCTCCCTGACTGCCCTTTCCCCCCTGGATGGCCGTTATGCCGCCAAGGTGGCGTCTTTGCGCCCGCTGCTGTCGGAATTCGGCTTGATGCACCGTCGGGTTCAGGTGGAGGTCGAGTGGTTCATGGCCCTGAGCGATGCCGGCTTTGATGAGTTCAAGCCCCTAAGCGAAGCTTCCCGCGGTCTCCTGAGGGGGCTCGTGCTGCGCTTTTCCGAAACCGACGCTCAGGCCATCAAGGACATCGAGAAGACCACCAACCACGATGTGAAGGCGGTGGAGTACTGGCTCAAGGAACGGCTGAAAGCCGCGCCTGAACTGCAGGAGGCCTCCGAATTCGTGCACTTCGCCTGCACCAGTGAGGACATCAACAACACCAGCCACGCCCTGATGCTCAAGGCTGCACGCGAGCAGGTGATCCTGCCGGCGTTGGATGGCATCGTGCATCACCTCAGCGACCTGGCGCACACCCTGGCCGCGGTACCCATGCTCAGCCGCACCCATGGGCAAACGGCCAGCCCCACCACGGTGGGCAAGGAGATGGCCAATGTGGTGGCGCGGTTGCGCGTGGCGCGTGCCCGCATCGCGCAGGTGCCGCTGCCGGCCAAGATGAACGGTGCGGTGGGCAACTACAACGCGCACCTGGCCGCCTGGCCCGGTTTCGACTGGGAGCGCTTCGCGCGTGGCGTGGTGGAGGATCGCCTGGGCTTGACCTTCAATCCCTACACCATCCAGATTGAGCCGCACGACGGGATGGCTGAACTGTTTGACTCCATCACCCGCTGCAACACCATCCTCATCGATTTCGCGCGCGATGTGTGGGGCTATATCTCGCTGGCCTACTTCAAGCAAAAGACCAAGGAAGGTGAGATCGGCAGCAGCACGATGCCGCACAAGGTCAACCCGATCGACTTTGAAAACGCCGAAGGCAACCTGGGCCTGGCCAGTGCGATGCTCACGCACCTGTCTCAGAAGCTGCCGATTTCGCGCTGGCAGCGCGACCTCACCGACTCCACCGTGCTGCGCAACATGGGCGTGGCGCTGGGCTATGCGGTGCTGGCCTGGGACAGCTTGCAGCGCGGTTTGGCCAAGCTGGAAGTCAACGAATCAGCGCTGGCCGCCGACCTGGATGCCGCTTGGGAGGTCTTGGCCGAGCCGATTCAGACGGTGATGCGCCGTCACGGGCTGCCCAATCCCTATGAGCAGTTGAAGGCGCTCACGCGCGGCAAGGCGATCACAGCCCAGGCGATGGCGGCGTTCATCGATTCATTGGCCTTGCCCGAGGCCGAGAAGGTGCGGCTCAAGGCGATGACACCGGCTTCCTACACGGGCTTGGCTGCTGAATTGGCGCGGCGCATCTGACATGAAGTTCACCCAGATGCTTGATGCCGTGGCCCAGCGCCAGCGGTCGATGCTGTGCGTCGGGCTGGACCCTGAGCCGTCAAAGTTTCCCAACGGCTGGAAGGACGATGCCGAGCGCATCTTTGATTTCTGCGCGGCCATCGTGGACGCCACCAAGGACCTGGTGTGCGCGTTCAAGCCTCAGATTGCCTACTTCGCAGCGCACCGTGCCGAAGATCAGCTTGAGCGCCTGATGGCCCACATCAAGCGCAACGCACCGGATGTGCCGGTGATCCTGGACGCCAAGCGCGGCGACATCGGCAGCACGGCTGAGCAGTATGCGCGCGAGGCCTTTGTGCGCTACCAGGCCGATGCGGTGACGCTGTCGCCCTTCATGGGCTTGGACTCCATCGAGCCCTACATGAGCTTTGAGGACAAGGGTTTGATCTTGCTGTGCCGCACCTCGAATCCCGGCGGCTCTGACCTTCAGGCTCAGCGCCTGGCCGATGGCAGCCTGCTGTACGAACATCTGGCTCGACTGGCCGCAGGCCCCTGGAACCGTACGGGACAGTTGGGCCTGGTGGTGGGCGCCACCTTCCCGGCTGAGCTGGCCCGGGTGCGCGAATTGGCGCCTACGCTGCCCTTGTTGGTGCCGGGTGTGGGGGCGCAGGGTGGAGATGCGGCCACCACGGTCAAGGCGGCGGCCCGGCCGGGTGGGGCACTGATGGTGAATTCCTCCCGCGCGGTGCTGTATGCCTCGTCCGGCGAGGACTTTGCCCAGGCCGCCCGTGCGGTGGCGCGCCAGACGCGGGATGCGTTGAACGCCGCTGCGTGAACCCTACAGGCTGACCGAACAGCTCACCTGCCCGGTCCGGCAACTGCCCACGGTCACGGTGACACCACCGCTGCCTTCGACCATCAAGGTGAACCGCCGCTCGTGGGTGTTGCCTCGCGTCCAGGGCGCGAAGATGCCCGGGCCGCCGTGCAGGCCGTTGCCCCAGCCTTCCAAGTGACCGAGCTCGATCGTCGACTCGGACGGCGCCACGACCCGGGTCCCACTGCACGCCCAGGTCGCGCGCAGGGGTTCCGAAAGCGGCAGTTGCGCCGCCGAAGGCAAGCCCGCACTGCCCAGATAGCCGTGGTTGCACAGCCGAAACTCGAGCTGGGTCAGTGAGCCCTTGCGCTGTTGCGAGACCACCTCCAAGGTGAGCTTGGGCGTGAGCGCGGCCACGCGCAGGAAGGCCGCGCTTTGCTGCTCGCAAGTCTGCGCCAATCGCTCGTAGGGCGGGTTCCACACGCCCACACGCGGGTCGTAGCCGTCCACTTCCACCTCGCCGATCTGCGGGTGCTGCACCTTTTTCCAGGGCTTGAAGATGCGCCCGGCGTTGTGCTGCCGATCAAAGGCGTGCAGCTTGCGCAGGTCGTCTCGCGTGAGTCGGCTGTAGTGGTCGACAAAGGGCTTCTTGCGCTCAATCCCCAGCTGGTGGAACAGGTCCCACAGTTCGACCACATACGACAACGCGCCTCGCTGGTAATAGGCGTAGTCGGAGAGGTCGCCGTGCAGGGGCTTGTCGGGTTCATAGAGGAACTCGTGGTAACCGCTGACCGTGGCATAGCCGGTGTGCTCGGTCATCCACTCTTCGATCTGTCGGTAGATGGCCAGGTCACCCGGGTTCATCTTCGCGTCCGGCTTGTCGCCCAGCGGGCGAATGAGGACGCCGCCGAAGGTGTGCAGGTTCAGCCACACCATGATGTGGGGGTGACGTGAGGCGAAGTCCATCACCGCGCGGGTTTCCGGCGCGCTGCCGGGGTAGTGGCCCGCCCCCATCTGCTGTGGCTCGGGCGCCCAGTGATAGGGGAAGTTTCGGTTGAAGTCGTAGAGGTTGTCGTGGAGAAAGTGATGGCCCGGAATGTGGCGGCCATCAAAGTTCTCGATCACGCCCTCAGGGTAGAGCTTGTAGTAGGGGCCTTCGTCCTCCGCCAGGCGCGGCACCATCACCGGGGGGGTCAGCGGTTTGCCGTCTTCGCCACGCAACTCCACCAGTTCGCCGTGCGGGCTTTGCACGCGCATGTAGCCGGCCTTGCCGTCGCCGTTGAGGTCCTGATGCTTCCAGAAGGCGTGGCCTTGATTGACGCGGTCGTTGACGGGGCTGGAGCGCACATAGCGACCGGTCTTGAGCACGGCTTCTGCGCCGTCGGGCGAGATGCGTGGCACCACATAGAACAGGCTGTCGCGGATCGCTTGCGCCAGGTGGGCGGGCAGTGGCTTGCCGCCGGCTTCGTTCTTGCCCTGATGGATGCCGATCACGTCCTCGGCAATGGCCAGGGCTACGCTGGAGCCGCAGACTTCGCTGGCGTGCATGTTGCCGTCGACCCAGACCGCAGGGCGGATGCGCTCAGGGTCGGGGCCGATGGTGACCATCGGAATGGCGCGGCCTTCGGCGCTGGTTCCCAGCGTGGACAGGTGGACCAGACCGGGGTGGGAGTTGGCCCACTGCTCAAGTTGTGCCGTGAGTTCGGCGTAGTCGAGGTAGTGTTGGCGGAAGGCAGCGGTCATGGCGATGCGTCAAGGATGATCTGAAAGCCGGCTTGCTCGGGCCGAATGCGGGTGGCCTGGCGGCGCACGGCGGGCGGGGCTTGGGCGAGAGTCTGGGAGCTCAATCCACGGTGGCCCCCGACACCTTGACCACCTGCGCCCACTTGCGGGTTTCAGCTTCGATGTGGCGGGCGAATTCGGCGCTGGTGATGCCGCTGGGAATGGCGCCTTGGGCCTGCAACCGCTCCTTCAGGGCGGGCGTGCCCATGGCTTTGGCCGCTTCCTGCTGGATCCGGCTGACGATGTCCATGGGCGTGCCGGCCGGCGCCAGCAGGCCGAACCAACTGGAGGCCTCATAGCCCTTGAGCGCTGGGCCGCCGGCTTCTTCGATCGTGGGTACATCCGGCAAGGCCGAGGAACGGACGGCGCTGGTGACGGCCAGGGCCTTGAGCCGCCCGCTGCGGATGTGGGGAATCGAGGACGGCAAGTTGTCGAACATCACATCCGTGTTCCCGGCCATCAGGTCGATGAGGGCAGGGCCCGAGCCGCGGTACGGGAAATGGACCATGAAGGTACCGGTCATGCTCTTGAAGAGTTCGCCGGCCAGGTGGATGGAGGTGCCGTTGCCGCTGGAGGCCATGTTGAGCTTGCCGGGGTTGGCCTTGGCGTAGCGGATGAGGTCGGCCACGCTGTTGATGTGGTGCCGCTGGGCCATCGCCGGGTTGACCACCAGCACGTTGGGCACGCCGGCCACCAGGGTGACGGGGACGAAGTCCTTGATGGGGTCGTAGGGCAGCTTCGGGTAGAGCGCGGCGTTGATGCCATGGGTGCCCACGGTGCCCATGAGCAGGTGGTAGCCGTCGTTCGGGGACTTGGCCACATCGGCCGCGCCCACATTGCCGCCGGCGCCCGGCTTGTTCTCCACCACGAAAGCCTGGCCGAAGGCCCGCTGCAATTCGGGTGCCAAGGCGCGGGCCAGGATATCCGTGGTGCCGGCCGCGGCAAAGGGCACGACGATGCGCACGGGCTTGTTGGGCCACGCCGTTTGGGCCTGCGCTGGGCAGGAGCTGGCCACTGCGCCGAGCAGGCCGGCGGCGCCGGCCAGGTGGGGCAGGGTGACGAGTGCGCCGATGGCCCCCAGGGCGTGGCGTCGGGTGGACAGTTTGTGATCGCGGTTCATGACGAGGTCTCCTGGGCTGCGGGCGGCGTGGGCTCGAGCCGACGGACCAGACGGTCCACCAGATCGGTCAGCGCCTTGATTTCTTGTTCGCGAAGCAGGTCTATCTTCTCATGCAGCAATTCGATTTCGAGTTCGGCCTTCACATTCACCTCGTAGTCATTGGCCGCGTGCAGGCGGTCGATCTGTGCCTGCCGGTTCTGGCTCATCATGATGGCCGGTGCGGTGTAGGCCGCCTGAAACGACAGCACCAGGTTGAGCAGGATGAAAGGGTAGGGGTCCCAGCCGCTGCCGCCTTGGCTGAGGTTCCAGCTGATCCAGCCCACGATCAGGGCGCTTTGGATGACGATGAAGCGCCAGGAGCCCACGACGGCCGCGACGCGGTCGGCGATCTGCTCGCCCAGGGAGGGTGGCTGATCGGGCAGGTGGCGCGGCGCCCTGCCGCTGCGCCGGTGGCCCCGGCGGTGGTGGCGCAGGTGCTCGAGCAGGGCGAGGTCTTGGGCTTCGATGCGGGCGGCGGAGGCCTTGGAGGCGGCCGCCGCCCCAGTGGGCATGTTCATGAGGGGGCCTTTCGTGGGCGCGGGGGTACAGGCTTGGGGCAAGCCCGGCTTGCGGATCAACCGGATGATGCGGGAAGCTTGCACTCTTTGGTCAAGTGACTGGATCAACTGGAGTCGATTCAGGCACACGTTGCGGCATTGGAGTTTGAATGAAGCCTTCTCATGGCGTGAACCGCCGAACTGTCTTGCGGGCCGGCGCGGCGACTGCGCTGGTGGGCGCAGGGGGTGTTGCGGGTGTGGGCCCCGTCCGGGCGCAGAGCGGTTGGCCCTCACAGCCCATCAAGCTGCTGATCGCCTTTCCGGCCGGAGGGCCCACCGACATCACCATGCGGGCCCTGGCCGACGCGGCGGGCAAACTGCTGCCGCAGCCGGTGGTGATCGAGAACCGGCCCGGAGCCGGCGGCACCTTGCCTGCTCAGGCCCTGCAGCAGGCGCGGCCCGACGGCCACACCTTGGCGCAGGTGCCCCTGGGCGTATTCCGTCTGCCGTACACGCAGAAGATGACCTGGGACCCGCTGAAGGATCTGAGCTACATCATCGGCGTGACCGGCTATGCCTTCGGCCTGGTGGTGCCCACCGATTCGCCCATCAAGACATGGGCTGATTTCGTGGCCTATGCCAAAGCCAATCCGGGCAAGCTCTCCTACGGCTCCACCGGCGTGCTCACCAGCCCACATTTGACGATGGAGGACATCGCGCAGCGCGTGGGCATCGAGCTCAACCACATCCCCTACAAGGGCAGCGCGGACATGATGCAGGCCATCTTGGGTGGGCAGATCATGGCCGCGGCGGATTCCACCGGCTTTGCCCCGCATGTGGCCAGCGGGCGGCTTCGCGTGCTCAACACGTGGGGCGCGCAGCGACTGCCCAAGTTCCCGGATGTGCCCACTCTGACGGAATTGGGCATTCCCCTGGTGCAGGCTTCGCCCTATGGCATCGCCGGGCCGCGCGGCATGGACGCCGCACTGGTGCAGCGGGTGCATGATGTGTTCAAGCAGGCCATGGAAACACCGACCCATGTGGACGCCCTGGCGCGTTACGACCAGGCGCTCATGCACATGAACCCGCAGCAGTACCTGCGCTTTGCCGAGGACACCTTCCGGCGGGAGAAGGCGTTGGTCGAAAAGCTCGGGCTGGCCAAGCCGAATTGATGCGAACCTTGTTGAAAGCCCACTCATGAGCCACTGTTCAACCTTCCCAATGGCCCGTCGGACGCTTATGGCCCTGGCGGGTGCGGCCCTGATGGCCGCCTCGTCGCTCGCCCAGGCGCAGGCCTCATGGCCCTCGGCCAAACCGATTCGCTTCGTGGTGCCCTTTGCCGCCGGTAGCGCCACCGACCAGGTGGCTCGCGCCTTCGGCCAGAAGGTGGCCGAATCCTTGGGCGCCACGGTGGTGGTGGAAAACAAGCCCGGAGCCAACGGCATGCTGGGCGCAGCCGAAGTGGCCAAGGCGGCACCGGACGGCTACACCCTGCTGATCGGCACCAACAGCACGAACGCCGCGCTGAAGTCCTTGGTCAAGAGCCTGCCCTACGACCAGGACACGGCCTTCGCGCCCGTGGCCTACCTGGGGCAGGTGCCCTTGATCGTCGCGGTGAACAACGACGTGCCGGTGCGCAACTTGAAGGAGCTGGTGGACCTGGCCAAGGGCAAGCCGCCGGGGCACATCACCTTTGCCAGCGCCAGCACCTCGCAGCTGGTGTCGTCGGAAATGCTGGCCAGCATGGCCGGCATCAAGATGACCAACATCCCGTTCAAGAGCGGGCCCGATGCCATGACCAACCTGATCGGCGGGCAGGTGATGATGTTCACCGCCGACTTTGCCGTGACCGTGCCCCAGGTGCGTGCAGGCAAGATCCGCGGGCTGGCCGTGACTTCGGCCAAACGGTCAGCTGCCGTGCCCGATTTGCCCACGGTGAACGAGGCCTTGGGGATGAAGGACTACGAGCTGATTGCATACTTCGCCGCGTTTGCGCCAGCGGGCACGCCTTCGGATCTGATCACACGTCTGAATGCGGCCTTCAATGCGGGGGCGGCCGCCAGGGATGTGCAGGAGCGATTCGCCAACATCGGCTTCATCACCGAGCCGGGGCCGCCGTCTGCCTTGGCTGAACGCACGAAGGTGGAGACGGCCAAGTGGGCCAAGGTGATTCGGGAGGCGAAGATCGAGATTCAGTGAGCGGCACTCCACTGCACCGGCCCGAACCAGGTGAGCGCGCGGCTCTTGGTGTTGTCGCTGTCGCTCATCACCGCCACTGAAATCAGCGCGCCGGGTTCCTCGTTGAAGGCACGGCGGAAGTCTTCGGCAAGGTTGCGCTGGTGGTCACGCCAGCCGCGCAGGTGCTGAGGGCCGGAATCCACCACGATCTTGCGGATGCGATCGGTGCGCGGGTTCACCACGACCGTGCCCACGGGCAGCGTGGCGTCCCACACGTACATCAGCGTGGCGTAGGGCGGGGCCTCACCGGTGAGGGTTTCGGCCAGATCGAACAGGCTGCGATTGCGCGCCGACAGCCGCTGGCGATCACCGTCAAAGCCGAAGACCACGCGCGCGGGCGAGTCTTCCAGATGCGCTTCGGCCACCGAAGCGTTCGCCATGAGTTCCTGCACCCACCAGGAAAAGCGCACCTGCTGAGGCGCCGGCTCAGCCGGGTTCAGGCGCTTGCGCCACAGGCTGGCGGATTGTTGGGATTCGGCCTGCAGCGCCGTGCGGCCCTCCTTGTGCGTCCACCGGTATGCGGTGGGGGGCTTGCCCGGCAGGGTCTGCTGCTGCCAGCCGTCAGCCGAAGGTGGCGGGGTTGTGGCGCAGGCGGCCAGCAGGCAGGCCGACAAGGCTGCGAGAGGGCGGAGAGCAAGGTGCACGGTGGGGATCCTTCATCAGAGCCATTCAGCGTGAGATGCCGCCACAGCCAAGAAGTTCTCAGGTGCTGACGGCGCTGGTGAACGTGATCCGGTTGCCGAAGGGGTCGGTCACCGTGAAGTCGCGCGTGCCCCAGGGCATGTCCTGCACTTCGGGCCTGGCGTGGCGATAGGCCTTGGCTTGCAGTTCGGCGCACAAGGCGTCGACATCATCGACGGCGATGCGCATGGATCCCCCGGGACAGGCGTCACCGTGGTGTTCGGACAGGTGGAGTTCACAGTGGTCGCGCACGAGGCCCATGTACAGCGGGGCTCCGTCATGGAAGCGGTGTTCGAACAGCACCGTGAAGCCCAGAAAGTCCACATAGAACTCACGCGCCTTCGCTTCTTCAAAGCTGCGCAGGATGGGTGTGGTTCGGTTGAGCATGGCCATGGGTGTTCAAGGAAAAACAAGGTCCACCGGCAGCCGCCTCAGCGCTGGAAGAGGGCGAGCAAGAGGCCTGCGCACACAAACAGCGCACCGAAGCCGTGGTTGAGCAGGCGTTGCTGCTCGGGCGACTTCAGCACGCGCAGGACGCGCGCGGCCAGGGCCGTGTAGCCGGTCATCACGACCAGGTCGGTGAAGCTGAGCGTGAGACCGATCACGAGGTATTGCGGCAGCAGCTCGGCCTGCAAGTTGATGAATTGCGGCACCATGGCCAGGAAGAACACGGTGCCCTTGGGGTTGACGGCGTTGACCGCCCAGCCCCGAAGAATCAGGGTGCGGGCGCTGGTGTGGCCCGCCTCGGTCTGGGTCGACCAGTCGCGTGGCGGCGCGCGCCACTGTTGGATGCCCAGGTACACCAGGTAGGCCACGCCGCTCCAGCGCACCACCTCGAACGCGGTAGGCGACGCGGCCACCAGCGCACCCAGGCCCACGCCCACGATCAGCAGTTGCGTCCAGATGCCCAGGATCAAACCAGGCACGGTGATCAGGCCGCGCCGCAGGCCATGGTTCAGGCCCGAGGTCATGGCCGCCAGGGCCCCGGCTCCCGGTGACACGCTGATGGCCCAACACGCGGCGAAGAACGCGAGCCAGGTGGCGAGCGTCATGCCGCCTGGTAGCCGCGCGGAATGGCGCCGAGCAGGCGCTTGGTGTAGTCCTCGCGGGGGTGGTGCAGGATTTCTTCGGCGCTGGCCTGCTCGACGACCACGCCGTCCTTCATCACCAGCACTTCATCGGAGATGAACCGCACCACGGCCAGGTCATGGCTGATGAAGACATAGCTCAGGCCGAATTCGTCCTGCAGGTCTTTCAGGAGGTTCAGCACCTGGGCCTGCACCGACACATCCAGTGCCGACACGGCCTCATCCAGCACCAGCACCTCGGGCCTGAGCGTCAGGCAGCGCGCAATCGCAATGCGCTGGCGCTGGCCGCCGGAGAATTCGTGTGGGTACTTGCCGAAGGCGCGGTCGTCCAGGCCGACCTTCACCAGGAGTTCGCGCGCGATCTGCTCGCGTTCTTCGGTGCTGCCGCCGATGCCGTGGATTTCCATCGGCTCCACCAGGGTTTGGCCGATGGTGAAGCGCGGGTTCAGACTGGCATAGGGGTTTTGGAACACCACCTGAATACGCCGGCGCATGAGCTGGCGCTCGCCGGCCGACAGGGTGAGGAGGTTCTTGCCGTCAAAGATGACTTCGCCACCGGTGGGTTCGTGCAGCCGCAAGAGCGTCAGGCCCATGGTGGTTTTGCCCGATCCTGATTCGCCCACCACGCCCAGGGTGTAGCCCTTTCGCAGCTTGAAGTTGACGTTTTGCACCGCCTTGAATTCGCGGGTGCCAAAGAGGCCTTGCTTCAGGTAGAAGCTCTTGAACAGCGACTTCACTTCCAGCACCACCGGTGCACTCGGGTCTTTCGCCTTGGCCACTCGCGCGGCCGTTGCTTCACGGCCTTCGGCTGCGGCCTTGGTGGCGGCGATGTGTTCATCGATGACCATCAGCCGCGCCGGATTCTCGGTGAGGCTCGGGCGGCAGGCCAGCAGGGCCTTGGTGTAGTCGTCCTGCGGGGCGCTGAAGATGCGCGCCACTGGCCCCTGCTCGCGGATGATGCCGTGGCGCATCACCACCACATGGTCGGCGATTTCACCCACCACCCCCAGGTCGTGGCTGATGAACAGCACGCTCATCTTCATCTTGCTCTTGAGCTTGGCGATGAGCTCCAGAATCTGACGCTGGATGGTGACGTCCAGCGCGGTAGTGGGCTCATCGGCGATCAGCAGCTTGGGCTCGCAGGCCAGGGCCATGGCGATCATCACCCGCTGCTGCTGACCACCGGACATCTCATGGGGGTATACGGTGAGGCGCCGCTTGGGCTCGGGCATACCCACTTCCACCAGCAGTTCCTCGGCGCGGGCCAGGGCCTGCTTGCGGGTCAGGCCCATGTGCTTGGTCAGCGGCTCCATCAACTGGTCGCCCACGGTGAAGACCGGATTGAGTGAGCTCATGGGGTCTTGGAACACGCAGGCGATTTCTCGGCCACGCAGGTGCTGCAGTTGCTGCAGCGGCGTGTCGATGAGGTTTTGCCCTTCCCACAGGATGCGCCCGCTGCGCTCGGCGTTGTCGGGCAGCAGGTTGAGGATGGACATGGCCGTGACCGACTTGCCCGAGCCCGATTCGCCCACCAGGGCCACGGTGCTGTTCTCGGGGATGTCGAAGCTGACGGTGGTGCCGTCGCGGCCCACAGCCTGTTGGCGTTGGGTGACGCCGCCCACCTTGCCCATGCGGAAGGAAACAGCCAGGTCTTGGATGCTGAGCAGCATTATTCGAGCCCTCTCAACTTCGGGTCCAGCGCATCGCGCGCCGCGTCAGCCATCAGCGAGAACGCCGTGACAAACACGCACATGAACGCCGTGGCGGCCACGAGCTGCCACCAGTAGCCCAGTATCAATTCCGCCTGTGCCTCGGAGAGCATCGTGCCCCAGGACACGTCGTCGATGCCCACGCCCAGACCCAGGTAGGACAGGATGACCTCGCTCTTGATGAAGCCCACCACCAGCAGGCCCATGCGCACGAGGATGACGTGCGAGATGTTGGGCAGGATGTGCTTGAACATGCGCGAGACCTGCGAGGCGCCGATGGCCTCGGCCGAGCGCACATATTCGCGCGAGCGGTGCTTCATGAATTCGGCGCGCACCTGGCGGTACAGGCCCGTCCACCCCGTCAGGCCCAGGATCAGCACCACGGTGCCGATCCCGCGGCCGAACACCGCGGCAAACGCGAAGATGAGCAGGATGCCGGGTACCGCTTCGAACACGTTGTAGAGCCACTCGAAGAAGTCACCCACTTTGCCGCCCAGATAACCGGACAGCGCACCCAACAACGTCCCCAAGAAGGTGGCCACCACCGCGGCCAATACACCCACGAACACCGAGATCTCGGTGCCCTTGATGGCCTTGGACAGCACATCACGGCCCAGGCGGTCGCCGCCCAGGGGCAGGGTCTCGGCCTTGACGGTGTCGGCCGTGGCGTAGGTCTTGGCCTTCTCGGCCCATTCGGCGTACTTCGGTGCCAAGGGATCGATGGCCGAGATGTCCGCATTCGGACCCTTGGGCTGTTCGATCACGCCGGTGGCCTCGGGTGGCGCGGGACCAAGGAAGGTGGGCGGCGCATTGGGCACGCCCACTTCCTTTTGCCAGTCCTTGGCGACCAGGTCGAGTGCAGAAGCGGCGATCAGCAGCAGGAAGGCCAGCACGATGACCAGGGACACCATGCCCACACGGTCGGCCTTGTAGCGGCGCCAGGCTGCGGCCCACACGCCTTCGGAGCGTTCCGGGCCCATGCCGGCGCCGGTGTTGGAGGAAGTCATGACCGCACTCATTTCAGCACCACCCGGGGGTCGATCGCCTTGTACATCACATCGGTCAGCAGGTTGATCACCATCGTGAGCATGGCCAGGTACACCGTGATGGCCTGGATGACGGGGTAGTCGGAGCGGTTAACCGCCAGCAGCACCTCCCGACCCAGGCCGGGAATGGAGAAGAAGGTTTCGATCAGGAAGGAACCGATGAACACGCTGGGCAGGGCCAGACCGATGTTGGTGATGATGGGGATCATCGCGTTACGCATGACGTGCTTGAACAGCACCTTGTTCTCCGTCAGGCCCTTGGCCCGTGCGGTGCGCACATAGTCCTGGCCCAGTTCATCCAGGAAGAAGCTGCGGTAAAGGCGGGTTTGCGGGCTGATGCCCACCATCACGGCCAGCATCACCGGCAGCGGTGCGTACGTGATGAGGTTCTTCCATGCGCTGTCCGTCCAACCCTGCACCGGGAACCACCCCAAGAGGAAGCCGAACACATACTGGCCCACGATGATGTACACCAGGAAAGAAATCGACAGGGCCACGGTGGTGACCACCATGATGGCGCGGTCGGTGAGCGAGCCGCGCCGGTAGGCCACCCACATGGCAATCGGCAGGGCCAGCACCACGTCCAAAATCAGGATGGGCATCATGACCGTCAGCGTGGCCGGCAGGCGCGTGGCGAACAGGTTGCTCACCGCTTCATTGGTGGCCCAGCTCTTGCCGAAGTCGAAGGTGGCGATCGACTTGATGAAGATCCAGAACTGGAACCAGGCCGGTTCATTCAGACCCAGCTGTTGACGGATGGCGTCGATCTGTTCGGGTGTGGCATTGAGCCCACCCAGGATTTCAGCCGGGTCGCCGCCGAAGTACTTGAAGAGGACGAACACCAGCAGCACCACGCCCAAGAGCGTGGGGATCATCTGCCACAGGCGCCTGATGAGGTAGGCCAGCATCGTTTGCAAACTCCAGAAACTGCGTCGCCCAGGAACGGCTCGTGGCTCCTGGGCGCGCTTGGAATCCCCGGCTTTCGCGGGATGGCGGAGTCTAGCGGCCCTGGGCGCGCTTGTTTCCCGGCGTTTCCCCGCAACCCCGGCCAACCGGGGGTGATCCAGGGTTCTCCGGGATGCGCCGCACGGCTAGACTGCGCGCTTTCGCGTCTCGCGTCTCGCGTCCCGCGCCTCGCGTCTGGCCTGCGCGACGCTGGGCGGCGCGCAAGGCGCCGGTTCTGTACTGATCCACACCATGATGCCTCGAATTCTTCCAACGGGGGCCCAGCGTGGGGCCACCTCTTTGCTGGCGCATTTGTTGGTGCTCGTCGGAGCGCTGGGCCTGGTCGGGCCTTCATTCGCCCAAGGCATGGGCGGGCCGGCAGCTGCGCCCAAGGTCCTGCGCTATGCCTTCCCGATCGCCGAAACCGGTTTCGACCCCGCTCAGATCTCGGATGCCTATTCGCGCATCATCGCGGCCAATATGTTCGAGTCGCCGCTGACCTATGACCCGCTGGCCCGGCCAGCCAAGGTGGTGCCGCAAACTGCGCAGGCCCTGCCCGAGATCAGCGACAACTTCACCCGCTTCGTGTTCCGCATCAAGCCGGGTATCTTCTTTGCCGACGATGCGGCGTTCAAGGGCAGCAAGCGGCTGAACGCGCAGGGCAAGCGTGAGCTGACGGCCGAGGACTACGTGTTCACGGTCAAGCGCCACTACGACCCCAAGACCAAGAGCCCGAGCCTGTTTCAGCTGGAAAACGCCCGCATCCTGGGCCTGTCCGAGCTGCGCAAGAAGACCATTGCCGCCAAGATCCCCTTCGATTACGACTCCGAGGTGGAGGGTATACGCGTCCTGGACCGCTACACCTTCGAGGTGAGGCTGGCCAGCCCCGCGCCGCGCTTCTATTACACCTTCACCGACGGTGGCGTGATGGGCGCTGTGGCGCGCGAGGTGGTGGAACAGTACGGTGACAAGATCATGGAGCATCCGGTGGGAACCGGCCCGTACCGACTGGCCGCTTGGAAGCGGTCATCCAAGATCACGCTGGAGCGCAACCCGAACTACCGGGAGCAGTTCTACAACGCCCAGCCCGCGCCAGAGGATGCCGAGGGGCAGGCCATGCTGGCCAAGCTCAAGGGCAAGCGCATGCCCATGGTGGACCGGGTGGAGGTGAGCATCGTGGAAGAGACCCAGCCACGCTGGCTGGCCTTCCTCAACGGCGAGCACGACATGATCGACCGCCTGCCCAATGAGTTCGCCACCACCGCCATTCCGAACAACAAGCTCGCCCCCAACCTTCGCAAGAAGGGCATCCAGATGCAACGGGTGCCGGCGGTGGATGCCACGCTGAGCTACTTCGGCATGGAGCATCCGGTGGTCGGTGGCTATGAGCCGCATAAGGTGGCGCTGCGCCGCGCGATTTCGCTGGCCTACGACGTGGAGCAGGAGATCAACCAGGTTCGCAAGGGCCAGGCCGGCTTTGATCCGCAGATGAAGACCGAGATGAGCGACCATGACCTCGCGCGAGCCCGTGCCTTGCTGGACCTCTACGGTTATGTCGACAAGGATGGCGACGGCTGGCGCGACCTGCCCGATGGCAAGCCGCTGCTGTTGGAGTATTCCAGCCAGCCCGACCAAGCCTCGCGACAACTCCAGGAGCTCTGGCGCAAGGCGATGAAGGCCATCCAGGTGCGCATGGAATTCAGGATTGCCAAGTGGCCTGAGCAGTTGAAGGCCAGCCGCGCGGGCAAGCTGATGATGTGGGGCGTGGCCTGGAGCGCCACCAACCCCGACGGGAGCTACTTTCTGGACCTGTTGTACGGCCCGAACAAAGGGCAGGCCAATCATTCGCGCTTCGACCTGCCGGCCTTCAATGAGCTCTACAAGCGCCAGTTCGTGATGCCCGATGGCGCCGAGCGCGAGGCTCTGATGAACGAGGCCAAGCTGCTGGCCGTGGCCTACATGCCCTATAAGGTCACGGGCCACCGCATCATCACCGATTTGGCGCACCCGCATGTGGTCGGCTATCGCCGTCACCCCTTCATGCGTGACTTCTGGCGCTATGTGGATGTGGACCACGCGGGCGCAGCGCAGGTGGTAGCGGCGGCGCGATGAACGTCTTGCGCGTGGGTGCCGGCCGGCTGTTGACGCTGTGGCTGGCCTTGTGGCTGTCGACAGGGGCTGACGCCCAGGATCTTGCACGGCAGAAGGTCTTGCGCCTGTCGTTTCCCACCGCCGAAACCGGATTCGACCCTGCGCAGGTGAATGACCTGTACTCGCGCACGGTCACGCCGCACATCTTCGAGGGGCTCTACGAATACGACCACCTCGCGCGGCCAGCCAAGATTCGGCCCTTGACAGCCGATGGCATGCCGCAGGTCTCGGAGGATTTCCGCACCTGGACGGTGAAGATCAAGCCGGGCATCTATTTCATGGACGATCCGGCCTTCAAGGGCAGCAAGCGGCTGGACGCACAGGGCCGTCGCGAACTGACCGCCGCGGACTATGTCTTCAGCTTCAAACGCTTTGCCGACCCGGTGAACAAGAGCCCCGTGTGGGGCGGCATGTTGGACACGGGCTATGTTGGGCTGGAAGCGCTGCGCAAGAAGGCGCTGGAGACCAAGAAGCCTTTCGATTACGACACCGAGATCGAAGGCATCCGTGCGCTGGACCGCTACACCATTCAGTTCAAGACGATCAAGCCGCGGCCCACGCTGATCGAGACCTTTGCCACCGGTGATCTGTTCGGCGCCGTGGCGCGCGAGGTCGTGGAACATTACGGCGACAAGATCATGGCCCATCCGGTGGGCACAGGGCCGTTCAGATTGGCCCAGTGGAGGCGCTCGAGCTTCATCGCGCTGGAGCGCAACCCCCAGTACCGCGAGGTGGTCTACGACTTTGAGCCCGCCGCCGATGATGCGCTGGGTCAGGCGTGGTTGGCCCAGTTCAAGGGGCGCCGCCTGCCGATGGTGGACCGTGTGGAAGTGAGCATCATCGAGGAGACCCAGCCGCGCTGGCTGGCCTTCCTCAACGGGCAACTGGACTGGTTGACGGTGCCCGGTGAGTTCGTGAGCCAGGCCATGCCCAACGGCAAGCTCGCGCCCAATTTGGCCAAGAAGGGCATGCAAGGCACACGTTCGCTGAACTCGGATTCGGCCTACCTGTACTTCAACATGGAGGATCCGGTGGTTGGCGGCTACACGCCGGAGCGTGTGGCGCTGCGACGGGCCATCAGCCTGGCCATGGATGTAGACCGTGAGATTCGGTTGATTCGTCGCGGGCAGGCGATTCCGGCGCAGTCGGCGCTGGTGCCCAACACCACGGGCTACGACCCTCAGTACAAGAGCGAGATGAGCCTGTACGACCCGGCGCGTGCCAAGGCCCTGCTGGACCTGTACGGCTATGTGGACAAGAACGGTGACGGCTGGCGCGATCAGCCCGACGGCAAGCCGCTGGTGCTGGAGATGGCCACGCAGCCTGACCAACTCTCGCGCCAGTTCAACGAGCTCAACAAGCGCAACTTCGAGGCCATCGGGCTGCAGGTGAAGTTCAACGTGGGCAAATGGCCCGAGCAGCTCAAGGCCGCGCGCGCCGGCAAACTGCAGATGTGGATGCTGGGTGGCTCGGCGGCCGCGCCGGATGGCCAACAGTCGCTGGCGCGCTTTTACAGCCCCCAGTGGGGCGCTCAGAACTTCGCCCGCTTCAAGAACGCGGAATTCGACCGCCTTTACGAACGCATGGGCGAGATACCCGACGGCCCTGAGCGCGAGGCGCTGTTCCTTCAGGCCAAGAACATCGGCATGGCGTACATGCCCTACAAGTTTCTGGTCCACCGCATTTCCAGCGATCTCACACAGCCTTGGCTGAAGGGTTTTCGGCGCACGCAGTTCTGGCAGGACTGGTGGCACCGGGTGGACATCGAGCCGCAGCTCCAGCTCGGTCGTTGAGCACCGTGAAGCGGCGCGGCTTCATGGCTTGTGCGGCGCGCCTGACAGGCCTTGCAGGCGCGACCACCGCTCCGGGGCTGTGGATGGCACCGGCTGAAGCATCGGGTGAAAAGGTCTTGCGATATGCCTTTCTGGCGCCCGAGAGCACGTTTGATCCGCCCTCGACCAACAGCGACTTCTACTCGAGCACGCTGATCTCGCAGATCCTGGAAGCGCCACTGACCTACGACTACTTGGCGCGCCCGGTTCGGCTGATTCCCAACACCGCGCAAGCATTGCCTCAGATCAGCGCCGATGGGCTGACGATCACGCTGCGCATCCGGCCAGGCATTTACTTTGCCGACGATGCAGCCTTCAAGGGCAGTCCGCGCCTGGACGCACAGGGGCGGCGCGAGTTGACGGCCGAAGACTATGTCTATTCGATCAAGCGCTTCTTCGACCCCCAGTACGCCTCCAGCGACCTCTACCTGTTCGAGGCAGCCAAGATGCCGGGCATGGCCGCGCTGCGCGAGCGTGCCCTGAAGACACGCCGACCCTTCGACTACGACACGCCGGTGGCCGGCCTGTGTGCGCTGGACCGCTACACCCTGCGCATCCAGATGGGTGAGGCCGACCCGCGCTGGTACTACAACCTGGCCGCCCCGGCGCTGACCGGGGCGGTGGCTCGCGAGGTGGTGGAGTTCTACGGCAAGGACATCGGAGCCCATCCGGTGGGGACCGGTCCGTTTCGCTTGGCACAGTGGCGTCGTGCCTCGCGTATCGAACTGGTGAAGTCGCCGAGCTATCGGCGCCGTGTCTACGAGGGTACGCCATCCGATGACCCTGTGGCCCAGGCCATTGCCCAGCAGTTGAAGGGCCGGACCCTGCCCTGTGTGGACCGCATCGTCGTCGATGTGGTGGAGGAGGCCCAGCCGCGGTGGTTGACCTTTGTGCAGGGCGGCATCGACTGGATGGTGGTGCCCTCAGCCTTCGTGCCCCTGGCGGTTCCCGGTGGCCAACTGGCGCCCTTCCTGCAGAAGAAGGGCGTGCGCCTACAGACGGAGCTCACGGCTTCGATGTCGATGCACTACTTCTCCATGGACGATCCTGTGGTGGGCGGGTACACGCCGGACCGCGTGGCGCTGCGCCGTGCAATTGCAATGGCCTATGACGGGCCTTCGGACATCCGGTTGCTGCGCAACGGTATGGCCATACCGGCACAGTCCACGCTGGTACCCCACACCGTGGGCTATGACGACGATTACCGCAGTGAGATGTCTTCGCACGACCCCGCAAGGGCGAAGGCCCTGCTGGATGTGTACGGCTATACCGACCGCGATGGCGACGGATTTCGGGAGCGGCCCAATGGCAAGCCGCTGGTGCTGCGCATCGCCTCGCTGGGCACGCAAGCCGACCGGGCGGCCAATGAGCTGTGGAAGCGTTGCCTCAATGCGGTGGGTCTGCGGGTGGAGTTTGAGGTGTCGACCTGGCCCGAGCTTCTCAAGAAGACCCGAACCGGAGCCTTGCAGATCTGGGGCTACAGCTGGAGTGCACAGTCGCCCGATGGAGGCTTCTACCTGTCGATAGCCTACGGGCCGAATTCGGGTGATGCCAACGATGCACGCTTCTCATGGCCGGCCTTTGATCGTTTGTACGAACAGCAGCGCCGCCTGCCCGATGGCCCACAGCGTTTGGCGCTGATGCGCCAAGCCAAGGACCTGCTGGTGGCCTATATGCCCTACAAGGTGCACCGGCACGAAAAGGTGGCCTGGCTGCAGCAGCCGTGGCTGCGGCATTTCTGGGCGCACCCGTTCATGCGGGACACGTGGCAGTATCTGGACACCGAGCGTGTGGGCGCCTAGCGCCGCCCTAGGCTTGGGCCATACGAGCGATTGAAACGAAGACTGCTGTTGCATGATGGCCAACCGCTATCCCTCTTTGCCCCAACCTCGGATCGCCGCGTATGCCGATTGGCTGGCGTCTGAGCGTGGCTTGTCCTTTTCAACGTACGAAGACCTCTGGCGGTGGTCGGTGGAGGACCTGGAGGGGTTTTGGCGCTCGATCTGGGATTACTTCGCCGTCCAGTCGGACACGCCGAACCCCACCGTGCTGCAAGGCCGCACCATGCCCGGCGCACAATGGTTTGCGGGTGTGCGCCTGAACTTCGTGCAGCAGGTGCTGCGACATGGGCCGACCGCAGACGCTGCGGGGCATCCTGCCATCGTGTTCTGCAACGAGGCTCTGCTGGCACAAGGTGCCGTTCGGGAACTGAGTTGGACAGATCTGCGGCGGCAGGTGGCCACGGTCGCGCTTCACCTGCGCGCGCAGGGCGTGCAGCCCGGCGATCGGGTGTGCGCGGTGATGCCGCATGTACCGCAGACGGTGGTGATGTTCCTGGCCACTGTCAGCTTGGGTGCGGTTTGGAGCTTGTGCTCGCCCGACATGGGGCCGGTGGCCATCCTGGACCGCTTCAGGCAGATTGAGCCGAAGGTGCTCGTGATGGCACAGAGCTACACCTGGGGTGGGGTGCAGCACGATCGCCGAGCGTTGTTGCAGGAGGTGCGCGCGGGGCTGGCGTCGCTGCGGCATGTGATGCTGTGGCGTGAAGACGACTCGTCGGTGGCCTCCACGGCCAGCACAGGAAGCCCTGGGGCCCAGCGGCCTGTCGTACTGAACGAGGTGATGCGTGGTGCCGATGGTGCCGGCCAGGGTGTGGGCAACGCCGACTGGGAGGCCTACGAACCCACCGCCGTACCCTTCGACCACCCCCTGTGGATCGTGTACTCCAGCGGCACCACCGGTCTGCCCAAGCCCATCGTGCACGGGCACGGCGGCATCCTGCTGGAGATGCTCAAGGGCGGGGTGCTGCACAACAACCTCGGACCGTCCGCACTCACGGGCGACCGTTTCCACTGGTTCTCCAGCACCGGGTGGATCATGTGGAACGCGGGAATAGGCGGGTTGCTCGGTGGCACCACCCTGTGCATCTTCGATGGCAGCCCGAGTGGCCCCTCCAAGATGCCGGACTGGAGTGTGCTGTGGCGCTTTGCGGCGCTGACCGGCGTGACCTTCTTCGGTGCGGGCGCGGCCTACTACGCCGGCTGTTTGAAGGCCGATGTGCGACCGATGGAGGTGGCCGATCTGTCAAGGCTGCGCTACATCGGCTCCACCGGCTCACCGTTGAGCGACGAGTGCTACGACTGGATCTGGGAGCGGCTGCCGCGCATCGACGGGCAACCCATCTGGATCAACCCCATCAGCGGCGGTACGGACTTCGCGGGGGCCTTCGTGGCGGGCAACATCATGTTGCCTGTGGTGCGTGGGCAGATGCAGGTGCGCTGCCTGGGGGCGGCCGTGCAGGCCTGGAATGAAGACGGCCAGCCACTGATGGACGAAGTGGGTGAACTGGTGTGCACCGAGCCCATGCCCTCGATGCCGCTGAGATTCTGGAACGATGAAGGGGATCGACGGTACCGAGAGGCGTACTTCGACGCGTACCCGGCCACGGCCGAGCGGCCTGCGGTATGGCGGCACGGTGATTGGATCCGCCTCATCCCGCATCACAGCGCCGATGGGGCGCTGCAGTCGGTGGGCTCCATCATCTATGGCCGCAGCGATGCCACCATCAACCGTTACGGCGTGCGCATGGGTACAGCCGAGCTGTACCGCGCGGTGGAGGCCCTGCCCGATGTGATGGACAGCCTGGTGGTGGATCTGGAGTATCTGGGCCGCGAAAGCTGGATGCCGCTGTTCGTGGTGCTGCGCGAAGGCCAGGTCTTGGATGAAGCGCTTCGGCAGCGCCTGCGTCACGCCATCCGACACGCGTTGTCCGCGCGGCATGTGCCCAGTGAAATCTTCCAGGTGCAGGCGATCCCCCGAACGCTGTCGGGCAAGAAGATGGAACTGCCGGTGAAGAAGTTGCTGATGGGTGCGGCCCCCGACGAGGTGATGAAGCGTGACGCCATGGCCAATTCCCAGAGCATCGACTGGTTCATCGAGCTGGCCAGGCGGCGGGCGCAGACCTGAGGTTGCTGCTGACCACTGCAGACGCTGCGCAAGGTTTCTTCACATCCATGCCTGACAATGCGGTAACTGACGCGAGCTGAGGCGCCGGTCAACCGGTGCGGCGCTTGCGCGTTGAAAGCCAATGCAATGCTGCGCCGGTTGATGTCCTGCGCCGTCGCCCTGAACCTTGGATGCCATGAAAACCCGATTCCTTCTCATTCCCATGCTGGCGCTGGCCACCCTACTGGGCGCCTGCGCCACCTCCAGCCCCGATGTCGTCCGCCGCGATGAAGCACAGCGCCAGTCCGTGGTCTACGACGCGGTGCTGCTGTCCATTCGCGATGTGAAGATCGATGGCTCGCAAAGCGGCGTGGGTGGCGTGGCCGGCGCGGTGGCCGGTGGCGTGGCCGCTTCCACCGTAGGCAAGGGCCGCGGCAGCGATGTGGCGGCCGTGCTGGGCGCTATCGCGGGCGCGGCGGTGGGCAATGCCATGGAGCGCAGCGGCACGACCGAAGAGGCTGAGGAACTGCTGCTGCAATTCGGCAACGGCGAACGCCGCACCATCGTACAAGGCAAGGGTCAAGACCAGCTTCGTGCAGGCGATGCGGTCATCGTGATCCAAACCGGACAGCGGTTCCGCGTGGTGAGGGCCCCGGCGCGCGCGTCCAGCGGTGCGCCCGCGCCAGCTTCGGCCGGCAAGTAAACCGCGCCCGAAGGGCGCGCGCCGTTGGCGATCCACCCCGCGGGCAGCCAGCCCTCGGCGCCACCGGCGGATACCTCACCAGACCGACACGGGGTCCTCGGCCACCATGCCGTCACCGGGCTTGCAGCCGTAGGTCTGCGCGAAGGCGGGCATGTTGCTCAGGGGCCCGCGAACGCGGAAGGGGCCTGGAGAGTGCTGTCCGGTTCGGATCTGCTGCTCCAGGGCCTCGTTGCGCTGCTTGCCGCGCCAGATCAGCGCGTTGGTGGTGAAGAATTGACGCGCCGCCGCGTTGGCATCGGCTGCAGGCAGGTTCTGCCGCTTGAGCGCCAACTGCAGCGCATCGTAGGCGATGTTGATGCCGCCCAAGTCGGAGATGTTCTCACCGAGCATCTGGCGGCCGTTGATGCGCAGGCCCGGCAACACCTCGTACCGGCTGTAGAAGTCCGCCACGCGGTCGGCCCGGGCCTTGTACGCGGCGGCGTCTTCCGGTGCCCACCAGTCTTTCAGGTTGCCCACCGCGTCGTATTGGCGCCCGCGGTCGTCGAAGTGGTGGATGATCTCGTGGCCGATCACCATGCCGATGCCGCCATAGTTTGAGGCGTCGCTGGCCTTCTCATCAAAGAAGGGCGGCTGCAGGATGCCGGCAGGAAACACGATGCGGTTTTGGCCCGCAGCGAAGGCGTTGACGATGTGCGGTGAGGTGTCCCAGCGATTGCGGTCGGTGGGCTTGGGCAGGTCGGCCAATCGCTGCGCGTGGCCCCAGGCCTGCACCTTCATGAAGTTGCCGGCCGGGTCCTTCGGGTCGAGTGTCAGGCCACTGTAGTCGGGCCACTTCTCAGGCCCACCGATCTGCGCGCTGAGGCTGGCGAGTTTTTCCTGGGCTCGCAACTTGGTTTGCGGGCCCATCCAGGGCAGGCCGTCAATGCGGGTGCGCATGGCCGCACGCACATCCTCGATCATCGCGTTGGCTCGTGCTTGCGCCTGGGGTGAGAAGGACTCGCGCACGAACAGTTCGCCCAGGGTCTGCGCCAACGGTTCCCAACCGGTGCGACCACCGATGAGGTTGATGAGCTGCTCGCTGCGCGGATTGGCCTTGGTGATGCCGCGCTGCACGCGCTCCTTCCATTCAAAGGAGGCGGCCTGGAACGGTTCATCCAACCAAGGCGCCAGGGCGTCCAGCAGGCGCACGCGCAGGTAGGTTTGCCACGTCGCCAAGGGGGCCTGCTGGGCGAGTTCGGCCGTGGCCTGCGCGTGGCGCGGTTGAGGCAGCATGAAGTCTTGGTCGGCCTTCAGGCGATCGGCGGTGGCGCCAGCAGCGCGAGCCCAAGCGGTCCAGTTGAAGCCTGGTGCCTCGGCCTGCAAGGTCTGGAGCGTGCGCCGGTGGTTCGTGGCTTGCGGGTTGCGCCGCTCCACGGCGGTGAGCATGGACTCCGCCAGCTTCTTCTCGAAGGCCATCAGCGCCTCGAGAGTGGCGTCGTCGTGCGCGGCTCCGGCCAACTGCAGCAGTTGGCGCGCATAGGACCGGTAGGCGTCCTGCAGGCGTTTGGAGGTGGCGTCGGTCTTGAGGTAGTCGTCGCGGTCGGGCAGGCCGATACCGCTGCCGCCAACGTTGAGGATGTGACGGCGCACGTCCTGGTTGTCGGGCATCACGAACAGGCCGACGGGGCCGCCCAGGCGGGCTTGGGTGAAGTCGGCCAACAGCGCCGGCAGCTGGCCGCGATCCTGGAGGGAGTCGATGCGCTGCAACATCGCTTGGGCAGGCTTCAGTCCCGCGGCCTTGGCAATAGACGGATCCAACGCACTGCCGTACCAGGCGGCCAACAGTTTCAGCCCCGGCGTATTCTGTTGTTGCGGTTCGGCCAGTAGCTTGTCCAAGGCACGGATGAGCAGCCGGGTGTTGGAGATGGCCAACTGGTCGAAGCTGCCGATGCGCGCACGGTCGGGCGGCAGCTCGGTGCTGGCGACCCATTGCCCGTTGATGTGGGCATAGAAATCGGTGCAGGCGGCAACCGTCGGCTCGGCCGCCAGGGCGATGGACGAGACCATGGCGCTGGCGGCGGTGACGCCAAGGGCCAGGGCTCGACGCAGGGGGGGTACATGGAGAAGTTTCATGCCCGCAGGATAGCGCTTGCGCGGGCCGTCGACAGGGCTGTGGCTTTGAGGGTGGCGCCGATCGACCACGCGCTACCGGTTCACCACCCACCGGTGATCGACCTGCCCATTCACCCGAGTGGCCGTTTGGGCCGTGGGCAGCCAGGTGCGGACATACTCGGAGGTCACGGTGGTCGGTGAAACGGTGACCCGCAGGTGTCCGCTGCTGGCCAGGAAGGTGCCGGCCAAGTACCTGTAGTCGGCAGCCAGCTGGTCGCCGTTGTTCGAGTTGCGGGCGCTGGGTTGCGGCACCAGCTGGTAGATCACGCCGTCGAGCACCTGATGGGCGTAGAAGTGGTCGTGTCCATGGAAGACGGCGGTGACCTTGTGGCGCACCAACAGGTCGTGGATCGGTGCCGACCAGCCGGGGCGCTTGGTGGCGAAGCCCGGGCTCCCATCGGCATTGCGCCCACCCCATTCGAACAGGGGTGCGGCCTCCGAGCCGCCGCGCATCTGGCCCTCAGCGGAGCCGCCCACCAGGTTGTGGATGAAGACGAAGGTGTGAGCCGCCGTCTTGCTCTGCAGAACGCCTTCCAGCCAACGGTATTGGCGTTCGCCGAGCGTGATGTTCCAGGGGTCGCGGTTGGCCGTGGCGCGGCTGTTCCAAAAAGGGTCGAGCACGATGAACTGCGCATCACCCCAGCGCCAGGCGTACCAGGCCGCGCGTTCGCCGGTGTAGGGTTCGATGTTGAGGTCGCCGCTGTAGAAACCGCCGGGCAGCGGGTTCAGGAAGTAGCGCTTGCGGGCCTTGGTGGCCCAGATGGGCAGGCTCTCGGCCTGTCCGGTGTAGGACCAACCCAGCTCGCCGTCGTGGTTGCCGTTGACCAGGAACACCGGCACCGAGTGCCCGATGCGGGCAAAGTGGCCGCGTTCCTGGATGTAGCGGTTGTTGACAACGGTGGCGTTGGGCGCGGGGCTGACGATCGCGCTGAGCGGTTCGCTGTATTTCTCCGTCATGAAGGTGTCGCCCAGGTCGATATGGAAATCCGGCGAGGCCAGCGGAATGTTGTCCAGGGTGCGGCGGTAGGTCTCCAAGTCGGAGTTTTCGTCCAGGTGCGAATCGGCCTGGATGGTGAAGGTGTAGGTGCTGCCCGGGCGGCGTGCCGTGCGCCAACGGTATTCACTGCTGTCCACGGCACCG
The DNA here is from genome assembly GCA_009923315.1 of Betaproteobacteria bacterium. Taxonomy (GTDB): domain Bacteria; phylum Pseudomonadota; class Gammaproteobacteria; order Burkholderiales; family Burkholderiaceae_C; genus RFTU01. Next base: position 44,086 of record RFTU01000011.1, read on the forward strand.
GTGGCACCGGTGGCGGTGAAGGCGAGCTTCCAGCGGTAGGCGGCGTCGGGCTGCAGGCCGTCGACCAAGACCTCCAGGGGTTCACCGGCCTGCAGCGCCACCACAGGGCCGCGGGATTCGCTGGCCGATAGGATCCCCCAACTCAACTGCACCGTGCCGGACTGCGTTGGGCTGAAGAGCTTGACGCGCACGCGGGTGTCTTCCGGCGCACCGAGGAGGATGTCGCCGGTGAAGGCGATGGCCGGCGCCATCGCGCGCACCCTGCCGTCAAGGCCCTGTTGGCTTCAGCGCTGCTGCTGACT
>RFTU01000101.1 GCA_009923315.1 Betaproteobacteria bacterium
CTGGCAAACAGGCAAAGGTACAGGCGGCCCTCGGTGGACAGCCGTGCTCGGTTGCAGTCTCGACAGAAAGCCTGCGTGACGCTGGAGATGAAGCCCACCTCGCCACGGCCATCGGTGTATCGCCACCGTTGGGCGGTTTCACCCGTGGCGGTGGCCCCCACGGCCTCCAAGGCGTGGTGTTCATGGATGCGCCGCCTGACTTCGGACGAGGCAAGGACATGGTCCATGGCCCAGCCGTTGGTGGTGCCCACGTCCATGTACTCGATGAAGCGCAGCACGACCGCACTGCCGAAGTGTTCGCGGAAGAAACGCGCCATGGGCAGGATTTCCTGGTCGTTGACCCCGCGCTTGACCACCATGTTGACCTTGATAGGAGCCAGGCCCACCCGAGCCGCCTCTTCAATTCCGGCCAATACATCGGCTACCGGGAAATCGACATCGTTCATCCGGCGGAAGATGCTGTCGTCCAGGGCATCCAGGCTGATGGTGATGCGCTGCAGCCCCGCATCTTTCAAGGCTTGCGCCTTGCGCGTGAGCAGAGAAGCGTTGGTGGTCAGTGTCAAGTCCAGAGGCTGGCCGTCGGGGGTCCGCAGTTCGGCGAGCATGCCCACGAGCACCTCCAAGTGCTTGCGCAGCAGCGGTTCGCCGCCGGTCAGGCGCAGCTTGTGCACGCCGTGCGTCGCAAACACGCGTGCGGTTCGCGTGATCTCCTCAAAGCTCAGCAGCGAGGACTGCGGAAGGAAGCGGTACTGGCTGTCGAACACTTCCTTGGGCATGCAGTAGCTGCAGCGGAAGTTGCAACGGTCGGTGACCGAGATTCGCAGGTCTCGCAGCGGCCGGCCCAATGGGTCGCTGAGCAGACCATTGGCGGGCATGATGACCGTGGGCACCACGGCCTTCAGGGCAGCATGGCGCAGGTCGATGAGAGGAATGGTGGCGTCACCCATCCGCACATTGTGCCGCCGCGCGGGATCAGGGTGTGCTGCGGTCGTCGGAGTTCAGATAGCCGCTGAGGGTTTTGCGCAGGCCTGCCAAGGCGCTGCCGTCGTCCATCGGCGCGCGCCGCGCACCGGTGTAGCGCTTGCTCCAATAGGCCTCCCGCATATCCTCGATGCGCACCGATGCGCCCGGCTTGGGTGCATGGATGAATTTGCCATCACCCACATAGATGCCCACATGCGAGAAGGTGCGGCGCATGGTGTTGAAGAACACCAAGTCGCCCGGGCGCAACTCATCGCGAGTGACCGTCGCCAGACCGGGCAACCGCGCCTGCTCGTCAGCCCGGCGCGGCAACAGCAGGCCGACGCTGTTTTCGAACACGTGTCGCGTGAATCCGCTGCAGTCAAAGCCGTCTTCGGTGCTGTTGCCGCCACGCCGATATCGCACGCCCAGGAAGTTCATCGCCGACAGCACGAGTTCCGAGGCGGCGTCGCTGACCTTGCGCACCGCCTGGGGTGCGGTCGCCGGCAGCAGCCCCTTTTCCACCAACAGGGCGGCCAGTGGGTCGATGGGGGCGGCCGTGGCCGATGCAGACGCCGGCGCTGGCGCGGCGTGTTCAGGCTGAGACCGCGCCGGAGCGGACCACAGCAGGGCCAGCGACCACATCAGGAACACAGCGCCTCGGCCCAGGGGCACCGAAGCGGACCGCCGACCTTGTTCGACACGGACCACCGCCGGGGCTGCCAAGCGGATGGGAGCGTGGTCAAGGGCGCAGGGGGACCGATGGTGTCGGGGCATGTCTGGCTGCAGGGGGCCGCGCGGATCACGGCGGCCAGGGGCGTCAAACAGCCGTGGAGGATAACATGGTGCCATTGCGTTGCCAGCCGGGGAACAGGAGTGCCGCCATGCGTGCCTTGATGCTCGAAAAAGATGCCGCGGGTGCCTTCAGCGCCTCGGTGAAGCAAGTGGATTCGACCGCGTTACCGGCGGGGGATGTGCAGGTGGCGGTGGAGTACTCCTCGATCAATTACAAGGACGGACTGGCCATCACGCAAAAGGGACCGGTCGTTCGGAGTTGGCCGATGGTGGCTGGCATCGACGGCGCGGGAGTGGTGACCAGCAGTCAACACCCTGACCTGAAGCCCGGCGACCGTGTGGTCCACAACGGTTGGGGCCTGGGTGAAACCCGTTGGGGCTGCCTGTCCGAGCGCGCCAGCCTCCAGGGCGATTGGCTGGTCAAGTTGCCCGACTCGATCAGCAACCGCCAGGCGATGGCCATCGGCACGGCCGGCTACACCGCCATGCTGTGTGTCATGGCGCTGCAGGACCGGGGTGTCCAGCCCAACGCAGGCGAGGTGTTGGTCACTGGCGCCACCGGAGGGGTCGGCAGCGTGGCCGTGGCCCTGTTGGCTCAGGCCGGCTACACCGTGACGGCGGCCACGGGGAAGATGCAGGAAACCGAGTACCTCAAGGGGCTGGGGGCCGCGCAGGTGATCGACCGGGCTGAACTCGCGTCGCCGGGCCGGCCCCTTCAGAAGGAAAGGTGGGCGGCGGTCGTGGACGCCGTGGGCAGCCACACGCTGGTCAATGCCCTGGCCCAGACCCGGTATGGGGGTGTGGTGGCCGCCTGTGGCCTTGCTCAAGGCGGCGATCTGCAGGGTTCGGTCATGCCCTTCATCCTGAGAGGCGTCTCGCTCGTGGGAGTGGACAGTGTGATGGCCCCCCTGGCGGTACGCAGGCGTGCTTGGGAGCGGCTGGCCGCGGAACTCGACCCTCAACGACTGGACCGAATGGTCACCGAGGTGAGCTTGGACGGGGCGGTGGACGCCGCGCATCGGCTGATGGATGGGCAGGTGCGGGGTCGGGTCGTGGTGAGGGTGACCCCCTAAACAGGGCCTGAGCGCCAGGAGTCTGGGCACGCCCCGTCAGCCGCCTGCAAGTGCACCATTGACAATTCGCGGCAATCCGAGAATTGAGGAACTGCAAGGGGATCACGTGATGAGCTATGCCGAGTTCTATCGCCGCTCGATTGAGCAGCCCGAGTCCTTCTGGGATGAGCAGGCGCGCCTGATCGAATGGCGCACGCCGTATACGAAGGTCCTCGACTACTCGCGCGCACCGTTTACGCATTGGTACGTGGGCGGCACCACCAACCTTTGCCACAACGCGGTGGACCGCCACCTCAAGGACCGGGCCGACCAGAACGCCCTGATCTGGGTGTCGACCGAGGTGGACTGCGAGCGGACCTACACCTACGCCCAGCTGCATGTCGAGGTTCAAAAGATGGCCGCGGTGCTCAAGGCACAGGGTGTGGGCAAGGGTGATCGTGTGCTCATCTACATGCCCATGATTCCCGAGGCCGCCTTCGCGATGTTGGCCTGTGTGCGCATCGGGGCGATCCATTCGGTCGTGTTCGGCGGATTTGCCAGTGTCTCGTTGGCCAGCCGAATCGATGATGCGCAGCCCAAGGTGATCGTCAGCGCAGACGCCGGCAGCCGGGGCGGCAAGGTGGTGCCTTACAAGGGTCTGCTTGACGAGGCCATCAACCTGGCCGACAGCAAACCCCACAAGGTGGTGATGGTCAATCGGGGCCTGGCCAACATGCCCATGACATCCGGCCGCGACGAGGACTATGGCGTGCTGGCCGCGGGTTTGGTCGACACGACCGTGCCGTGCGAATGGGTGGAGGCGGCGCACCCCAGCTACACCCTGTACACCAGTGGGACCACCGGTCGCCCCAAGGGGGTGCAGCGCGACACCGGTGGCTACATGGTCAACGTGGCGGCCTCCATGAAGCACATCTTCATGTGCAACCCAGGTGAAACCTACTTCTCCACCAGCGACATCGGCTGGGTGGTGGGCCACAGCTACATCATCTACGGCCCGCTGCTCAACGGCATGGCGACCGTCATGTATGAGGGTCTGCCCACACGTCCCGATGCGGGAATCTGGTGGAGCCTGGTCGAGAAGTACAAGGTCACCGCCATGTTCAGCGCGCCCACGGCCATACGGGTGCTGAAGAAGCAGGACCCGGCCTATCTGTCTCAGTACGACCTGAGTTCCCTTCGCGCCCTGTTTCTGGCTGGCGAACCGTTGGATGAGCCCACTGCCCAGTGGATTGCCGATGCGCTCAAGCGCCCGATCATCGACAACTACTGGCAGACCGAGACCGGCGCCCCGGTGCTCACGATTGCCAACGGGGTTGAGAAGAGGCCGAGCAAGTTTGGCAGTCCGGGCATCCCGATGTACGGTTTCAATGTGAAGCTGTTCAACGAGAGCACCGGGGAGGAGCTGACCGGCGCCCATGAAAAGGGTGTGGTGGCGATCGAGGGCCCCTTGCCGCCGGGATTCATGCAGACCGTGTGGCGCGACGACGACCGCTATGTGAACACCTACTGGAAGAGCATCCCCGGCCGGCAGGTCTACAGCACCTTTGACTGGGGCATCCGCGATGAGGATGGCTACTTCTTCATTCTGGGTCGTACCGACGATGTCATCAATGTCGCTGGCCACCGGCTGGGGACCCGTGAAATCGAGGAAAGCATCTCCAGCCATCCCCATGTCGCAGAGGTGGCGGTGGTGGGCGTGGCCGACCCGCTCAAGGGGCAGGTGGCCATGGCCTTTGCCGTGCTGAAGGATCCTTCGAAGGCTGCTGCGCCCGCCGAAGCGCTTGCGCTGGAGGGCGAGATCATGAAGGTGGTGGACGAGCAGTTGGGGGCGGTGGCCCGCCCGGCGCGTGTGCGGTTCGTCACCCTGCTGCCCAAGACGCGCTCGGGCAAACTGCTGCGTCGCGCCATCCAGGCGGTCTGCGAGGGGCGTGACCCTGGCGACTTGACCACGATCGAGGACCCGAGTGCGCTGCAGCAGGTCAAGGACCTGGTCAACGTCGGCTGACCCAGGCCCGCTGGTCCCCGCCGACAAGCGCCTTCGAGCCGGGACGACCGGGCTTTACAGTACCTCGGAAGCGTAGTCGGCCAGGCGCGAGCGCTCGCCCCGGGCCAGGGTCACATGGCCCGAGTGCGGCCAGCCCTTGAAGCGGTCCACCGCATAGGTCAGGCCGGAGGAACCTTCCGTCAGGTAGGGCGTGTCGATCTGGGCCAGGTTGCCCAGGCACACGATCTTGGTGCCCGGGCCGGCGCGGGTGATGAGCGTCTTCATCTGCTTGGGCGTCAAGTTCTGAGCCTCGTCGATGATGACGAACTTGTTGAGAAAGGTGCGCCCACGCATGAAGTTCAGGCTCTTGATCTTGATCTTGCTGCGCACAAGGTCGTTCGTGGCGGCCCGACCCCACTCGCCAGCCGCACCATCGCTGCGCGAGAGCACTTCGAGGTTGTCGTCCAAAGCGCCCATCCAGGGGCCCATCTTCTCCTCTTCGGTGCCGGGCAGAAAGCCGATGTCCTCTCCCACGGGGACCGTCACACGGGTGACGATGATTTCGGTGTAGCGACGGTCATCGAGCACCTGTGCCAAACCCGCAGCCAGCGTCATCAGCGTCTTGCCTGTCCCGGCCGTGCCCGTCAGGGTGATGAAGTCGCAATCGGGGTCCATCAACAGGTTCAATGCAAAGTTCTGTTCGCGGTTGCGCGCCGTGACGCCCCACACCGCGTTCTTCTGGTGGGTGAACTCCCGCAGCGTTCGAAGGACCGCTGTCTTGCCGGTGATCTCCGTCACCCGTGCGTACAGCGGCGCGGCGCCAGGGGCTTCGAGATAGAGAAACTCGTTGATGAGAAGCGCAGGCACCAGCGGTCCGGAAATGCGGTAATAGGTACTGCCGCCCTGTTGCCAGCTCTCCATCGTCTTGCCGTGGTGCTCCCAGAAGTCCGAGGGCAGGGCCAGCACGCCGGTGTACAGGAGGTCGCCGTCTTCCAGCGTCTTGTCGTTGAAATAGTCTTCTGCCGGCAGACCCAAGGCGCGGGCCTTGATGCGCATATTGATGTCTTTGGACACCAGAACGACTTCGCGGTCCGTGACCCGACTGCGCAAGGCCTGCACCACGCCCAGAATCTGGTTGTCGGCCTTGCCCTGGGGCAGGCCCTCGGGCAAGCGGGTATCCATGAAGGTGGTCTGGAAGAACAAGCGCCCGCTGGCCTCACGGTGGCCTGTCTTGGCCAGCGGTATGCCCTGGGTTGGGTCGGGCAGGCCGTCGGCAGCCAGCGTGTCGAGTTCGCGGCTGACCTGGCGCACATTGCGTGAGACCTCGCTCATGCCTTTCTTGTGTCCGTCGAGCTCTTCCAGCGTGATCATCGGCAGGAACACGTCGTGTTCCTCAAAGCGGAAGATGGACATCGGGTCGTGCATCAGCACATTGGTGTCCAACACAAAGAGCTTCGTGGCCACGGGGCGCGATGAAGCCTGCTTGGTGCGTCCGGACTTTGCGGCCTTGATGGGCTCGACCGCTGGTGCGGTCCGGTCAGGCCGGCCGCGCTTGCTCTTGGCCTCGTCCGGGACCGTGCGTGCCAGGGGTGACGGTGCCGGTGATGTCCGGGCATCCAAGTGGGCGACGAGCCCCGGGGAGGGCGTCCTGGAGGAGGAGGGCTCAGACGCCTTCGAAGCGCCCGCGGCCGGGGCCGCCTTCAGGGCGCGGACTTCAGCCGTCTGGC
>RFTU01000102.1 GCA_009923315.1 Betaproteobacteria bacterium
ATGATAGTGCGGATGCCCGTGTGAAAGTAGGACATCGTCAGGCTAATATCCCCCCAAACCCCCTGCCACCCCCAAGGTGCAGGGGGTTTGGTCTTTTGTGGCCCGACTCCTACCGCACCTCAGCTACCACGCGACCTTGCCGGAGCCAACGTCCATCACCATCCGCGTAGACAGGTAGAGCCGCGGGGCGATGGAGTCGATCATCACGTATTCGTTGCCATCGCCGTGCGCGCCGAAACCCCTAAGCCCAAAGCTCTCCAGCACCCCTCCCTTGGGGCGAAGTCCAGCGAAGGCGGCATCTGTACCACCCCCAGTGGCCCGGTCGCGAATCTCCAGGGGCATACCGATTTCGCGGAAGACAGACTGTGCATGCCGAGCCATCACCATGGACGCAGGAGTGGCCACAAAGGCAGGCCGGCTTCGATAGAAGGTGAGCTCGACCTTGGTATCGGGAATCAGCTTGTCCTGAATCGCTTTGCGCAGCGCCTGCTCCATGATGTCCAAATCCGCATTGGTCAATGAGCGGATGTCAGCGATGGCCGACGCGTGCGCCGGAATCACATTTCGCACGGCCCCGCCTTCGATCACCGTCCAATTGATCTTCAGGCCCTTCTCGGCGTCGCCGAAGTGGCGAGTCTTCATGATCTGGTGCGCCAACTCATAGATGGCGTTGCGGCCGCCTTCGGGGTTGCCGCCGGCATGCGAGGCACGGCCTGTGACCTTCAGCTCAGCGATGGCGATGCTGCTGGTGGCCAGGCGAACCATGTCGGTCCGTCCCCCGCCGCCTTCAAAGGAAAGCACCGCGTCGTACTGACTGCCCATCTCCGTCAGCATCGCACCAGAGCCCGGTGAACCCAACTCTTCGTCGCCGTTGATCAGCACACCCAGCTCGGCATAGTCGTCAAAGCCCAACGCGGCCAGGGTCTCCACCGTGTGAAGGATGAGGGCTACGCCCGCCTTGTCATCTGAAATTCCCAAACCATAGGCGCGGTCACCCTCAATTCTGAACGGCTGCTGCGAGCCCATGCCCTTGGGGTAGACCGTGTCCATGTGCGCGATCAGCAATATCTTTTTCTTCCCCTTGCCCACTTTGCGGCCATAGACCATGGGCCCGAGCTCGGCCCCTTTGTAGAGCGGATGAAAGTCAGGCGCTCTGGCCGGAAGAATCTGTACCGCCATGCCCGCGCCCTTGAGCCGATTGGCCACCACGAGGGAGAGTTCCCTCAAGCCCTCTAGGTCGCGGCTGCCCGATTCAATGTTCACCAAGACCTTGAGCGTGTCCAGGATAGGTTGGACCTGCGCCTGAGCGCTTGACCAGAGCGCGCGGTCAGCAAGGGTGGCCGATGACGCTGCGGCGCCGGTCGCCGCGGTTCGCTCGACGAGTCCCTGCGCTTGGGCCCAGGCTGCTGCCGATGCCGTTAGGAGCAAGGCGCCACACAAGGCCCGTATGCGCGAGATTGGAGGCCGAACTCGAAGGGATACCGTACGTGAGCAAGGGTTTGGGTTCATGTTTTCGGGGCGTTCAAAACAGCATGCAAACTCGAGGCGATCCGCTGACGGGCGGCAGATGTGAAGGGCCAGGATGAGCTGGCCGACGGTGGCGTCGGATGGACAGGCTTCAGACCGACTGCCCCCAATCCAGCAGGGCATGGTCGGCACCTCGCTTGGCCACCACCTGCAAACCCAAGGGCAGTCCATCATCGGTCACGAGGCCGGGCAATTGAAGCGCAGGCAGGTCCAGCCCGGTACCCGCAGTGCAGAACACGGGATCTCCGGTCGCCCCGAGTCCTGCGGGTGCACCACCGGGCGCGCTGGCGGTCAGCCAGCCATCGACTTCCAGAGATGCCATCCAGTCGTCGACGTTTGCCTGAACGATCGCCAGCCTGGCTCGCGCCTGCGCCAGCGCCGCATCTGAAGTTCTTTGTCCTCGTTCGATCTGGCCACGCAGCGAGGCTGAGAGGGCATTCGCGCCGTGTTGATACTCAGCCGCAAAACTTCTGGCGATCTCCGCCTCCATGATCAGCTTGTGCAGGGCGATCACGTCCACGATCGGTACAGGCAGGTCGTCGGGCATGGTCACCGCACCCAAGTCGCGGGCGCGCCTTTCCAGTTTCCCCAGCACACCGGCCTCGAGTCGATCGGCCAGTGGGCTGGGAAACCAGCCCAGGCGTTTGAGGGTGTCGCCGCCCATCGGTGGGTGAGCGGGATCACACAAGACCCCATACAGCAGCGCCACGTCTGGCACGTTGCGCGCGAACAGTCCCACCGTGTCGAAACTCGGCGACTGGACCAACACCCCGGTTCGGTCGATGGTCGCCCGCGTGGGCTTGAAGCTCACCACGCCACAGTAGGCGCCGGGCCGAATCGTGGAGCCATTGGTTTGTGATCCGATGGCCAGAGGCACCATGCCGCAGGCCACAGCCGCGGCCGAGCCGCTGGAAGAACCGCCCGGCGTGTGGGTGAGTCGATGTGGGTTGCGCGTCTTGCCGGGCGCATAGGTGGCCAGCTCGGTGGTCACCGTCTTGCCGAGGATCACCGCGCCGGCTTGCTTCAAGCGTGTGACCAAGGCCGCGTCTTGGGCGGGCCGACGGCCCGCGTGCAGCACCGTGCCGTTTTCGGTGGGCCAGTCGGCGGTGTCGATGATGTCCTTCAGGCCCACCGCCACGCCCAGCAAAGGCGCGTGTTCACCTGCCAAGCGCCGCCTGTCGCAGGCCCGCGCCTGTTCCAGGGCCGCGGGCGCGTCCACGTGGGCCCAGGCCTGCACTTGCGGCTCCAGCCTTTGGATCGACGCCAGCAGGCTCTGCACATGAGCCTCTGAGGTTTGCGCGCCGAGGTCCATCGCTTGAAGGACCTCGGCTGCGCTGGGAGCCATCACCGGTAGAGCACTTGCGGCAGCCACATGCCGATCTCTGGGAAGTTGTACAGCAGCACGATGGCCACGACCTGGATCCCCATGAAGGGCATCATGCCCGCGAAGATCTGGTTAAGGGTCACGTGCGGCGGACTCACCCCCTTGAGGTAGAAGGCCGCCATCGCCACGGGCGGTGAGAGGAAGGCGGTCTGAAGGTTCAGGGCCACCAGTAGACCGAAGAAGAGCGGATCCACGCCGAAGTCATCCAACAGCGGGATGAAGATGGGCATGAAGATCACGATGATTTCGGTCCACTCCAGCGGCCAGCCCAAGATGAAGATGATCACCTGGCTCAGGATCAGGAACTCGGTCTTGGACAGGTTCATCGACAGAACCCACTTCTCCACCAATTCCTGCCCGCCCAACAAGGCGAAGGCTGCCGAGAAGATGGCGCTGCCCACGAACAGCCAGCACACCATGGCGCTGGTCTTGGCGGTGAGGAACACCGACTCCTTGACCACCGACATCGTGAGCTGCTTGTAAGCCGCGGCCAGTACGAAACCGCCGAAGGCACCCACCGCGGCGGCTTCGGTTGGGGTGGCCAGACCGAAGACGATCGAACCCAACACCGCCAGGATCAACACCACCAGCGGGAAGAAGCTCGACAGCAGCATCTTGAACACTTCCAGGCGCTGGAAGCTCATGAAGCCGTAGAAGGCCACCAAGGCGATCACGCCAATGCCCAGGCCGATCCAGAAGTTCATGCTGGCCGGGCGACGCTCGGGCTCTGAAGCCTGCGACGCGGGGGCGCCACTGGTGCCGCCTGTCGAGCCCTGTGCCGTGGCCGCGCCCGGTGGTTCTTGCACGCCACCGGCGCCCGGGGGCTCCTTCACGCCCCCAGCCGCGCCCGGCGGTTCCTGTACGCCTGCGCGCGCGCCGGGCGGCTCCTGCAAGCCCCCCGATGCGCCGGGAGGCTCTTGGACACCGCCACCGCTGGAGGGCGGCTCCTGTAGGCCGCTGCGCGCAGCCGGCGGCTCGGCCAAGCCACCCGCCCCCGCGGGCTCCTGAACACCGCCTGCAGCCGGTGGCTCGGCCAGCCCGCCGCCGGAGCCGGAAGGGGATTCCAAGCTCATCATGCCGCCACTGGACTCCATGCCCGCGGGCAGGTCATCCATCTCCAGTGGCGCGGTGGCCACGCGGTAGGACATGAGCGCCACCAAGGCAAACACGATGGCCGGCAAGAGGGTGATGAACAACTCTTTGAGGATGTAGCCCGAGGGCACATTCACATTGCGTGAACCTTTGAGTGACTTCAGCAGGGCGGGCAGCGCACGGTTGGACACCGCATCCGAGATCTTCTGCGTGAGCGCCGGCAAGGGCACGAAGCGCGCCTGTTCCGAAAGCGGGGGAGCGAGTTCGGGCTTGAGCTTGGCCATGATGATCACGTACACGATGTACAGGCCTGCGAGCATGATGCCGGGGAAGAAGGCGCCGGCATACAGCTGCACCACCGACACACCGGCGGTGGCACCGTAGACGATCAGCATCACGGAGGGTGGGATCAGGATGCCCAGACAGCCCCCCGCTGTGATGGCGCCGGCCGACAGGCGTATGTCGTAGCCCCCCTTGAGCATCTGCGGCAAGGCCAACAGTCCCATGAGGGTCACCACGGCACCCACGATGCCCGTGGCGGTGGCGAACACGGCACAGGTGAAGAGCGTGGCCACCGCCAGCGAGCCCGGCACGCGGGCCAGCGCCAAGTGCAGCGATTTGAAGAGTTTTTCGATCAGGTTGGCCCGCTCCACCAGGTAGCCCATGAAGACGAACAAGGGGATCGAGATGAGCACGTCGTTGCTCATCACCTTGAAGGCCGACTGCACCATGAGGTCCAGTGTCTTGGTCGTGTTCTCCTCGTAGGCCAGCCACGTGAAGATCATGCCCATGCCCATCAGGGTGAAGGCCGTGGGAAAGCCCATCATGATGGCCACCACCACCAGGGCCAGCATCATCAGACCCAGGTGCCCATTGGTGACTTTGTCGGCTGAAATCAGCATCACCGCGGTACCCGCGATGATCAGGCCCATGATGATCAGGCCAAACCAGAGTTCCTTCTTGATCTTCACTTGTGACCTCCCGTGGTGGAGCCTTGGGGAGCCACATACTGGTTCAGCGCCGCGATGTCTTCATCCTTGACGGACACCATCTGTTTGAGCTTGTCCACGTCCACTTCTTCGACGTCCTGCTCGCGCGAGGGCCACTCACCGTCCTGCAGGCACTGGATGCAGCGCACGATCTCCACAAAGCCCTGTAGCAGCAGCATGAAGCCCGAGATGGGGATCACGAACTTGAAGGGGTACAGCGGCAGCGGCGTGGCCGAGAAGGTTTTTTCGCGGATCGCCAGGGCCTCGTTGGCGTAGGTCCAGCCGGCGTAGGTGAGGGCGATGACGCCGGGCAGGAAGAAGACGATGTAGAGCACCAGGTCGATGGTGGCCTGGGTGCGAGGCTCGAAGAAGCCGTAGAGCACGTCGCCGCGCACATGGCCGTTCTTGCTCAGCGTGTAGGCGCCGGCCATCATGAACAGCGTGCCGTACAGCATGATCTGCACGTTCAGGTTCCAGTCGTGCGGCGCGTTGAGCACGTAACGGCTGAAGACTTCGTAGGTGATGAGGAAGGTCAGGATGACGATGGTCCAGGCAAAGAACTGCCCGAGCCAGGTGGACATTCGGTCCACCGCCAGCAGGAGGTTTTTCATTTGAGGTCTTCTGTCACTGCGGTGCGCTCAGGAGTCGACACGCCTTACGAAAAAAGGCCACCGACCCGTGGTCGGTGGCCCCTTGGAGCCTGGAGGACCGCTGCGGTCCTCATGGCGCTCAGGCCTTGCGGGCCGGTGCACGGAAGTAGTGGTTCCACGCCATCTTGAAGTCCACCAGGTAGTCATTTTGCCAGGCGCCGGCGCGCTCGGCAAACGCCTTTTGACTGTCCAGGATCTTCTTGAACATGGCGTTTTCGCCGCCCTTCTTTTCCATGATCTTGTCCCAAGAAGCCAGTTGGGCGCGCAGCACGGCATCGGGCGTCTTGTAGAACTTGACACCCTGCTTCTTGAGCTCGATGTAGTCCTGCGAATTGCGCTGGATGGCCTTCCAAGACATGTCGGCGCTGGCGGCCTGCACCGCGTAGTCGATGATGGCCTTCAGCTCGGGCGCCAGGCTGTCGTACTTGCCCTTGTTGAACAGGATCTCGAACTGCTCAGTGCTCTGATGGAAGCTCTGCAGCATGCAGTTCTTGACCACGTCAGGGAAGCCCAGCAGGCGATCGGAGCTGGCGTTGTTGAACTCGGCACCGTCGATCAGGCCGCGGTCCAGTGCCGGAACGATTTCACCGCCGGGCAGCGGGTTCACCGCCGCGCCCATGTCGGTGTACATGTCCACGGCCAGGCCCACGGTGCGGAACTTCGTGCCCTTGATGTCGTCCACCTTGGCGATGGGCTTCTTGAACCAGCCGAAAGGCTGGGTCGGCATCGGGCCGTACAGGAAGGACACGACTTCCAGGTTCAGAGACTTGTAGATCTCGTCCAGCAGCGCCTTGCCGCCGCCGTAGTAGTGCCAAGACAGCAGCATGTTGGGGTCCATGCCGAAGCCCGGGCCCGAGCCCCACA
>RFTU01000103.1 GCA_009923315.1 Betaproteobacteria bacterium
ATGGCAAGGGTGTGCTGGCGATCCAGCGCGGCATCGAAGTCGGCCATGTGTTCTACCTGGGCACCAAGTACAGCAAGGCGATGAACGCCACCTTTCTCGATGAGACCGGCAAGCCCCAGTTCTTCGAGATGGGCTGCTACGGCATCGGCGTCACGCGCATTCTGGGTGCAGCCATCGAGCAGGGCCACGATGAGCGCGGCATCATCTGGCCCGCCTCGATCGCGCCCTTCGAAGTGGTGATCTGCCCCATTGGCATGGACCGCAGCCCCGAAGTCAAGGCCGCCGCTCAAACCCTGTACGAACAGCTCCTGGCCCAAGGTGTGGACGCGCTGCTCGATGACCGCGGCGAGCGCCCTGGCGCCATGTTCGCCGACTGGGAACTCATCGGCGTGCCCCTGCGCGTGGTCTTCTCCGATCGCGGCCTCAAGGCCGGCACCATCGAAATCCAAGGCCGCCGCGACACCGCCGCCCAAACCGCCCCCGCCGGCGACATCCTCGCCGAGGTGCTGCGCCGCCGCTGAAAATGGGGTCGGCGTCATTTTTTTTGCGAGCACCAGGTGTTCGTGAAAACCGTGTCCCAGCCCCGGCGGCGGTCGCCATCTGCCATCGGCGCCGACGGTGGGGGCTGACGGCTGCCTGCGGACTGATCGCCTGGGCGGTTGCGCCGACCGCGTGGGCGGGCGCGCAACGAGAAGAAGAGCTGGGCGATTCGGTTCGCACCGCACTCAGTGCCGCGGTGGCCGAACGCGCGCCGCCGGGCCCGCTGGACTTTGCCGACACGCAGGCCCGCATGGCGCACCTGCGATGGCGAGCGGCCGTGGGAGCGCGGCTTCAGCCGAGGATGGCCGACGACCAGACGCGCGACGAGTTTCTGCTGACGCTGTGGTACGAGGTCACCCGTGCCGGGCTCGAGCCCGCCTTGGTGCTGGGCCTCATCGAAGTGGAAAGCGATTTCCGCAAATACGCCGTCAGCTCGGCGGGCGCTCGCGGCTACATGCAGGTGATGCCCTTTTGGGCGCGCACCATCGGCGACGGCGAAGCGGCTCGGCTGTTCCACCTGCAGACCAACCTGAGATTTGGTTGTGTGATCCTGCGCCACTACCTGAACCTGGAGCAGGGCGATCTGTTCATGGCCCTGGGGCGCTACAACGGCAGCCGAGGACAGCCGGCCTATCCGCAGGCGGTGCTCGCCGCGCGACGGCGGTGGCTGGTTTGAACCGTTCCCACCCGAAACACGCCGGACCCACGCTCCGCTGGCCGTGCAGGGCGGCAGACGCGTGTGGGCCTACAGCCCGGTCCAGGCCTGTGGCTGGGCGCGACTGATGCCCAGCAGCGACAACACGCGCTCCACCCCATCGTCGATGATCTGCTGAACCGAGGTGGGACGGTGGTAGAAGGCGGGCAGTGGCGGGAAGATGATGCCCCCCATCTCGGTGACGGCGGTCATGTTGCGCAAGTGGGCCAGATGGAAGGGTGTTTCGCGCACCATCAACACCAGGCGCCGCCGTTCCTTGAGCGTGACGTCGGCCGCACGGGTGAGCAGGTTGTCACTCAGACCATGGGCCACGGCCGCCAGCGTCTTCATCGAACACGGCGCCACCACCATGGCATCCACCGGGAAAGACCCGCTGGCAATGCTCGCACCCACCTCGCTGGGGCTGTGGGCTTCACTGGCCAAGGACTCCAAGGCGCTGCGGTCCAGCCCCAATTCGTGGTGGACGTTGAGGATGCCCGCCGACGTGGCCACCAGATGGGTGTGCACACCCAAGGCGCGCGCCCGCTTGAGCAGGCCCACGCCGTAGGCTGCGCCGCTGGCGCCGGTGATGCCCACGATCAGTCGGGGAGAGGGGCTCATGGGCTCCTTGTGGTCGTGCACCCTGGGGAGTCTGGGCGTTCAGCAGCCGAGCTGCCGAGCTGCCGAGCTGCGACGAAGGCGGGGCTCAGTTCGGCTGGCTCAGGGCCTGCTGCAGTTCACCGCTTTCGTACATTTCCATCATGATGTCCGAGCCACCGACGAACTCCCCGTTGATGTAGAGCTGCGGGATGGTGGGCCAGTTGGCGTAGTCCTTGATGCCTTGGCGGATGGATTCGTCTTCCAGCACGTTGACCGTGGCCAGGTCTTGCACGCCGCAGGCCTTGAGCACCTGCACCGCGCGGCCCGAAAAGCCGCACATCGGGAACTGTGCAGTGCCCTTCATGAACAGCACCACTCGGTGGCCTTTGACGATCTGGTCGATGCGTTGGTGGATTTCGCTCATGTTGGTGGGGTCCGGTTGAACAACTCGACAGGCCACGATTATCGGGGAAGGCGCCCGCCCGTGCAGCGGGTGTGGCCGGCCAGGTCGCGTCGGTGATCAATCTCCACAAAGCCTGCGCTCTCGAACCGGGCGGCCACGGCCGGCGCCTGGTCATGGCCGTGTTCCAGCAGCAGCCAAGCGCCAGGCACCAGGTGGGCCGGTGCGCTGCGGATGATGGCCCCGAGGTCTGCGAGTCCCTCCTCGGCGGCCACCAGAGCCGATAGCGGCTCATGCACCAGTGCCGCCAGGTGGGGGTCGTCTTCCCGGATGTAGGGCGGATTGCCCACCGCGAGGTCGAACCGCAAGCCGGGTACCGCGTCCCACCAATGCCCGGCATGCAGCGTCAGCGGCAAGCCCAGCGCTGAGGCGTTGCCCCGCGCCACCTCCAGGGCCGCTGCGCTGGCATCGCAGGCGTGGACCTCGCTGGTGGGAAAGGCGGCCTTGAGCGCCAGCGCGATGGCGCCGCTTCCCGTACCCAGGTCCAGCAGCCGCAGGGGCGCGCGGCCCCTGAAGTCCGACGTCATGATCTCCAGCGCCCAGTCCACCACGGTTTCGGTGTCGGGCCTTGGGTCCAGCACATCGGGCGTGACCCTCAGCATCAAGCCATGGAATTCGCGGCGGCCCAGCAGGTAGGCCATCGGAACCCCCTCGGCCCGCTGCTGGAACAAGGCCAGGGCAACAGATGATTCACTGTGTGTGAGTGCATGCTCACCATGTGAGATCAGCCAGGTTCGGCTGCGCTGCATCGCCTCAGCCAAGAGCAGCAGGGCGTCCAAGCGCTGCAGGCCCAAGCCCTGCGCCTGTCGAACCGCGGCGTCCACGGTCCCGCTGTCAAACCCCTGCACGACCGGCTTCCAAGGCCTGCAGTTCCTCGGCCACCTGCGCCGCGTGCAAGGCGGCCACCAGGTCGTTCAGGTCGCCGTCCATCACCGCACCGAGTTTGTACAGGGTCAGGTTGATCCGATGGTCCGTCACCCGACCCTGGGGGAAGTTGTAGGTGCGGATGCGGTCGCTGCGGTCGCCGCTGCCCACCAGGCTCTTGCGGGTGGCCGCCTCACGCGCAGCGCGTTCGCTGCGTTCTCGGTCGCGCAGGCGCGCGGCCAGCACCTGCATCGCCCGCGCCTTGTTGCGGTGCTGAGAACGGTCGTCTTGGCACTCGGCCACGAGGCCGGTGGGCAGGTGCGTGATGCGCACGGCCGAATCGGTCTTGTTGATGTGTTGCCCACCCGCACCGCTGGCGCGAAAGGTGTCGATGCGCAGGTCAGCCGGGTTGAGCTGCACCTCTTCGGCCTCGTCGGGCTCGGCCAAGACCGCCACGGTACAGGCGCTGGTGTGGATGCGGCCCTGGCTTTCGGTGGCCGGCACGCGTTGTACCCGGTGGCCGCCGCTTTCGAACTTCAGGCGCCCGTAGGCACCATCACCTTCCACCCGCAGCACCACCTCCTTGTAGCCACCCAGATCGCTTTCGCTGGCGCTGAGGATTTCGGTGCGAAAACCGGTGCGCTCGCTGTCGCGCAGGTACATGCGCAACAGATCGCCTGCGAACAGCGCAGACTCATCGCCACCCGTTCCGGCGCGAATCTCCACAAAGCACGGCCGCTCGTCGTCGGGGTCCTTGGGCAGCAGGGCGGCCTGCAGTTCACCGGACAACTGCTCCAGTTCGGCCTGAGCCTGCTCGGCCTCTTCACGCGCCATCGCGGCCATGTCCGCATCGGCGTTGAGCTCAACCGACAAAAGGTCTTGCGCAGCCGCGAGATCCGACTCGCGTTGACGGTAGCGAGCCCAACGCGTGAGCACCGCGTTCACCTCGGCTTGTTCCTTGAGCAACGCACGGTAGCGCTTCATGTCCGACGCGACCGAGGGATCGGACAAGACCGATTCGAGCTCGGCGCCTCTGAGGGACAGGCGCTCGAACTGCTCGCGCAGCGCGGGCTTCATGCGGCCGGGCCGCCGCTGCGCAGGAACAGACGCGACAGGGTGTGCGCCAGGGCCTCGCGCTGCGGGCCATCGCTGGCATGCAGCTCCGCAAAGGCACCGTGCAGCATCTTTTGCGCAATGGCCTGGCTCAGAGCTTCCATCACGACCATGGGATCATCCCCTTTGGCCAGGCGTCGCCTTGCGCGCGCCAATTCGGCCTCGCACCATTCTTCCGCGCGTCGGTTGAGGGCTTGGATCAGGGGTACGGCCGCGCGCTGGTCCAGCCAGAGTACGAAGCTCTGCACCCCCGCGTCGATGATGACTTCGGCTTGCTCCACGGCAGCCTGGCGCTTTTCGCTGGCCACCTGCACGATCGCCGACAGATCATCCACGGTGTAGAGGTACACATCGTCGAGCTTGGACACCTCGGGTTCGATGTCGCGCGGCACGGCCAGGTCCACCATGAACAGAGGCTTGTGGCGACGCGCCTTGAGTGCGCGCTCCACCGCCCCCAGGCCGATGAGCGGCAGGCTGCTGGCGGTGCAGGACACCACCACGTCGAACTCGTGCAGCCGCGTGGCCAGATCGCTCAGGCGCAGTGCCTGGGCACCGAATCGCGCAGCCAACTTTTCGCCACGCTCCAAGGTGCGGTTGGCCACCGCCATGGTCCGGGGCTGGCGGGCTGCGAAGTGCGTGGCCACCAGTTCGATCATCTCGCCCGCACCCACCAGCAGCACCCGCACATCGCGCAGGTCTTCGAACAGTTGCGCGGCCAGGCGCACCGATGCCGCGGCCATGCTGATCGAGTGCGAACCCACTTCGGTGGAGCTGCGCACTTCTTTGGCCACCGCAAACGAGCGTTGAAACAGTTGGTGCAGCGTGGTGCCGAGGGTGCCTGCCGCATCGGCTTCGCGCACCGCTTCCTTCATCTGGCCCAGGATCTGCGGCTCGCCCAGCACCATCGAGTCCAGACCCGAGGCCACTCGAAAGGCGTGGCGAGCGGCATCGCGCTCTTCGCGCAGATAGGTATGGCTGCGCAGCGTGCCGTCGCTGATGCCGCCCTGCGCGGCCAGCCAACTCAAGGCGGGAGCGGCGATGTCGTGCACCGCGGCCGCGTCTGCAGCCACATACAGTTCGGTGCGGTTGCAGGTGGACAGAATCGCCGCCTCGGGAGCGGCCCGCTGCAGCCTTTGGCGGAAATCCTGCAGAACCGTGCTCAATTGTCCTGGCGCAAAGGCCAAGCGCCCGCGCAGGTCCAGCGGGGCGGTGTGGTGATTGAGCCCGAGGGCGAGGACGGCCATAAACGGGGAATTATAAAATTTCGACTCTATGACCCCATCGGATGCAGCCTGGCACCTGGTCAATGCAGCGGCCGCGCCGTTTTGGGTGGCTCTGCTGTCGGTGCTGGGCCTGAAATTGCTGTGGCGCGGGCCCACCGTGGGCCGGGGTTGGGCGGCGCTGCTGCCGTGGGCCTACCTGGCAGCCTTGGCCGCCCATGTCGGTGCCTGGGCCTATTGGGGGGCCGAGGGCACCATGGCGGGTTATGGCCTCATGGTGCTGAGCACCGCCTTGGCCCTGTGGGTTCGCGCCTTCATGTGGCCCGGTCGACGCTGAACTCTCCGCTTTCGCGGGCCATCATCCCAGCACCACCTCGCCGCGCAAGGAATGCGGCAGCGCCTCGGTGATCCGCACCGCCAGCATCTGCCCATGCAGGCGGCCGCCCTGCGGGCCCCCTTCGAAATTCACGATGCGGTTGCACTCGGTGCGGCCCATGAGTTCCGTGGCCGAACTGCCGGCCTTGCCGGTGGCGCTGTTGCGCGAGGGGCCCTCCACCAGGATGCGTTGCACCGTACCCACACGGCTGAGGCTGATTCGCCGCACATTCGCCTCAATCGTGGCCTGCAGATGCTGCAGGCGCTTGAGCTTGACGGCCTGCGGCGTGTCGTCGGGCAGGTTGGCCGCGGGCGTGCCCGGGCGTGGGCTGAAGACGAAGCTGAAGGAGGCATCAAAGCCGATGTCCTCGATGAGCTTCATCATCTTGCCGAAATCCTCTTCGGTTTCCCCGGGAAACCCCACGATGAAGTCCGAGCTCAGCGAGATGTCGGGCCGCACCGCCCGCAGCTTGCGGATGGTGCTCTTGTACTCCATGGCGGTGTAGCCGCGTTTCATGGCCATCAGTATGCGGTCAGCGCCATGCTGCACCGGCAGGTGCAGGTGGTTGACCAGCTTGTCGGTCTTGCCGTACACCTCAATCAGGCGCTGCGTGAATTCA
>RFTU01000104.1 GCA_009923315.1 Betaproteobacteria bacterium
TTGCAGAACTGGCCCTGGATGGTCACCGCCATCGACTTGCTGTGGGGGACCTTCCTCACCGGCTCCGTCACGGCCGTGTCCAAGGCCATCTTGCAGCGGCGATCGCCGCGGGCGTGAGCCGGTCGGTCGTGACGGGTGGGCCTAGAGTCGGGTTCACCACGATCGACCTCAGCCCACCCGCGAGGTCGGGGCCCTCAAGTTCGCAGGAGCAGACCGGGCAGCGAGGCGCCGCTGAACCCCGGAAACACCTGCGACATCGCCGCGTCGCTCACGCCCAGGTGTTGCTGCAGCAGCGGGGCCAGCACCGAACGGAAGTCGGTGGTGACCGCCAGGTCGCGCCCGTCGGCCAGCGCCGAGCGGTCCAGGCCAGGCCACTGCCCCAGCACGCGGCCGCCGGCCACGGGCCCGCCCAAGAGCCACATCACGTTGGCCCGGCCGTGGTCCGTGCCGCCCGTACCGTTCTGTGCCACGGTACGGCCGAATTCGCTCATCACCACGACCACCGTGTGCGCGAAGGCATCGCCCAGGCCTCGAATCAGGGCCTCCAGCCCCTCGCCGAGGCTGGCCAGGCGGTTGGCCAAGGGCCCGCTGGCGCCACCTTGGTTCACATGGGTGTCCCAGCCCCCCACCGAGGTGAAGGCCAGTTGGGTCTGTGGGCCGGCCTGAATGAGTTGGCCCAGGCGCAGGGCGTCGGCGGCAAAGCCCCGTGCCGTGGGCGCACCTGCATCGGCGCTGGGGTCGCTGCTGCGGCCGTTGTCCATCGGGCCACCGCTGGCCCTGGCCTCGGCCTCGCGTCGCGCGCGTCGACCGCGCTCATCGGCCGCGGCCAGGCTGCGGCTCATCGCGCTGCGGCCTTCGGTGGTGTCTTGCAGGGTTTGCGCCATCGCGCCCTCACGGGCATAGAGCCGACCCAGGGCCGCCTGCAGCTCGGGGTTGTCGATGGCGTTGGCGTCCATCGCGCGTGGGCCCACCCCCAGGCTGGCCACGGTGGCGCTGCCGGCGAAGATGCGAGGCGGCGTGGCGCCCAGGTTCACGGCCCGGGTGGGTGCGGCTGGGCCGGGCAGCTGAGCCAGCAGCCGGTTCATCCACCCATCGGGCGTGTTCTTGCGGCCCGGGGTGCCCGTTTCCATGTAGTCCTGCGCATCGAAGTGCGATCGCGTGGGGTCGGGCGACCCGCTGGCCTGCACGAAGCCCAGGTGCCCCTTGTTCCACAGCGGCATCAGTCGCGACAGGGCGGGGTGCAGACCAAACAGAGTGTCCAAGGGCCATGCGGCGCCCTCGCGGGTGCCGGGCCGCGCCAGCGCAATGGACCCGCGGGCCTGGTGGTAGTGGGTTTCGCCATGGGGCACCACCACGGACAGGCCATCGACGGCCCCGCGCAGCATCACCACCACCAACTTCTGGGGAAGCGCTGAATCCGATGAAGGCGGTGACGTGAGCGCACCCGACAGGCCTGGCCACAGCCCCCAGATCCCGGCGACTGCGGCCGCGGATGGGGCGGCAAGAAAGCGGCGACGCTGCATGGGGAGGGTGCTCCTGTTCAACGCTTCATGAATTCTGGGCTGGCCAGCAACAAGGCCACGCGCATGGCAGCGGGCTCGGCGCTGACGGTGTCTCGTGTGCCCGGGCTCAGCAGCGGACCGAGCGTGTCCATCAGCCGTTGCGCATCGGCGTCGTGGCGCAGCCCTTGCCGCGCCCGTCGCTCAGCCAGTGTGCTGGCGAACTGCACCCGCTGCGCCAGGGCTTGTGGACTCATCCACGCGCTGGCCACATTCTTGTAGCCATCGGGTGTGGGTGCCCCATACAAAGGCATCCCCGCTTGCGCCAGCAGCTGCAGCAGCGGCCCCACATCGGGCGGTGTGCCGGCACCCAGGGCGCGCAAACTGCTGATGAGGTAGTGATAGGGCGTCTTGAACTTCGCGCCGTACAGCTGCGGCTGCCAGAACTCTTCGGACGCGATGAGTTCGCGCGTCACCGCCTTGAGGTCGCCTTGCGTGGCCACGAACCGATCAGCCAGGCGTTTGACCAGGGCGGCGGGAGGGTCGTCCGCCACAAAGGCCTGAGCCAGCTTGAAGGCGATATGCCGGGCGGTGGCCGGGTGAGCGGCCAGGAGGTCCAGTGCCGTCTCCCCCTCGGCCTGCCCGGCCGGTTGAATGGTGTGCCCCAACCACTGTTTGGTGCCGTTGTCATGCCGGCTGGTATCGAACACGAACAAGGAGCCCGAGCGGCCTTGCCGCACGCCGCGTTGGTCCACCGTCCAGCCCGTGAACACGCGCGCGAGCTCCGTCACATCCTGCTGGGTATAGCCACCATCGACCCCCAGGGTGTGCAGCTCCATCAACTCCCGGGCATAGTTTTCATTCAGACCGCTCAGCCGCGGGGCGTTCGGGTTGACCCGGGCCAACTGGGCCGGTGCCCGGTAGCCCGGCTTCACGCTCTGCGCGTTGTCCAGGTAGATGAGCATGGCCGGGTGCTTGGCAGTGGCACCCAGCAGGTCGCGGAATCGGCCCAGCACATGGGGACGAATGGCCTCGCGCTCATAAGCGCCGGCCAACACCGACACCGGCCCCTTGCCCATGAACACGTTGAAGTGGTTGAACCAGAACTCGACCAACACCTCTTGCAACTGGGCCGGGCTTTCAATGGCCCGTGCCAGCCGCGCCTGTGCAGCCTGCAGCACCACCGGGCGTACCTGTTCACGACGCACGCGGGCCTGCACCGCCTCCGCGCCCCCGCCTTCCATCGTCGCGGCATTCGCCTGGCCGTTGGGGGCGCCGGGCTCGGCCTGCGCCGATGCCGGCACCGCGGTGGCCGCTTGGACCACCCGTCGGAAGCGGGCCAGCAGTTCGGCCTGGCTCAGTTGCAAGGTTTCCAGGCTTCCAAGGCGCTCGTTGAGCGAGGCGGGCAAGGTCAGGCCTTGCGGTTCCAGTTGAGAGTCGAGGAAGGCTGCCAGCCACGCTCGTGGCCCTTGGGCACGCATGGCCTGAATATCGGCGGGCCGAGGCCCGTAGGCCAGGCGGTTGAGGGCATGCAGGGCGCGCGCTTCCTCCGTTACCGCTTCATGGGTGCGTGCCCAAACGGCCGGTGACCAAGCGCCGCATGCCGCGCCTGTGGTGAACAGCAGACCGCCAGCGAGTCGTCTTCTCGAGATCATGCGCATGCTCCCCATGGGTTCACACCGATGGTAGGCGCGCCAAGGCGCGCCAGTGCGGCGCCTTTGCAAACTTTTGTTGCTGTGGCCCCTGGGGTGCTGCCGGCGCGTCCAGGGGCGGGCTGCATCGCGCTCAGCTCAGCAGCGCGGCCATCCTCTGCTTGACCGAATCAGGGACCGCCGCATCCCACGCGGCCTCTTCACCCGGCAGCGGCAGCAGTTGGCCCCATTCGGCAATCTGTCGCGCGGGCACGTCCACGATGTAGACCTGCACGTGGCTTTCATGCGTTTGAGCGATCTCGGCCGTGGCCTTCATGAGGTCCAGAATCAGGGGCTCCTTGATCTCCGGACCGCGGCCCGCGCGGATCTGGCCATGCACGAAGATGTTGTCATCCTTCAGGGGCTTGCCACCCAGGAAGTAGTTGCCGGGCGTGACGTCGGTGAACAGCACCTGCGCAAAGTAGGCCGGCGCGCCGGTTTTGGCGCAGTGGATGTCGGTGATGCGACGGGCCAGTTGTTCCTTCTGCGACGCCGACAGTCGGCCAGCGGGTGCGGTCACAACATAGGTGGGCATGGCGCGTGCTCCGGTGGAGTGGGGAAGCGCCCGATTATGAACGGCCTGTTCGCCGCGCTACAGGATTTGCATGGGGGGCTTCTTCAAGCCGCCCCGTTCGCCTTGAACCAGGCCAGGCAGCGTGACCAGCCGTCTTCGGCCGCCTCCTTGCGGTAGGTGGGCCGATAGTCCGCATGGAAGGCATGCGGCGCTTCGGGGTACACGACAAATTCACTGCGCCTGGCGGCCGCGCTGCCCTGTTCCTGCAGGGCGGCCTTCATGCGCTCGACGGAGGCCAGCGGAATGCCGTCGTCTTTGCCGCCGTACAGGCCCAGTACCGGCGCCTGCAGGCGGCCCACCTGGTCGATCGGGTGGCTGGGCCAAACCGGATTGGCCGCGCCGACCAGGCGTCCATACCAGGCCACACCCGCCTTCAACCGAGCTTGGTGTGCGGCATACAGCCACGTGATGCGCCCACCCCAGCAGAAACCCGTCACCGCCGAGCGCGATACATCGGCGCCTTGCGACTGCGCCCAGGCCATGCAGGCATCCAGGTCTCCCATCACCTGCGCGTCCGGGGTCTTCATGATGATCTCGGCGATCAGTTTGGCGATCTCCCCATAGGAGGTGGGATCGCCGGCCCGTGCGAACAACTCGGGCGCGATGGCGAAATAACCGGCCCGCGCGAAACGATTGGCCACATCGGCGATGTACTCGTGCACGCCGAAGATTTCGCTGATCACCAGCACCACTGGCGCGTTGCGCGCCGCCACCGGCGCGGCGCGGTAGGCGGGCATCTTGAAGCCGGCCGACTCGATGGTGACCTCGCCCACGGTCAGTCCGGCGGTGGGCGTCTTGATGGCGGTTTGCGCCACCACCGGCCCGGCTGCAGCGGCAATCCCCACGCCCAGTGCGCTGCGGGTGAAGCGACGGCGGTCCAGGCCACCGGGCGGTACGAGGCTGTCGAAATCGGCTTGTGACATGGTCCGCGAAACCTTGTTCAGGATGATGGCCGATGGTAGCGAAGTTGGCCCAGCGCCGCCAGACTTCTCGGCATTCGCTGATGGTGATGCGGACCCGTCCTGGTCACGCGCACAACCGCCGGGTCTCCACACCCGGGGTTGCAGCGTTAAGGTCTGCTCAAGACCGTTGCGCCCGAAGGCCCTTGCTGAGGGACCTTCACAAGCTTGCGGATGTCGTAGCCCATGGCCTTGACCTTGGCAACGAGGCCCTCGTAACGCGTGTCATCGATGGTGGGCGTGCGTGCCATGATCCAGACGTAATCGCGGGCGCTGCGCGCGATGATGGTCTCGGTGTAATCGGCATCGACATGCGAGATGACGAATTCCGCCTTGATGGGCCACACGAACTGCATGCCCCAAACGGCGTTGTGGGTGCCCTCGATGACGAATCCTCTGGGCTGCATACGCTTGGCCGGTCCGTCGAAAGCGCCCTTGTTGAAGGTGAAGGTGGTCCTGATGGTGCCATCTGGAGCCAGTTCATAGGACTCGATGGCGTTGTAGATGTCTCTTTCAAGGAAGGTCGGAATCACACCGATGACGTACCACGGCCCCATGAAGCGCTGTAGATCGAGCGAGGGCACGACCGGCACCGTCACCCTCTGCGGCGAGACCGCGCAGGCGCCAAGAGCCCCAATCGTCAGGGCTGCCAACACCACCCTCAGTGAACGCGGCAAACGGTCGACTTTCATCCTCAGGACTCCGATGGGAAGACTCACAGACTCCGCCGTTCAACACAAGTTCCCGAGCAGGGCGGCATCAACACACCCGTTCGATGAGTCGCCCCGCCACCACCCTTCAGTCAGCTCGGATCACGCCACACCCTGGCCGTGGACCGGCGTTGCCCGTGGGTTGGGTGGTGTAGTCGTCGGGGTCGCGGTGCACGATCAGGCCACGGCCGACCACGCTGGTGGCCCCGGGCGCCACCGTCAGGCCCTTGGCACTGAATTCGAACTCGGCTACGCCCGCCGCGTTGGCGCGCAGTGAAATCAGGTCACCCGCGTGGTGCACTTGGCCACCATGCTGTCCGTGCGTCACGCCACCGGGATTGAAATGGCCCTTGGTCCCCAGGCCGTCGCCGCTGCAGTCGGCGGCTTCGTGCACATGAAAACCATGCACCTGGTTGGCGCGCAAGCCGCTGATGCGGCCACTCACCCGAACCGCCTCGCCCTGCTGCACGAAGCGAACCGTGCCGGAGGGGTTCATGCCGGCCGCGGCCGCCACCGAGGTGGCGCTGACCACGGCGCTGGCCGAGGGGCCGGCCACGGGTGCAACCAGGGAACAAGCGGACAGGGCCGTGGCGGCCAGTAGTCCGACAAGGCCCGGCATCAGGGGCAACGGCAAGGTCTGACGTGTAGAGGTTCGCATGGCCCATTTTCCTGTGCAGTGAAGGACTGCCATCTTCTCGCAGATTGGTCGGCGCGTGTTGGCTATTGGCATCCTTCCATACCCTTGTGCTCACCAATCTCTCACGGCGACGTCGGCTGCAATGGCCGGCTGCCGCGGGACGCAGGCCCGGCGTCTCATACCAGAGGCCGTCAACATCTTGAGGTGCCGCCCACTCATCGCGCAGCCCCGATTTCAAGCCGTCGCGCTTGCAGCAGTGCTGCATGCGGCAGTGCCTTCGGGTCCATGCGCTTCCCATCC
>RFTU01000105.1 GCA_009923315.1 Betaproteobacteria bacterium
CCCTTGGTGCTGCGCACCCGGCCCGAGCGCATCGAAGCCGGTTGGTTCGACGGCCAACCCGTGTGCCGTGATTACCACGTGGCCGAAGGCCTTGACCATCGCCTGTGCTGGGTGTTTCGTGAACGCCGCAGCCCAAACCAGGGCTGGTTCCTGCACGGCTGGTTCAATTGAACCGGGGCCCTGAGCCCCGGCTTTGCTGGCAGAGCCGCCCTCAGGCGGCGTCGCCCGGTTGCGGCCCTTCGTAACCGCCGATGATCACCAGGTCCACCTCCGACACGGGCTGGCGCAGTGCAATGGCCGCCTGGTAGCCGGGCGAGTGCCAACAGGCCCGTGCGGCTTCCACCGAGGGAAACTCGATCACCACATGGCGCGAGCGGCTGCTGCCCTCCACGACTTCAAAGGCACCGCCCCGCACCAGGAAGCGGGCCCCGTACTCCTTGAGAGGCGCGGCATTGGCGCGCACATAGCTTTGGTACTGCTCCACGTCGCGGACATCCCCGCGGACGATCCAGTAGCCCTTGGGACCTTGTGCAGACAAGTTGCTCATGTCGAATCCGATTTCAGAAGTGAACGATGAGGGGTCAGCCGCCCCAAGCCCCGGCGCTCATGCGAGCCCTTTCCCCCGTTCCGGCGTGGGCCGCACCATCGGCCCACGCGGACATCAGCGAGTCGACCATGGCCGCGACGGGCACCGAGCGACAGCCCTGCGGGCATTGACCGCTCCACAGCGGAGAAAAATCATCCAAGCCGGCGGCCTCGGCCTTCGCGCGCAGGGGTGCCAATGCGGCCCCGGCCAGGGGAAAGGCTGGGGCCGCCGGTGACAGGGGATCGACCTCCCGCAGGAGCCGGTTGCGCAGCCCCCGGGCCGGGCGCCCCGTGAACAGGCGCGTGACCGTGGTCAGGTCCCCGTCACCCGAGCCCGCGTGACCGCTTGGCGTTCGAGCCTGCGCCGCCCGCATCAAGGCCTGACGGTGCAGCGGCGGCGTTTTCGCTTCGTCGCACAGCAGGAAGGCCGTGCCCACCTGCACCGCAGCAGCGCCGGCCTGCAGGGCCGCGGCCACGGCATCGGGCTGACCCAGACCACCGGCGGCCACCACCGGAAGCCAGAGGGCTTGGCGCAGGGCGGGCAGCAGCTGCTGGAGCGGCAGTTGGCCGCTCAGGTCGTGGTCTGCCTGCAGGAAGTGGCCACGGTGCCCACCGGCCTCCCAACCCTGCGCAATCACGGCGTCGGCCCCATGGGCCTGCAGCCACAGGGCCTCTTCCACCGTGGTGGCCGAACTCAACACCACCGACCCCCAGCCCTTGACCCGATCCAGCAGATCGGGCGTTGGCAGCCCGAAATGAAAGCTCACAACGGGCGGGGGCGCAGACGCCAGGGCATCGGCCAGTTCCGCATTGAAAGGCTGGCGCTGCGGCGCCGCAGCCGGTTCGTTCGGATCCAGGCCCAGTTGGGCGTAATAGGGCGCCAGCGTGGCACGCCAGGCCGCTTCACGCAGGGGGTCGGGCCTCGGCGGCCGGTGGCAGAAGAAATTGACGTTGTAGGGCAGCCCCTGGGTCCCCAACTCCCGCTGCAGCACCTGCAGTTCGCGCGCCAACCCTGCGGCGTCCAGCATGGCCGCCGGGAGTGAACCCAAGGCCCCGGCGCGGGAGGCGGCCACCGCCAGAGCGCTGTCTTGCACCCCGGCCATCGGGGCCTGGATGAGCGGATGCCGCAGGCGTGCCCGCAGCGAGGACCAGGGGGTGGCCGGCATGTTGGAGCCTAGGCGCCTGACGGGGCGAGCGGAATGAAGGAGGGCACAGGCCCATTTTAAATGCTGTATAAATAAACAGTATGCTGCCTTCGTATGCCGAACTCCACTGCCGCAGCAACTTCAGTTTTCTCACCGGCGCTTCGCACCCAGAGGAGCTGCTGGCGCGTGCGGCCGAGCTGGGCTACGAGGCCCTGGCCATCACCGACGAATGCTCGGTGGCCGGCGTGGTGCGTGCGCATGAAGAACTCAAGCGGCAGCGCGAAAAAACCGCCTCATCGGGCACCGCGGCCGACGCACCGCCCATTCGGCTGCTCTTGGGCTCCCATCTGGAAGTCTCGCCTTTCAGGCTAGGCCAGGAGCCGCCGCCAGGGTCGGAAACTGCAGGCCCCCAAGACCTGCCCAGTCATCTGCCTGCCCCACCCCCAGCCGTCCTCGAGCACGGCCTGCGGGTGGTGGTGCTGGCGCATAACCGAACGGGCTGGGGGGACCTGTGCGAGCTCATCACCCAGTCCCGCGCCCGCTGCGCCAAGGGCCACTATTGCACCTGGCCGCAAGACCTCCTGGCCCACCAGGCCCTGGCCCATTGCACGGTGCTGCTCATCGCCCGCCGTGAAGACAGTCCGGCCACGTTGCTGGCGCAGGCCCGCTGGTGTGCCCAGGCCTTCGGCGATCGCGCCGCACTGGCCATCGAACGCCTCTTGTGGGCTGACGACTCCCTGCTCATGGAACGGGTGCAGGCCGTGGTGAGCCAGCTTGAGAGCGAAGGTCTGCGCTTGCCCATTGCCGCTGCCGGTGATGTGCTCATGCACCGCCGCTCGCGCAAGCCGGTGCAGGACACCCTCACCGCCATCCGCCTGCGCCGGCCCCTGTCGGCCTGCGGCACCGCCCTGGCGCGCAACGCCGAACAGCATCTGCGCTCGCGCCTGCAGCTCGCGCAGCTCTATCGCCCGCAGTGGCTGCAGGCCACGGTCGACATCGCCCGGCGCTGCACCTTCAGCTTGAATGAGCTGCGCTACGAATACCCCGCCGAACTGGTGCCTGAAGGCCGAACACCCATCGAACACCTGCGGGCCCTCACGGCCGAAGGCGCGCGGCAGCGCCACCCCGGCGGCGTGCCTCCTGGCGTGCAGGCCCAACTCGAACGGGAGTTCGAGCTGATCCAGGCCCTGCGCTACGAACCCTTCTTCCTCACGGTGCACGATGTGGTGCGTTTTGCGCGCAGCCGCGGCATCCTGTGCCAGGGGCGTGGGTCGGCCGCCAACTCCGCCGTGTGCTGGTGTCTGGGCATCACCGAAGTCGACCCCACGCAAACCACCCTGCTGTTCGAACGCTTCATCTCCCGCGAACGGGCCGAACCGCCCGACATCGACGTCGACTTCGAACACGAACGGCGCGAAGAGGTCATCCAGTACATCTATGCCAAGTACGGCGAGCACCGCTGCGCGCTGGCCGCCGCCGTCACCGCCTACCGCACCCGGGGCGCGGTGCGTGATGTGGGCTTCGCCCTGGGCCTTGATGCATCCATCATCGACAAGCTCGCCCGCTCGGTCCACGGCTTTGACAACCCCGATCGCCTTCTGCGCAGCCTCAGCGAACTGGGGCTGGACGCCCAGGCACCACAGCTGCAGCGCTGGCTGCAACTGGTCGGTGCCCTGCACCGCTTCCCGCGGCATCTGTCGCAGCACACGGGGGGCTTCGTCATGGCCGCCGGCCGCCTGTCCAGCCTGGTGCCCATCGAACCCGCCAGCATGCAAGAGCGCCGCGTCATCCAGTGGGACAAAGACGATCTGGAATCCCTGGGGCTGCTCAAGGTGGATGTGCTGGCCCTGGGCATGCTCACCGTCATCCGCAAGACGCTGGAATTCATGACGCACTGGCATGGCTGGCTTGAATCCGCGCCGCGCCACCGCCGGGCCGACGAATCCCAGCCCTGGCGCGTGCAAGACATCCCGCGCGAAGACCCGGCCACCTTCGCCATGGCCACCCGTGCCGACACGGTGGGCGTGTTCCAGATCGAAAGCCGTGCGCAGCAAAGCATGCTGCCGCGCCTGAAGCCGCGCACCTTCTACGACTTCGTGGTGCAGGTGGCCATCGTGCGGCCCGGTCCCATCCAGGGGGGCATGGTGCATCCCTACCTGGAACGGCGCGCGTTGCGGGAACGCGATGAACTGCCGCCTTCGCCCTACCCGGCGCTTGATGCCGCCTTGGGCCGCACCTTGGGCGTGCCGATCTTTCAGGAACAGGTCATGCAGATCTGCGTCATCGCCGCTGGCTTCACACCCGGTGAAGCAGACGGGTTGCGACGCTCCATGGCCGCCTGGCGCAAGAAAGGCCAACTGCACGTGTTCCACGACCGCATCGTGCAGGGCATGGTGCACAGGGGCTACCCGCTGGACTTCGCGCAGGGCATCTTCCGCCAGATTGAGGGCTTTGGCGAATACGGCTTCCCGGAAAGCCATGCCTACAGTTTTGCTCTGCTGTCCTATGTCAGTGCCTGGATGAAGTGCCACGAACCGGAGGCCTTCTTGGCGGCGCTGCTGAACGCGCAGCCCATGGGCTTTTATGCGCCCTCGCAGTTGGTGCAGGACGCGCGCCGCCACGGCGTGCAGGTGCGGCCGGTGGACGTGCAGCACAGCGATTGGGACTGCACCCTGGAGCCCCACGCCGGCCGCCCAGCCGTGCGCCTGGGCCTGTGCATGGTCAGCGGCCTGTCGCCAAGCCTGGCGCAGGGCTTGGTACAGGCCCGTCTGCGGGCCCCCTTTGCCGATGTGCAGGACTTGGCCTTTCGCGCCGGCTTGTCCACGGCTGACCTTCAGCGCCTGGCCCGGGCCGACGCCCTTCAGGGCCTGGCCGGGCACCGGCGGCAGCAGTTGTGGCAGGACGCGCATGAGAAGACCCTGCTGCATCTTTTTCAAACCGGAAAACTGGGGGTAAAGGCGTGAAGAAACTAATCGTGGTTGGGATGCTGGTGGCAATGCCCGCGTATGCAGAGTTCAAAGATTTCATGAACACCATGGGGCTTGCGTCTGATCGCCAGCTAAACGTACTGGACACGATCACGCCAAGAGCAAATGTTGCGGGGACTGTTACGTCCATTATTGGTGACAATGCAGTAGTGACTGGCACCGATGGCCAGATGTACACCATGCTCCGTGTGGCGCCTAACAACTACCTTATGCAGGTTGGCGACCAGGTTAAGTTAGGTGTTTCCACGGTAAAGCCGACTGCAACACCCACGGTTGAGGTGACCACAAAGATTGCGGACGTAATTGCTGCTAGCGTGTCTAAGGCAACAAGCATCAGTCTTAGCCAGTCTGTATCAGAGGCCGCGGTAAGTACATCTATATCAAAGAGTCAGAGCCTATCTGTCTCTTACTCTCAGTCTCAGTCGTTATCTGCATCAACCTCGGTATCGGTATCCGAATCTCAATCAAAAAGCATCTCTCTTTCGCAGTCGGTATCAACGGTTGAGCTTGAAAAATCCATTTCATTGAGCAAGAGCGTATCGACTTCAGTATCTACCTCTGCGTCGCTATCGACATCCACGAGCCTATCTCAATCGGTAAGCGCATCTACGTCTACGTCTCAAAGCATATCGGCTTCAATTAGCAAAGCGGTATCGATATCAGAGGCTCTTTCTTTGTCCGCAAGCGTTAGTGAGCAGATGGAGAAGGACAGGTTAAAAGGCTTATCAATATCTGCGTCCTTATCGGAATCAATATCAAAAGCTGTAAGTGTTTCTGAATCAATAAGCAAGGCGGTGTCGATATCTGAAAGCACATCAGCGTCAATAAGCACCTCGCAATCAATATCGAAGGCAACTTCCATTTCGCAAAGTCTGAGCACCTCTACTTCTCAAAGCGAGTCTGTATCTAAAGCAACAAGCATTTCCGCATCTGTTAGCGCATCAACATCGGCATCTCTTTCTGCTTCAACATCGCAGAGTATTAGCTTGTCGCAGGAAGTAAGCAAGCAGGTATCCATATCGCAGAGCACATCGCAAAGCATTGCCTTGTCGCAAAGCCTCTCTCAATCGCAGGCGGTATCGGTTTCTGCGTCCGTTTCAGAGTCTGTATCTAAGTCAGTCAGCACATCGCTTTCACTCAGCCAGTCAACATCTGCTGCGCTAAGCACATCGGTATCCCAAAGCCTTAGCCTCAGTCAAAAAATGAGCGAAGATATTGTTCGTGGCCTATCAATATCCGCATCGCTAAGCGCGTCCCAATCAGTCTCTCAATCAGTATCGAGATTGGTCTCTGCTTCTATTAGCGCAAGCCAATCCGCTTCAACGTCGCTATCTCTTTCCGAGTCAATTTCAAAAGCAACGCAACTATCTATCTCTAATAGCTTGAGTGCTTCTGCTTCTGTCAGTCAGTCACAGTCATTATCTGCTTCACAGTCTGTGTCAAAAGCTCTATCTCAAAGCGTAAGTCAATCGCTTTCTTTAAGCGAGTCAGTCGCTCAAAGCATTAGCCAGTCATTATCACTATCAGCTCTCCAGTCACAGTCATTAAGTGTTAGCGAACAAATTGAGAGAGATAGGGCGGTTG
>RFTU01000106.1 GCA_009923315.1 Betaproteobacteria bacterium
GTCGTGTGAGGTGAAGGCCATGACGCCATTGTCCCGCAGCCGGCCGGGCACCGCACCGCCCTACTTCTTGCCCGCTGGAAAGCCCGGGACCGACTGGAACATCTTGGCCCACTTGCCCCAGGCCTCGGCATTGAACTGGGTCGGGTCATACAGCGACTTGGACTGCTCGGTCCACTGGCGCTGCATGTCGGCGAAAGATTGCAGGTTCTGTTCCAAGTAGTGACCCATCAGGCCCTGCATCGCATGACCGTAGAAGCGGATGATGTTGGCCAGCATAGGCGTGGAGAACATGGGCACCCCCCCCGTCTCTTCCTCGAGAATGATTTGCAGCAGGATGCTGCGGGTGATGTCCTCGGCAGTTTTGGCATCCTGGACCTGGAAGTCCTGGCCGTCCAGCACCATGTCCTTCACATCATGCAGCGTGATGTAGCTCGAGCTTTGCGTGTCGTACAGGCGCCGATTGGGATACTTCTTGAGCACCCGTTGACGCGGGACCTGTGCCGCTGGGTCGGCTTGAGCCGATTCAGCGCTCTTCGACTTGCGACGGGAGTTGGTGGCCATGGTGGAAGAGAACTCCTGCGTTTAACGGCACGCGAGCGCCCCACTGTACGCCGGTCACAGCACCCTGCGCATAGGGGGAAGTGCCCGGACCGCGCCATGCAAAAGGCCCGAGCTCCAATGGAACTCGGGCCTTTTTGATTTCAATGGTCGGGGTGGCGGGATTCGAACTCGCGACCCCTTGCACCCCATGCAAGTGCGCTACCAGGCTGCGCTACACCCCGACGAACCGAAGATTATAGCCGGTCAATCCGACAGCAGACGGCGGATCGCCATCAGTTCACGCCGCAGATCGAAGTCCAGCGGTGGCAAGGGCTCAGCGCCCACGGCCAAGCTGCCCAGGTCGGCCTGGTGGGATGCCGCTGGCGAGCCGGGCGAAGCCGAAGGCGCGCCCCATGGGTTGCCCTGAACATCCTCCAAGACCGATGTGTCTGCAGCGCCATCGAAGCCGGCCCGCAAGCCGCTCTCGGCCAATCGATCACGCGCGCCACTGATGGTGAAACGCTTTTCGTAGAGCAATTCTCGGATCCGGCGTACCAACAGGACCTCGTGGTGCTGGTAGTAGCGGCGGTTACCGCGCCGCTTCATCGGGCGCAACTGGGTGAATTCCTGCTCCCAATAGCGCAGCACGTAGGGCTTGACCGCACACAACTCGCTGACCTCACCAATCGTGAAGTAGCGTTTGGGCGGGATCGGTGGAAGTTCGGGGCTCACAGGTGCATTCTCAGCCCAAGCCGGTCGAGGGGATCATCAGGGAAAGGCCCAGGATACCCCTGGCATCCGAGCCCCTGGCCCGCTCAGACCTCGTCACTCGGAGGCTCCTCACCTTGCACCACGGCCTTGAGCTTCAGGCTGGCGTGAAAGGTGACCACGCGACGCTCGTTGATGGGAATGAGTTCCCCGGTGCGCGGATTGCGCCCCGGTCTCGCGGACTTGTGCCGGACGTTGAAATTGCCAAAACCGGAGAGCTTCACATCGATCCCCTGCCCCAGCGTTTGCCCCAAGATGTCGAAGTAGGCGTCGACCATATCCTTGGATTCGCGCTTGTTCAGGCCCAGCCTTTCGAAGAGCAGATCGGAAAGCTCCGCCTTGGTCAGCGTGGGCGTGACCAGGGATGGCAGGATGACTCGGTCATTCACGGTATTGAACCCTCATACAACGGCGCGCAGACGCGCTCCGACGCGGGCAGCACGCTCCAGTGCCTGCTCCACCGCCGCTTCGATGCGATCGTCGGTCAATGTAGCCGTTTCGTCCAGCAGTTCAAGTCGCACCGCCAGACTTCGCTCGTTGGCCCCGAGGTCAGCCGCTGCAGACTTGGGCTTGTACACGTCAAACAGACGGGCTGAACGCACCACGCCTTGCGGGTCTTGCTGCAAAACGCCAATCAGGCGGTCATGGCTGAGTTCATCACCCGCCACGAGCGCAAGGTCACGCCAAACCGGCTGCTGACGCGACACCGCCCTTGCCAGCGGCACCGGCCGGCGCAGTACGGCCTGC
The DNA here is from genome assembly GCA_009923315.1 of Betaproteobacteria bacterium. Classification (GTDB taxonomy): domain Bacteria; phylum Pseudomonadota; class Gammaproteobacteria; order Burkholderiales; family Burkholderiaceae_C; genus RFTU01. The sequence continues at coordinate 2,056 of RFTU01000106.1, forward strand.
AGATCGAGCTCAAACAAACCGGGCGCCGAGGGCAAGTCGTAGGCCTGGCGCCAACGCGGGTGCAGCTCACCCACATGTCCGATCAACTGCCCGTCCAGCATGACCGCCGCGCCACGACCCGGGTGGAAGGCGGGATGTTCGGCTGGAACGAACTCGGGGAGCAAAGGCCACATCAAGGCCTCGACGTCGCCCTTGACGTCAAAGAAATCGACCGGGCGAGAAGCCGTTGCCCACTGCAGGCGGTCGACTGGGCCCAAGGCCAGTGCGGCCACCTTCAGGGGCTGATGGATACCGGCCACGGTGGTGTCGCTGTCCACCACGCTGGCGTCGCGCATGAAGACACGCCCTATTTCGAATAGGCGCACCCGACTGGCCTTGCGCGCCAGATTGCCGCGCGCGGCCTGCAGTAGGCTGCCGATCAGGCTGGATCGCATGACCGCCAGCGGCGACGCGATCGGGTTGAGTACCCGGATCGGATGTTCATGACCGGCCAGCTCACGCTCCCAGCGCTCTTCCACGAAACTGAAGTGGATCCCTTCCTGGTAATCCAGCCCGGCCAATACATGGCGCACCGCGTGGCTGCCGCGCTGAGCCTCCACCCGGACACGCGCCGTCACGGGTGCCAGAGGCGGGGTGTCGGGCAACTGATCAAAACCCACCAAACGAGCGATTTCCTCGATCAGATCTTCCTCGATCTGGAGGTCGAAACGGTAGCTGGGCGGCTTGACATGGATGACGTCGCCTTCGCTGCGATATTCAAAACCCAGGCGACTGAACACCGACTCGCATTGCTCGCGCGTCACCTTCATGCCGAGCACCTTGGCGGCGCGAGACACGCGCATCCCCACCGGCGCGACGGCGGCCTCGGCCTGCTGCCCGGGCCATTGGTCGTCCACCGGGCCGCACCGGGTATGGTCCGTGCCACAAATGGCCAGGAGCAGCTCCGTGATGCGTTCGATCGCCCTCACGGTACCCCTTGGATCGACGCCCCGCTCGAAGCGATGCCCGGCATCGGTGGAAAAGTTGTACCGTCGTGCGCGTCCGGCGACCGACTTGGGCCACCAGAATGCGGCTTCGATGTACACATCGCGGGTGCCGTCGCCCACTGCCGTGGCTTGGCCCCCCATGATGCCGGCCAGGGATTCCACCCCTGACTCATCGGCGATCACCCCCACCTGGGAGTCCAGCGTCACCGTCTGGCCATTGAGCAGTTGGAGCGTTTCACCGGCTTGCGCCCAGCGCACGGACAAGCCCTGCTTGACCTTGGCCAGATCAAAGATGTGCGTGGGCTGACCCAGCTCGAACATCACGTAGTTGGAGATGTCAACGATGGCATTCACAGGGCGCTGCCCACAGCGAGCCAAACGCTCCACCATCCAGCCCGGCGTGCGCGCCGCCGGATTGATGCCACGCACGATGCGGCCCGAAAACCGGCCACACAGATCGGGCGCTTCGATACGCACCGGCAACCGGTCCTCAATGGCCACCGCAGCCTGGCCGACTGAGGGCTCCTGAAGCGGCGCGCCCGTGAGGGCAGAGACCTCACGGGCCACGCCCAGCAAGGACAAGTGGTGGGCCAGATTGGGGGTGAGCTTGAGGGTGAACAGGGTGTCGTCCAGGCCCAGCACGCCACGAACATCCGCACCCAAGGGTGCGTCAGCGGGCAATTCCAGCAGCCCTTCGTGGTCCTCGCTGAGCTGCAGCTCGCGCGCGGAGCACAACATGCCCCAGCTTTGTACCCCCCGCAGCTGGCCAACCTTGATCTCGAAGGGTTTGCCGCCTTCGGCCGCCGGCAATTGAGCCCCCACAAGGGCCAGCGGCACCTTGATGCCCACGCGTGCGTTGGGAGCCCCGCAGACGATCTGAAGCGGGCCTTCCTTGCTGTGAACACCCGCATCGACCTGACACACCCGAAGACGGTCTGCATTCGGATGCTGTTCGGCCGTGACGATCTCGGCGACCACCACCTTGGAGAAAGGCGGCGCCACAGGCCGAAGCTCTTCAACCTCGAGGCCGGCCATGGTCAGTCTCTCGGCCAGTTCGCCAGTGCTCAGACTGGGGTTGCACAGCGTGCGCAGCCAGGACTCAGGGAATTGCATGGTTCAAAGCACTCAATTGAACTGAGACAGGAAGCGCAGGTCGCCTTCAAAGAACTGTCGAAGATCGTCCACGCCATAGCGCAACATGGTCAACCGGTCCGGGCCCATGCCAAAGGCAAAGCCCAGGTAGCGCTCGGGATCAAGGCCGAAGTTGCGCACCACATTCGGGTGCACTTGACCCGAGCCCGCCACTTCCAGCCAGCGACCCTTCAAGGGGCCACTGGCGAAGGCGATGTCGACTTCGGCCGAGGGCTCCGTGAAGGGAAAGAAACTGGGCCTGAAGCGGATCTGCAAGTCGTCGGTTTCAAAGAAGGTGCGGAAGAAATCGCCGAATACGGCCTTCAAATCCTTGAAGCTCACGTTCTCGCCGATCCAAAGTCCTTCGCACTGATGGAACATGGGCGAATGGGTGGCGTCGCTGTCCACCCGGTAGGTGCGACCCGGAGCGATCACGCGGATCTCGGGCATGGCCTTACCCGCCTGCAGCAGCGGCTGATGGCGCTTGACATGCTGCACCGCGTGGCGAACCTGCATGGGACTGGTGTGCGTACGCAGCAGATAGGGCGAACCGTCTGCGCTGTTCATGTCGACATAGAACGTATCGTGCATGGAACGCGCGGGGTGGTCCGCAGGCGTGTTGAGCGCGGTGAAATTGAACCAGTCGTTTTCGATCTCGGGGCCGTCGGCCACATCGAACCCCATGGAGCCAAAGATGGCCTCGATGCGCTCAAGCGTCCGCGAGACCGGATGCAGGCCTGCGGTACCGCGGCGACGGCCCGGCAGCGTCACATCCAGCGCCTCCGCGCGCAGCTGAGCCTGCAACTCGGCATCGGCCATGGCCTGACGACGCTCGTGCAGTGCGGCTTCGATCTGCGTCTTGGCGGCGTTGATCTCGGCGCCTCGCGCCTTCTTCTCCTCCAGCGGCAACGCGCCCAGCGCCTTGAGCAGCTCGGTCACGCGTCCGGCCTTGCCCAAGTAGCGTGCCTTGGCGTTTTCCAGGTCGGCAGGGGTGGCCGCGGCGGTGAAGTCTGCGGTGGCGCTGGCCACCATCGAATCAAGCTCGTTCATGCGGGGCGTGGAGAAATGTCGGCTCAAAAATGAAAACGGCCGTCACACAGGTGACGGCCGGTAGGCTGATGGCACGAAGGCGCGAGAACGCGCCTTCGCCGGAACATCAAGCCAGCTGGGCCTTCACCTGAGCCACGATGCTACCGAAGGCAGCCGGGTCGTTCACCGCCATGTCGGCCAGCACCTTGCGGTCGATGCCGATATTGGCCTTCTTCAGACCGGCCATGAACTTGCTGTAGGTGACGCCAAGCTCGCGGGAGGCCGCGTTGATACGGGCAATCCACAGCTGGCGGAACACACGCTTCTTGGCGCGACGGTCACGGTAGGCGTACTGACCGGCCTTCATCACCGCCTGCTTGGCGATGCGGAAGACATTTTTGCGGCGGCCCCGGAAACCCTTGGCCAGGGCCAGAACCTTCTTGTGACGGGCGCGTGCGGTGACACCACGTTTGACGCGAGGCATATCGAATCCTTTCCTTGAAGATGACCGGGCGGCTTACAGACCTGCGAAGGGCAGCATCTGAGCCATGTGACCCATGTTGGTCTCGTGCACGTTGACCGCGCCGCGAAGCTGGCGCTTGTTCTTCGTGGTCTTCTTGGTCAGGATGTGGCGCTTGAAGGCCTGACCGCGCTTGACGGTGCCACCCGGACGGACGCGAAAACGCTTTTTCGCGCTGCTCTTGGTCTTCATCTTGGGCATGACTGCTCCTTTTAAGTGACCCCTGCAGGCGACCCGAAATCGTTTCCGGGTGCTTGTTGGCCTGCAACGGCTTCTTCGATCGAACGCCCGGCGACCAAACCGGACATTCACGAAATGCTTGCTTTTGCGCCACGAGGCTCCGAGACAGAACCTCCAGCGCTGGCTATTCAGCGACGCTTGGGTGCCAGCACCATGATCATCTGCCGGCCTTCAAGCTTGGGCATGTGC